>JASLMY010000009.1 GCA_030746295.1 Alphaproteobacteria bacterium | reverse complement strand
AAGGCGACGCTGAAACCGGCGCCGGGCAAGGTAGCGGCGCATGTCGAGTTCACCCGCGACGGGCGCTTCGCGCTCGTCAGCATATGGGATATGGACGGCGCCATCGTGGTCTACGATGCCGCCACGTTGGAGGAGGTCAAGCGCATCCCGTTCGTCAAGCCGTCGGGCAAGTACAATGTCTATAACAAGATCCATCTCTCCGAAGGCACCAGCCACTGAGCCGGACCGGGGCCGGGCCGGCCTCGTGCTCTGGGGCCACGGCGTCGGTGGTGGCGTCGGCGTCTTGGAGGCGCACGGGCGCGCGCTGGATGCCGCCGGCCGCTTCGCCGAGGTCGCGACCTGTTGCCTACACGGCCGGCCCCGTTTGGCCGAGGTCGTCGCTGGCCTCGGGGCGCCGCGCCTCTATCTGGTCCCGATGTTGATGGCCGACGGCTACACGGCGCGGGAGCGGCTGGCGGAAGAGATCGCGGGCTTGGGCGCAGAGGCCGAGCGGCTGACCGTGGCCCCGGTCCTGGGCGCACATGCGGGCCTGGCCGAGGTCCTGACGGCGAAGGCGCTCGCCGCGGCAGTGGCGCGCGGTTGGCAGGCGGCCGAGACCCGCCTCCTCCTGGTCGGCCACGGCACCGCCCGGCAGCCCCGGTCGCGGGAAAGCGCGATCGCGCAAGCAGAGCGGATCGCCCGCCACGGCTGCTTCGCCGCCGTCGATGTGGCATTTCTCGAGGCAGAGCCGCGGCTGGACGACTGTCTCGCCGGCCTGCCGCCGGGCCCTCTGGTGGTGAGCGGCCTCTTCGCCGATCGCGGCATGCACGGCGAGAAGGACGTTCCCGCCGCACTCGCCAGCCACCGGGTCGACGCCGCCTATACCGGCCCGATCGGCAGTGCGCCGGAGATCCGCGACCTGGTCCTGGACCAGGTAGGCCAGCTCGTGGCCGTCGCCGAGCCGGTATCCTGAGCATCGTTGTCCGCAGCAGCGCCGTCCACTAGAGTGGGGGCCGTCCGAAGCACCCTAGCCGAAACAGCCGGAGAGCCCATGCGCCTGGAGTTGCCGAGCCCCAACGCGACCTTCGACCTGGAGATGGATGACGGCGCCGTCATCCATTTTCGCCGCTATGGCGACCCCGCTGGGGTCCGACTCGTCATCAGCCATGGCAACGGCTTTGCGATCGACGGCTATCTGCCGTTCTGGGGCCTGCTGCTGGACCGTTTCGACCTCGTCCTCTTCGACATGCGCAACCATGGCCGCAATCGGCCGACCGGGGCCGATGGCCACCACTACGCCCAGATGGCGCGCGACCTGGAGAGCGTCTTCCACGGCGTCAACGACAGGCTCGGAGAGAAGGAGGCGGTCGGCGTCTTCCATTCCATGTCGGCCCGGGCGGCGATGAAGCAGGCCGTCGAGATTGGCTGGCGCTGGCGGGCGCTGGTGCTCTACGACCCGCCGAACGTGCCGCCCCCCGACCATCCTCTCTACGAGAAGATGGAGGTCTTCGAGCGCCGGCTGATGGACTTCGCCATGACCCGGCCGAACCGGTTCGCCGCCCCTGAGGAGCTGGCCGAGCAATATGCGTCGAACCGTGGCCATAGCCGATGGGTACCGGGCGCGCACGAGCTGATGGCCCGCGCCGTCCTGCGCCAGGAAGAGGCCGGTGGCGACTGGGAGCTAACCTGCCGGCGCGAGCTGGAGGCCTCGATCTATCTGGCGGCGATGACCCTCGACCTCTGGCCGCCCTACGAGGCCTATGGCGGACCGGTGAAGCTGGTTGGCGCCGATCCGGAGATGAAGGGGGTGCCGCCGACGGCGCATGTCAACCGGGCGCTGCATCTGGAGCACGGCTACGCTTACGAGGCCATACCCGAGACGGGGCATCTCTTGCAGATAGAGCGGCCGGTCGAGTGCGCGAAGGCGCTGACCTCGTTCCTGGAGGAATGCGACATTACCGTCTGATTTGGCCGAAGACGGGAAGGGGGCGAAGCGATGACCGATCAAGCGGACGATATCTATGCCGCCCTGACGCCGGCGGAGGTCGCGGCCTTGCCGACGGTCTTTCAGGAGGGACTCTTCAAAGACCGCGTCGTCTTGGTCTCGGGCGGGGCCGGCGGCATCGGCTTCGCCACCGCGGTCCTCTTCGGCCGCTTGGGCGCCGGCATCGTCTCCTGCAGCCGGGATGAGGCGAAGATGGCCTGGTTCGAAGAGCAGATGGCGGCCTTCGATATCCCGTGCTTGACCCGGGCGATGACGATCCGCGATCCCGATCAGGTGGCCCGGCTGATCGCGGCGACTTGGGACCGCTTCGGGCGGCTCGACGTTCTGATCAACAACGCCGGTGGCCAGTTCGCGGCACCGGCGCTCGATATCTCGCCCAAGGGTTGGCACGCCGTGGTCGAGACCAACCTCACCGGCTCGTGGTACATGATGCAGGCGGCGGCAAAGCAGTGGCGCGAGCAGGGCCAGCCCGGCTCGATCATCAACATGGTGACGGTGCCGGGAACCTGCCATGCCGGCATCGCCCACACGGTCGCCGCCCGCGCCGGCGAGATCGGGCTCTCGCAGTCGCTCGCCGTCGAATGGGCGCCTCACGAGATCCGCATCAACTGCATCGCCATCGGTGTCATCGCCAGCCCGGGCCTGAAGAACTACCCGGAGTCGGCACAACCCAGCTTCGACCACAACCCCATGCGCCGCCTGGGCCACGTCCAAGACATCGCCCAGGCCTGCGTCTACCTGTCGGCACCTTCGGGCGCGTTCATCAACGGTGTCGTGCTGCCGGTCGACGGCGGCGCCGGCGCTTGGGGCGAGTACTGGCCGCTCGGCCGCCCCGACCACTTCGAGGTCGACTACTGAGCCGAGATCGGTGGCCCGGCATTTCTCTGCCCAATTCGATATGCCAGGATGGCCCGTCGGTCCGGGTCGTCCGGACCGCTCCCTCGAGCCGAGACGTCCACCAACGAAAGACGGACAAGCGAAGATGACGGGGTATGTCGGCCAGGCATTGGAACGGGTCGAGGACGCAGCCCTGCTGACCGGCCGCGGCCGCTATGTCGACGACCTGCCCGTCCGTGCCGACACCCTGCATGCGGCGATCGTCCGCTCGCCGCACGCGCATGCCGAGATCACGGGCATCGACGCCGATGCAGCCATGGCGCTGGAGGGCGTGGTGGCGGTGCTGACCGGCGAGGACGTGGCCCGGCTTTCCGACCCCTTCCTGATCGTCATCAAGCAGCCGATGGACCAGTGGTCGCTGGCGGTCGAGCGGGTGCGCTATGTCGGCGAGCCGGTGGCGCTGGTTCTGGCCGATGACCGCTACCTGGCCGAGGACGGTGCCGATTTGGTCCGCGTCGACTACCGGCCCTTGGCCACCGTGGTCGCGCCGCGCGCGGCGGCAGAGGCCGACGCGCCGGTCCTCTTCGAAGGTGTCGGTAGCAACGTCGTCTCGTCGCGGCAGTTCTCCTACGGCGACCCGGAAGCGGCCTTCGCCGCCGCCGACCGCGTGCTGGAGCTGGAGATCGACTACCCGCGTAACTCGCTGACGCCGATGGAATGCTTCGCCGTGGTGGCCGAGTACGATCCGGGCCAGGATCGCTTCGACGTCCTCTCCAATTTTCAGGGGCCCTACACGACGCAGCCGGTGATGGCGCGTGCGCTGCGCGTGCCAGGGTCGGGCCTCAGGCTCCGGGCGCCGGCGGATTCCGGTGGCAGCTTCGGCGTCAAGCAGAGCGTCTTCCCCTATATCGTCCTGATGGCGGTGGCGGCGCGCGCGCTCGGCCGGCCGGTGAAATGGATCGAGGATCGGCTGGAGCACCTGACCGCCGGCAACTCGGCGCCGAACCGGGTGACCACCGCCCGGGCCGCCGTCATGGCCGACAGCAAGGTGACGGCGCTGGCCTTCGATCATCTGGACGACTACGGGGCCTACCTGCGCTCGCCCATGCCGGGGCCGATCTACCGCATGCACGGTGCCTCCACCGGCGCCTACGACATCCCCAACCTCAGCATCGACGTCCGCCTGGTGATGACCAACAAGATGCCGGCGGGGCTAGTCAGGGGCTTCGGCGGCCCGCAGCTCTATTACGCCCTGGAGCGGCTGATGCAGCGCATCGCCGTGGAATTGGAGTTGGAACCGCTGGAGGTCATTCGCCGCAACCTGGTCCCGGCGGACAAGTTCCCTTATCGGGCGGCGGGCGGCGGGCTCTACGATTCAGGCGACTATGCAGGGGCGGTCGACGAGGCGGTGGCGCAGGGTGGCCTCGCGGCGCTGGAGCGGTGTCGCGACGAGGCCCGCGCCGAAGGTCGCCTTTACGGCATCGGCTACGCCGCCGTCGTCGAGCCGGGGATGTCGAACCTCGGCTATCTGGCGACCATCCTGACCGCCGACGAGCGCCAGAAGGCCGGGCCCAAGGACGGTGCGGTCTCCATGGCGACCGTCAACGTCGATGCCCTGGGTGCCGTGTCGCTCACCGCCGACACGACACCGCAGGGCCAGGGCCACGCCACGGTGCTGGCCCAGATCGTCGCCGACGAGCTGGGGCTCAGGCCCCAGGACATCAAGGCGGCACTCGACCACGACACGGCCAAGGACCCCTGGTCGATCGCCGCCGGCTCCTATTCCTGCCGCTTCACGCCGGGGACCGCGGTGGCGGCGAAGCTGGCCGCGGCCAAGGTCCGCGACAAGCTCGCCCGGATCGCGGCACCGCTTTTGAACGTGCCGGCCGACGCCATCGATTTCGCCGAGGGCAAGATCTTCGCTGTCGACAACCCGGACAACGCGCTGCGTTTCCACCGCGTCGCCGGTGCGGCCCACTGGGCGCCCGGCACCCTGCCCGAGGGGCTGGAGCATGGCCTGCGCGAGACCGGCGTCTGGTCGCCGCCGGAGATCGACGCCACGACCGAGGACGATCGGATCAACACCTCGCTCACCTACGGCTTCGTCTTCGATTACTGCGGAGTCGAGGTCGACCCGGACACCGGCGAGGTCCGGCTCGACCACTACGTCACCATGCACGACTCCGGCAGGTTGCTGAACCCGCTGATCGCCGAGGGCCAGATCCTGGGCTCGTTCGCGCAAGGCCTCGGTGCCGCGCTCTACGAGGAGTTCGTCTACGGCGAGGACGGCGGCTTTCTCACCGGCACCTTCTCCGACTATCTCGTGCCGACCGCTTCCGAGGTCGCGGTGCCTGTCGTTCTGCATCGGGAGACGCCGTCGCCCTTCACGCCCTTGGGCGCCAAGGGCCTGGCCGAGGGCAACTGCATGTCGACACCGGTCTGCATCGCCAACGCGGTGGCGGACGCGCTGGGCGTGGCGAGCCTGACCCTGCCGCTGACGCCGGCCAAGGTCTCCGAGCTGATCTACGGGGCGGAGCCGCCACCGCCGGCGGAGACCGAAAAGCCGATCGCCGCCGATCTCCCCGCCGGAACCGCGCTCACCGGCGCCGGCGAGACGGTGGTCCCGGCAAGCCCTGAGAAGGTCTGGGAGACGCTGCTCGATCCCGACGCCCTGGCCAAGGTCATCCCCGGCTGCCGGCGGCTCGACAAGGTGGGCGACAACGATTACCGGGCCACCGTCTCGCTCGGCGCCGGCCCGGTGCGGGGCCGCTTCGAGGCTCGGGTCCGCCTCTCCGAGCTCGACCCGCCACGCGCGGCGGTGCTGTCGGGCGGCTTGGACGGGCCGCTCGGCGCGTCCCGCGGCGGCGGCCATGTCCGCCTGGCGCCGGTCGCCGAGGGCACCCGGCTCGAATACGACTACACCGTCGCGATCAGCGGCAAGGTCGCGGCGGTCGGTAGCCGCATGCTCGACGGCGCGGCCAGGCTCTTGGTGGCGCAGTTCTTCGAGCGTTTGACGGCCCAGATCGAGGGCGTGCGGGCACCTGCGAAGAAGTCATGGTGGGCAGAACTCCTGGCCTGGCTCGGGGTGCGGCCGTGAAGCCGGCGCCTTTCGACTACCTGCGCGCCGCCTCGCTGGACGAGGCCTTGGCGGCGCTGTCGCGGGGTGGCGAGGAGGCGCGGGTTCTGGCCGGCGGTCAGTCGCTGATCGCCATGTTGAACCTCCGCCTCGTCGAGCCGGCGATCCTGATCGACATCTCGCACCTCGAAGCGCTCGCCTACATCCGCGAGGACGGCGGCATGCTGGAGGTCGGCGCGGCGACGACCCAGGCCGAGCTCGCCCGCTGGCCCGAGCTGGCGGCGAAGGTGCCGCTGTTGGCCAAGCTCCTGCCCCATGTCGGCCACACCCAGACCCGGGGCCGTGGCACCGTCTGCGGCTCGATCGCGCATGCCGACCCCAGCTCCGAGTTGCCGCTCTGCCTCGCCCTTTTGGCCGGCGAGGTGGTGTTGCGCTCGGAAGGAGGCATGCGCCGGCTCCCCGCCGGTGACTTCCAGACCGGCATGCTGACGACGGCACGGGCCGCGGACGAAATCGTTTCCGCGGTCCGCTTCCCGCTCGCCCGCGCCGATGCCGGCTATGCGTTCACCGAGATGACGCGCCGGCACGGCGATTTCGCGATCGTGGCGATCGCCGCCGAGGTCACAGGTGACGGATCGCGCATCGCCATCGGCGGCGTCGCCGACCGGCCGGCAGTTCGGGTGCTGCCGGACGGTAACGACCTGGACGTGGCCCTGAACGCCGTCGCCTGGGATCTGGGCGCTGCCGACGACATCCATGCCACCGCGCGCTACCGGCGCGAGCTGGTGCGCCGCTTGGGCCGCCGCACGATCGAGGAGGCCCGGACATGCCGACCTTGAGCCGCGATCAACGCCACCGCATCACGGTCGAGCTCAATGGTCGCCCGGCCACCGGCTATGCCGAGCCGCGCATGCTGCTCTCTGACTTCCTGCGCCAGGAGCTCGGTGCCACCGGCACCCATGTCGGCTGCGAGCAGGGGGTTTGCGGCGCCTGCACCGTGCGCCTCGACGGCGTCGTCGTCCGATCCTGCCTGACGCTGGCGCAGCAGGCTGACGGCGCCCGCCTGGAGACGGTGGAGGGCCTGGGCGATGGTGCGGAAGGGCTCGACCGGCTGCAAGCAGCCTTTCGCCGCCACCACGCCCTGCAATGCGGCTTCTGCACGCCGGGGATCCTGATCAGCCTGCACGACCTTCTGGAGCGCAACCCGGTGCCGAAGGAGGACGAGGTCCTGGACGTGGTCTCGGGCCACCTCTGCCGCTGCACCGGCTATCGGGGCATCCTGCGTGCCGTGGCCGAGGTCGTCGAAGGGAACGAGGAATGAGTAACGGAGCGACGCGACGCGAGGCCGACCATCTGATCACCGGCATCGACTGGCTCGTTACCGTCGATGCCGGGCGCCGGGTGATTCGCGACGGGGCGGTCGCCATCAAGGACGGCGCCTTCGCCGCCGTGGCCAAATCGGCCGAGATCGAGGCCGAATGGCAGGCGGCGGCGGTGACGTCGGGCCGCGACCGGGTGGCCACACCCGGCCTCGTCGACAACCACCTGCACGCCTCCTTCCAGCTCTCGCGCGGCCTCGCCGACGAGGTCAACGCCCAGGCCTTTCTCTTCGAGCGGATGTACCCCTACGAGGGCGTGCTGTCGGCCGAGGAGGTCTCCTTGAGCGCCTCGCTGGCGGCGATGGAGCTGTTGCGCCACGGCGTCACCTGCTTCATCGATCCCGGCAACTACCACCCCAAGGCGACGGTGGAGGCGGTGGCGGCGACCGGCATTCGCCTCGTCGCCTCGCGCAGCACCTTCGACCGCACCAAATCGGTGATGGGGCTGTTGCCCGACGCGATGATTGAGACCACCGAGGCGGCGCTCGCCGGTGCCGAAGCGGTGTTGGAGAGTTACGGTGCCGGGCAATTGGACCGAGTCAGGGCCAGCGCCTGCTTTCGCGGCCTCAACAACGCCTCCGACGAATTGATCCTCGGCCTCCGGGAGCTGGCGGAGAAACACGATTGCCTGCTGCAGACGCACGCCTGCTTCAGCTATTCGACCCACGACGCCTCGGTCGCGGCGTGCGGCAAGCCGGAGATCGAGCGCCTGGAGAGCCTGGGCGTCTTGGACGAGCGCATGCTGCTGGTGCACTCCGGCTGGCTGGAGCCGCATGAGGTGGCGCTTCTGGCCGAGCGGCGGCCGACCCTGGTGGCGGCACCCTCGTCCAGCCTCCACAACGGCTATGGCAATATCGTCATGGGCAAGCTGCCGGAGCTGATGGCGCTGGGCGTGAACGTCTCGCTCGGCTCGGACCACGCCAGCTCCGGCGTCGTCGACATGGTGCAGGAGATGCTGTTGGTCGCCGGTGGCTACAAGGAGGTGCGCGTCAACCCCCGGGTGATGCCGCCGGAGACGGCCCTGGAAATGGCGACGATCAACGGTGCGCGGGGCGCGCGGATGGCGGACGAGATCGGCAGCGTCGAGGTCGGCAAGCGGGCCGACCTGGTGCTCTTCGACACGAGGCGGCCCGAATGGCAGCCGCTCTACAACCCGGTCTCCAACCTGGTCTACAGCGCCACAGGCAGCTCGGTCGCGACCGTCCTGGTCGACGGCGAGGTCGTGGTCGAGGATGGCCGGCTCACCAGGATCGACGAGGAAGCGATCTTCGCGGCCGTGCCCGAGGCGGCGCGTCGGATCGGCGACAAGCTCGACCTCGACAAGGTCGTGACCCTGAAATGGCCCAGCTTTTGAGATTCCAACGAGGGAGTGAGACGCAATGAAATTCAATGGCCTGCGCGGCTGGATCGACGCCTTGAAGCAAGCGGGCGAGTTGCACGAGGTCGAGGCCGAAGTGCACTGGGACCGCGAGCTCGGCACCGTGACCCGAAAAGCATTCGGCAACGGCGACGGCCCGGCGCTTCTGTTCAAGAACATCACCGGCTACCAGGACGGACGCTGCAGCAAGCTCTTCACCGGCGGCCTTTCGAACTACAGCCGGGTGGCGAAGATGTTCGGCTTGGCCGCCGACGCCTCGGTGCGCGACATCGTGCTGGCCTGCCGCGAGGCGCTCGCCTCCCGCATCGAGCCGGTGGTGGTGGCGACCGGGCCGGTGAAGGAGAACATCGTCACGGGCGACGACATCGACTTACTGGAGTTCCCAATTCCGCGCTGGCACAAGAAGGATGGCGGCCGCTACATCAACACCTTCCAGGGCACCGTCACCAAGGACCCGACGACCGGCGTCTTCAACGTCGGCATCTACCGCGGCATGATCGGCCAGAAGAACACCATTCCGGTGCTGATCTGGCGGCCGCAGCACTGGGGCCTGCACTTCACCCAGCACGAGAAGCAGAAGACCGAGATGCCGGTCGCCTTCGTCTACGGCTGGGAGCCCTCGCTCGGCTTCGCCGCCTCGGCACCGGTGCCGACCGGGGTCTCGGAATATGACGTCATGGGCGCCATCCGTGGCGCGCCGGTGGAGCTCGTCAAGTGCGAGACCGTCGATTTGATGGTGCCGGCCGACGCCGAGATCGTGATCGAGGGCTACATCTCCTCTGACCCTGCGACCTTCGAGCCGGAGGGGCCGTTCGGCGAATACACCGGCTATTTCGGCGGCGAGCAGGGGCTGAAGCACACCACGCGCGTCACCTGCATCACCCATCGCAACGACCCCATCATGCGCGGCACGCTGGAAGGCACGATGCCGAAGATGCTGAACGAGAACAGCGTCATGAGCTCGGTGCAGCGGGCCGGCGTCGCCTGGAACGTGCTGGATAGCGCCGGCGTGCCCGGCATCACCGACGTCCACTGTCCCGCAGCCAACAACGGCACCACGCTGATGATCCAAATGCACCAGACCTACCGCGGCCAGGCGAAGCAAGCCGCCGCTGCGATCTGGGGCTCGAACGCGGCGCATGTCCGCTACAAGAACATCTGGGTGGTGGACGAGGACATCGACATCCGCGACTACGGCGCCCTCGACTGGGCCTTCGCCTACCGGGTCAACGCGGCCGAGGACGACATCGTCTTCTTCCCCTCGACCTTCGGCTCGGCGCTGGACCCCAGCACCCGGCTGCGCCACCGCGACACCCAGAAGTTCGGCACCGGCAAGTGGTGCCGGGTGCTGATCGACGCCACCATCAACCTCGATTTCGACCCCGAGGAGTCCTACGACGGCCAGCGCTACCCGGCGAGCGTCTTGCCCGACCCGGAGGACTTGGCCCTAGTGGAGAAGCGCTGGGCCGAATACGGCTTCGAGTGACCCGGCCTTCGTCCGCATCTGCCTGGCGATTTGGGCTTGTTCGGTGGTGGCGAGGCCCGTAGGGACAACGCTCCCGATCCGGACGTTGCCACGGACCGTCACCGACGGTCGCGCTGATCGAGCAGTGCCACGGCTTCGATTTCGACGGATAGATTGTATGGCATGGAAGAGCAGCCGGTTACGAAGCGTGCATGCTGTCCACGGTCACCGAAAAGGTCGAGGAAGATATCGGAAGCGACATTCATCACTTCCGAATGCTTGGTGAAGCCGACCGCCGAATTGATGTAGCCACCAAGTCGGATGATCGCCACCACGCGATCCATGTCGCCCGCACAGGCGTGATCGAGCTGCGCCAGGATGTTGAGGGCTACTTGGCGTGATGCGGCTTTGGCGTCTTCGAGCGTGAGGTCGTCCCCGACGATGCCCTGGTGGGCGAGATCGTCCCCGATCAACGGGCCCTGAACACACCAGAATTGGTCGCCCGCCACACGATGGCCGGCATAACGCCCGACACTCGTCGCACAGGGCGGAAGCACATAGCCCAAGTTGCCGAGCGCTTCGCGAAACATGGACATGAGCGATGACCTATCCGGCGATCTGCAACACCGCCTCGATCTCGACCGAAATGTCGAGCGGCAGGACCGCGACCCCGACCGCCGAGCGGGCGTGAGCGCCCTTGTCCGGTCCGAAGAGCTCCAGGATCAGTTCGGAGAAGCCGTTGATGACCGGCGTCGTCGAAGCAAATCCCGGCGCGACATTGACCATGCCCAGGGCATGGCACCATCCTGAAATGCGATCCAGATCTCCCAACTCGCGCTTGAGGTCGCCGAGCATCGACAAGGCGACCTTCCTTGCCATCTCATAGCCTTGCTCCACGGTGAGATCCGCGCCGACCTTGCCGAGTGGTTCGGAAATCGAGCCATCGGGTTCTTGGGGCGCATGTCCGGCAATATAGACCGTGTTGCCGCGCACCACGACGAACTCGAACGGAAGGGTAAGGCCAGCCGGAACCTTCAAGGGCTCGGGCAGATAGAGCCCCATATTCTCGATCTTCTCTTCAATCATTGCCATTTCACGCTCCCTCAGATCCGTTCCAGCACCACGACGGGGATCTCGCGGGTCGCCTTGGCCTTCTCGCGGTAGTCGTCGTAGGTCGGGAAGATCTCCGCCATCAGGCGCCAGAGCCGGGCCCGCTCCTCGCCCTCGGCGGTCCGCGCCCGGGCCTTGAACTTGTCGGCGCCGACTTGCAGGTCGACCTCCGGGTTGGCGACCAGGTTCCGGTACCAGAGGGGGTGGGTGGGCGTGCCGCCGCGCGAGGCGACGATGACACAAGCGTCGCCGTCGCGGCCGTAGATCAGCGCCGTCGTTCGCGCTTCGCCGCTTTTCTGGCCGGTGGTGGTCAACAGTAGGCAGGGCAGGTTCTGCTTGCCGTCGACGCCGGCCCAGATGTGACCCTCCTCGCCGTCGCTCTCGCGGTACTTCCGGATGTGTTCCAGGACCCAGTCGCGTTGCGCCATCGTCGCTCTCCCTCGTTCAGGTTCGCTGCACCTTTCACAAAACCTACTCCCGGCCATGGATTATCGCCAGCCGATCGTCGATGCTTGGCGCCATGACGGAGCTACACGTCGGCAAGGGAGGGCGGCCACCGGCCTTGGCGCGGGTCCACGCCCAAGTGATCCTGGGGCGCTGCCTGGTGGCGACCTCGTTCACCGTCGGGGCCGCGATCACGCACGGTCTCGAGCCCGAAATGCTGACGCTGCTGCGTTTCGCCCTGGCGTCGCTCTTGTTCCTGCCTTTCGTCGCCTGGCGGCACGGGCTCCGCCTGCCGACGCCCAAGGCGCTGGCCGGCTATGCGGCGATCGGCGCCTGCGTCGTCACCTTTTTCTGGAGCATGTTCGAGGCCCTGCGCTGGACGAGCGCCCTGAACACGGGCGCCCTCTATACCCTGCTGCCGGCGATCGCCGCCCTCTACTCGGCGCTGCTGGTCGGCGAGCGGCTCGGCCGCTACCGCCTGGTGGCGCTGGTGCTGGGCGGCGTCGGTGCGGTGTGGGTGGTGTTCCGCGGCGATCTCGATCGCCTGCTCGGCCTCGACTTGAACGTCGGCGACCTGATCTTCATCGGCGGCCTTTTCGCCATGGGGCTCTACACGCCGCTGGTCCGTCGCCTGCACCGGGACGAGCCCGCCGCGGTAATGGCCTTCTGGACCCTGGTGACCGGAACTTTCTGGCTCTTGCTGGTCAACAACTGGGCGATCTTCGAGACCGACTGGGGCTCGATCGATCTCGAGGTCTTCGCCGGCATTGCCTATCTGGCGGTCTTCACCACCATCATCAGCTTCTTCATCCAGCAGCACGCGACGCTCCATCTCGGCCCCACCCGCGTGATGAGCTATGGTTACCTGAACCCGGCGCTGGTCGTGGCGGTCGAGTGGCTCCTGGGCAAGGGGCTGCCGACACTTGCAACCCTGCCGGGCGTCTTGATCATCGTCGTTGCCACCTTCGTCGTGCAGGGCGGCATCGCCCGCGAGGGCGGCGGCGCCAAGTCCGGTTCGTGAAGGAGAGATCGATGGCTGAGTTGGACAATCGGGTCGCCGTGGTCACCGGCGCCGGCCGCGGCATCGGTCGCGCCATTGCGGTCGCCCTCGCCGCCGAGGGTGCCAAGGTGGCCGTGGCGGCGCGCTCGACCGACGAGCTCGACGCGCTCGTCGACGAGATCAGCCAAGCCGGCGGCAGCGCCGCGGCGGTGCCGACCGACCTCGCCGATCCGGCGGCGCCGGAGCGGCTGCTGGCGGCGGCGACGAAACGCTTCGGCCTGGTCGACATACTGGTCAACAATGCCGGCCTCGGCAGCAGTGCCGATCCGCGCCCCGTGATCGACTTCGACGACATCTTCTGGGACCTGAGCCTGCAGATCAATCTCACCGCGCCCTATCTCCTCTCCAAGGGCGTGCTCGCCGGCATGGTGGAGAAGGGCTGGGGCCGGATCATCAACATCGCCTCGATCAACAGCCGCACCGGCAGCGTGCATGGCGCCGCCTATGCCGCCAGCAAGCACGGCCTCCTGGGCTTGACGCGGACTTTGGCACTGGAGGTCGCGGCCGACGGTATTACCGTCAACGCGATCTGCCCGGGGCCGGTGAAGACGGCGATGAACGACATTCGGGTCGCCTACGACGCTGAGCGCCTGGGCCGGCCGCTGGACGAGCACGAGGCCGGCCTGACGCCGATCGGCGGCCGGCTCGAGCCCGAGGACATCGCCCCGATGGCGGTCTATCTCGCCAGTGATGCGGCCCGGATGATCACCGGTCAGGCATACAACATCTGCGGCGGCATGCTCATGTCTTGAAGTTCGCCACAGTTGGTCGAGGGTAGTGGAAAGATGTCCAGCCTGACGAATGTTCACGGCCATTGCGAGCCGGAGTTCGACGCCGTCGCCGATGCGTTGGCGGCCAATCTGGCCGACGCGGCCGAGATCGGCGAGGCGGTCGCGGTCACGATCGAAGGCCAGCCGGTGGTCGATCTTTGGGGCGGCCACCGCGACGCCGCCCGGACTGCACCGTGGTCCCACGACACCGCGGCCTGCATCTTCTCGGTCGGCAAGCCGATCGCCGCCCTGCCGCTGTTGGCGCTCGTCGACCGAGGCGAGCTCTCCCTCGACGACGCCGTCGCCGACTATTGGCCCGAATACGCCCAGGCCGGCAAGGAAGCGACGACCATCGACCATGTCGTCTCGCATTTCGCCGGCGTGCCCGGCGTCTTCGACGCGCCGCGCGGCAGCGCTTATGATTGGGACGCGATGATCGGGGCGATCGAGGGGCAAGCGCCGCTCTGGTCGCCCGGCAGCACCGGCTGCTATCACACCTTCACCTATGGCCATCTGGTCGGCGAGATCGTGCGCCGGGCCTCGGGCAAGACGCTGGCCCGCGCCGTCGCCGACGAGATCGCCTTGCCGTTCGACCTGGACCTCGCCTTCGGCCTCGACGCGGGCGCGCAGGCGCGTTGCGCCGAGATCGTCTGGACCGATGGCGACCCGCTGATGACGGCGATCACCGATCCTGAGACCCTGATCGGCCGCTGCTGGTCGTCGCTGCCGCTGGGGCCGGGCGAGGAGACTTTCAACAGCCCCGCCTTCCGCGCCGCCGTGATGCCGGCCTTCAATTGCCATGGCACTGCTCGCGGCGTCGCCGGCCTCTTCGGTTTTCTGGCGATGAACGACGGTCGGCTCCTGAGCGAGGCAATGCTCGAAACCGCGATCACCGAGCGTTGGCGGGGCGCCGACGCCCTCGGCCTCGATAGCCGGATGGCGCGGGGCTTCCGCCTCGCCAACGACTACGCGCCCTTGAGCGGCAACCCACGTGCCTTCGGCCACACCGGGATCGGCGGCGCGCTCGGCTTCGCCGACCCGGACCGGCGGCTCGGCTTCGGCTTCACACCCAACCGGCTCGCCCCCGGTCCGGGCATGAGCCCCTACGCCAAGCGCCTGGTCGACGCGGTGGCGACCTGCCTCGACTGACAAGGGCGAGCATTCCGATCGATCTTCAAGTCGGCGCGACCGCGAAACCTCCTCTCCCCCGCGCCGGGGGGAGAGGTTGGGTGAGGGGGGTGCCTGGGGCCGGCAATGATCGTGTTTCGGTAGCTCACCCCTCACCCCAGCCCTCTCCCCCTTCGAGTGGGAGAGGGGGAAGTCGGTCCAAACCGGATACATGGGTAACAGATCAGCCCCATGACATGAGCAACAGGGCGGCACCTCGCCCTCAGCCGTTCAAGACCTCGCGGACGCCGGCGGCGATCTTGTTGCGGTCGGGGAAGACGTGGTCCTCCAGCGCCGGGCTATAGGGGATCGGCACTTGCAGGGCGCAGACCCGCTTCACCGGCGCCTTCAGGCTGGCAAAGGTGTCCCGGTCCTCGGTGACGAGTGCCGCGATCTCGGCCGAGGCGCCGGCGGTCGGGCCGGCCTCGTCGGCGACCACCAGGCGGCCGGTCTTCTGGACCGAGGCGCGAATGGTCTCGGTGTCCATGGGCACCAGCGTGCGCGGGTCGACGACCTCGACCGAGATGCCCTCGGCGGCCAG
Organism: Alphaproteobacteria bacterium; assembly: GCA_030746295.1. The sequence continues at coordinate 33,258 of JASLMY010000009.1, read as the reverse complement.
CGTCTCGGCCGCGGCCAGGGCCTCGTGCACCAGCCAGGCGAGCGCCACCACGGTGACGTCCGAGCCCTCGCGCTTGATGTCGGCCTGCCCTAGCGGGATGGTGTACTCGTCCTCCGGCACCTCGCCCTCCAGCTCCATCAACCGGTCGGCCTCGAAGGAGATGACGGGGTTGTCGTCGCGGATACAGGTCTTCAACAGCCCCTTCATGTCGTAGGGCGTCGACGGCAGGATCATCTTCAGGCCGGCCAGGTGCATGAACATCGAGTAGGGGCTTTGCGAGTGCTGCGCGGCACGCCGGGTGCCGCCGCCGACCGAGGTGCGGAAGAGGATCGGGAACTTGGCCTGGCCGCCGAACATGTAGTGGATCTTCGCCGCCTGATTGACGATCTGGTCCATGGCGACGAAGGTGAAGGTGACCATGCTCCAGTTGACGATCGGCCGGAAGCCCGAGCCGGCGGCACCGACGGCGATGCCGGTCAGCGCGCCCTCGGCGATGGGCGTCGCCCGGATGCGCTCGGGCCCGAACTCCTCGAGCAGGTTCAGGGGCGATTCGGTGGAGAGGTGGAAGGTCGTCGGATCGCGCCGCATCTCTTCGGCGAGGGCTTCCATCCCGGCCGCGGCGTAGCTGATCTGTCGCATCGTCGGTACCTCGCTTCAGTCGGCAAAAACGTCGTCGAGCGCCGCGTCCAGGGCCGGAAACGGGCTCGCCTCGGCGAAGGCGACCGAGGCCTCGATCTCTGCCAAGATTTCTTCGTCCATGGCCTGCCATTCGTCGTCGCTGAGCTGCCCTTGCTGCGCCTTCAGGTGCTCGACCAGGCGGGCCACCGGATCGTTCTGCATCCATTCCTCGACTTCTTCGGGTGGCCGCCGGTCGGCCTGGCCGACCCGTTCGGTATGGCGGCGCCAGCGATAGGTCTTGCACTCGATCAGGCTCGGCCCCTCGCCGGCGCGGGCCCGCGCGACCGCGGTGGCCGTCGCCTCGTAGACGGCCAGCACGTCGTTGCCGTCGACGACCTCGCCCGGAATGCCGTAGCCCGGCGCCCGCATGGCGACGTCGGGGACCGAGACGGAATTGGCGGCGGGCGTGTTGACGGCCCAGAGATTGTTCTCGCAGACGTAGATCACCGGCAGCTTCCAGGCGGCAGCGATGTTGATCGATTCGTGAAACGGCCCGGCGTTGGACGCACCGTCGCCGAAGAAGCAGACCGCGACGCGGCCCTCGCCCTCGAGCTGGGCCGCCAGGCCCGCCCCAGTGACGATGGAGAAGCCGCCGGCGACGATGCCGTTGGCGCCCAGCATGCCGATGTCGAAGTCGGCGATGTGCATCGAGCCGCCCTTGCCCTTGCAGTAGCCGTCCTCGCGGCCGTAGAGCTCGGCCATCATCCGGTTCAAATCGGCGCCCTTGGCGATGCAGTGGCCGTGGCCCCGGTGCGTGCTGATGATCTGGTCCTCGCGGTTGAGCGCCCCGCAGACGCCGACCGCCACCGCCTCCTCGCCGATATAGCAGTGCACGACGCCATAGATGGCGCCCTCGTGAAAATCGTCCGAGGCGCGCTCCTCGAACCGGCGAATGGTCTGCATCAGGCGCAGCATTTCCCGCTGCTTCTCTGGCGATGGCTGCATGGTGGTCATTCCTCGAAAACTGGCGGTCAACGGATGTCCCGCGTGGCCGATCACCGCCGGCGGCGGCTGGCCAGCACCGGAACGCCCTAGGCTACGGGGTCAAGGCCAGAGTCGACAAGTCCGCGGTAGCCGGTCAAATCGAGAAGCCGCCGGTCTTGGTCTCCAGGTATTCGTGAATGCCCTCGGCGCTGCCCTCGCGGCCGATGCCGCTGTCCTTCATGCCGCCGAAGGGGGCGGCGGCGGAGGCGGGGTTGATGTCGTTGATGCCGACGATGCCGAACTCCAGGCCTTCGAAGAGGCGCATCGCCTTGGCCAGACTCTGGGTATAGACGTAGGCGGCAAGGCCGTAGTGAGTGTCGTTGGCGAGCGTCAGCACCTCGTCCTCGTCCTCGAACGGCACCACGGCGGCGACGGGCCCGAAGGTCTCCTCGCGGTAGATCAGCATCTCGGGCGTGACGTCGTTCAGCACCGTGGGCGCGAAGAAGTGACCCTTGCCGAGGCCGCCTTCGACGAGCCGCTTGCCACCGCAGCACACCTCGGCGCCCTGATCGACGGCATCCCGGACCTGGTTCTGGACCTTGTGGACCGCCGCCTCGTTCACGAGCGGGCCGATGCTGACACCCTCCTCGAAGCCGCTGCCGGCCTTCATCTTGGCGACCCGGCCTACGAGCGTCTCCAGGAAATCGTCGAGAATGCCGCGGTGGACGTAGATCCGGTTCGGACTGATGCAGGCTTGTCCCGTGTTCAGGAACTTGACGAGCTGCAGCCCCTTGGCGGCATGCACCGGGTCGGCATCGGCCAGCACGATAAAGGGGGCGTGGCCGCCGAGCTCGCAGGAGACCCGCTTCATGTTGGCCGCCGCCCGGCCGGCAAGCATCTTGCCGACGGCGGTGGAGCCGGTGAAGGTGAGCTTGGCCACCTTGGGGTGGGTAGTGAACGCCTCGCCGATCGGCTTCGGGTCGGCCGCCGTCACCAGGTTGACGACGCCCGGCGGCAGGCCGGCGTCCTCGAACAGCTTGAAGGTCTCGATCGCCGTCAGCGGCGTCGCCTCGGCCGGCTTCAGCACGACGGTGCAGCCGGCTGCCAGTGCCGGCCCCAGCTTCCGCGTGATCATCGAGATTGGGTAGTTCCAGGGCGTGATCGCGGCCACGACGCCGACCGGCTGGTGCAGCACGAGGAAACGTTGGTCGGCACGCGCCGAGGGAATGATCTCGCCGTAGACGCGCTTTGCTTCCTCGGCGAACCACGACAGGAAATCGGCTGCGTAGCGGACCTCGGTACGGGCGGCGCGGAGCGGCTTGCCCTGCTCTTCCGTCATGGTGCGGGCCAGCGCCTCCTGGCGCTCCAGCATCAGGGCGTGCGCCCGCATCAGGAATTCGGCCCGCTGGTAGGCGGTGGTCGCGCGCCAGGCGGGGAAGGCCTCGGCCGCCGCGTCGATCGCCGCCGCCGCCGCTTCGGCACCACCGTCGGCGACGCTCTCGATCACCGAGCCGGTCGCCGGGTTCAGGACCTCGAAGCTGGCGTTGGCGGGCGCCGTCGCCCAGTTGCCGTTGATATACATGACTGGTGTCCTTCCTTACTATCGAGGCCCGGGCCGAGGTTGCTGGACCCCAACATAGGGAGAGCACGCGAGATGACAACGACCAACCAGGACTGGCTGGATCTGACCCAGGAGGCGACGCTGGAGCCGGAGCTGCCGATCGTGGATCCGCACCACCACCTCTGGGAGTTCCGCCACGAACGCGTGGCGCACCGCTATCTCATGGACGACATCCAGGCCGACCTGAATGCCGGCCACAACGTCGTCCAGACCGTCTTCATCGAGTGCCTGGCGATGTACAAGGCGGCAGGGCCCGAGGCCATGCGGGTCGTCGGCGAGACCGAGTTCGTCAACGGCGTCGCGGCGATGAGCGCTTCCGGCCTCTACGGCGAGGCCCGCGTCGCCGCAGGCATCGTCGGCAGCGCCAACCTCAAGCTCGGTGCCGCTGTCGGTGACGTGCTCGACGCCCATATCGCCGTCGGCGGCGGGCGTTTTCGCGGCATCCGCAACCAGGGCACGTGGGATGCCAGCGACGAGATACCGAACGGCCGCGGCGATCCGAAGCAACACCATTTCCTCGATGCCGATTTTCGCGAGGGATTCGCCGAGCTGGCGCCCCGGAACCTCAGCTTCGAGGGTTGGTGCTACCACCCGCAGATCCCCGACCTGACCGACCTCGCCCGTGCCTTCCCAGATACCACCATCATCCTGAACCATTTCGGCGGTCCGCTCGGCATCGGCCCCTATGCCGGCAAGCAGGCGGAGATCTTCCCGAACTGGCAGCGCGACATCGCCGAGCTCGCGACTTGCCAGAACGTCGTCGCCAAGCTCGGCGGCATCAATATGGAACTGAACGGCTTCGGCTGGCACGAAGCGCCGCGACCGCCGACGAGCGAGGAATTGATGCAGGCGACCCGGGCCTACTACGAGCACACGATCGAGGTCTTCGGTGTCGACCGCTGCATGTTCGAGAGCAACTTCCCCGTCGACATGGTGAGCTGCAGCTACAATGTGCTTTGGAACTCGTTCAAGCGCCTCGCGGCCGACTACTCGGCGGACGAGAAGGCGCGGCTCTTCCACGACACGGCGCACCGCGTCTACCGCCTGGACGACGAGGGCTGAAGCGTGACCAGCCTGGACGACGATCCCGCCTATGCGGGCCTGAAGGTGCTCGACCTCTCCCAAGGGGTCGCGGGGCCGCATTGCGGCATGCTGCTGGCGCGGCACGGTGCGGATGTGGTCAAGCTGGAGCCGCTCGACGGCGATTGGGGCCGCGCCATCGGCCAGCGCTATGGCGACCAATGCGCCTACAGCCTCGCCTTCAACCGCGGCAAGAAGAGCCTGGCCCTCGATCTCAAGGCGCCGGCCGGGACCGATATCGCGATGCGCCTGGCGGAAGAGGCCGATGTCATCCTGCAGAACTACCGCCCCGGCGTCATCGAGCGCCTCGGCCTCGACCACGCGAGGGTCACCCAAACGAATCCGAGTGTCGTCTACCTCTCGCTGACGGGCTTTGGCCAGAAGGGGCCGAGCGCGTCCCTGCCGGCAACCGACTCGGTGATGCAGGCCTACTCCGGCCTGATGGCGATCAACCGCGACGGCGAGGGCCTGCCGCAACGGATCGGCATCCTGGCGATCGACATCATGACCGGCCTCTACGCCTTCCAGGCGATCGCGCCGGCCCTCTACCGCCGCGCCGCCAAGGGCCTCGGCGCCCATATCGAGACCAGCCTGATGGAGGCGGTCGGTGCCTTCCAGTCGGCGAAGATGATCGAGCACGCGCTCGGCGGCGGCGGCGACCAGCGGCTTGGCGTGCCGGTCGCCATGTTCGAGGCCGAGGACGGCTACATCAACATCAACGGCCGCCGCGACAACCACTTCGCCGCCCTCTGCGAGGTCTTGGGGCTGCCGGAGTTGGCGAGTGACCCGCGTTTCGCCACCGTGCCGGCCCGCTACGAGAACGAGGCGGTGCTGATGGGGATGCTGCGCGAGGCGGTGCGGAATTGGACCGTGGCCGACATCGCGGCGGCGTTGAACGCGGCCGACGTGCTGAACGCTCCGGTGCACGACTACGGCGACTATTTCGAGGCCCCGCAGGTGAAGGAGACGGAGGCCGTCAGCTGGCTGGAAGTGGCCGGCATCGGCCGCCTGCCCTTCCCCCGGCTGCCCGGCTTCGGCCCCGCCCAGGCCGATGATCCGCGCTACCTGACCCCCCATATCGGCGAGCACAGCGCCGAGGTCCTGGGCGGCCTCGGCTATTCCAAGGACCAGATCCGGGCGCTGGCGGTCGACGGCGCCATCGGCCTCGGCGCCCGCGAGGCCGGGGCGGGTTGAACACTGCGGCTATGGGGAGAGCCTGGCGGGCCTAATCCACTTGATCGTTCTGGAATATCATCAGGAGCTGTCCTTGCACCTCGACGGCCCCCGCCAATTTCGCCTCTGCCGGCGGTCGCTGCATTTGCCTGCACATGAGGACGATGTGCTCCTCCAGTTCGTCGGGATCGGTGTCGTTTAGGTCTATTCTCTGCACAAATGCGGTCATGTCCTGTTCCCCTCGGTGCACCTAACAGCCCAGCTTCTTCACATTCTCCAGAACCTTTGTGACGGTCTTCGGCGACGTCGCTTTCGTCTGGAAGTCCAGATAGCCGGCGGTATGCACTATTTTGACCGCGTCCTCGAAATCGTCCTTCTTGCCGGCGGCTACACACGCGCTGTAGATGTCGCCGATATCTAGTTTCGTCTTGAGGATATTGATCGTCGGTGCCGGAATGCCCCTCGCCGCCATGAGCGCCCGTTCGGCATTCGCGTCCAGCTGTCCGGTCGGACCCTTCGCAAACATGACGCCGGCGCCCGGCTGAGATACGGCGTCCTTACCGACGGCGAGTCGTTGGTAGATCGTCGAACCGCCCGTGGTCGACAATCCGGTGCCGAAGTAGATCTCCATCAGGACATCAGCCGATTTCTCGGCCCCGGCGCCCGTTCCGTCGCTGCCGGTACCCCGATCGGTCGGCACGATGGCGAGCTCGCCGCGGTGGTAGCCGAGCTTCGCCTGTGGTGTCTGCGTCGCCGGATTCTGGCTGATGTCCAGACCAATCGCCGTGCCGGTGGCGGCGATCACGTAGTGATCTTTGTTCTCGGAGCAGCCGCCGAGTGCCGCTGCCGATACGACGGCCACGAACGCCAGCCGCCTCGCCGCCCATCCATGTTGCATCCCCCCTGTCATGGCCGTCATTCCCTTTCCTGCTTGCGTGGCTTCAACAGCGCGCGCTTGGCATCGACCCGGATCGGCTCGCCCGCGCGCGCCGACATCTCAACACGGACATCCTCTGCCCCTTCGTGCACTTGGACCACCTGACTCTCGGTATAGCCCAGGCCCATGGAAAGGCCCGGCGCGTTGGTGACGGTGAGGCCGACCGCCGTCACGCTGCTGGCGCGCACCGCGTCTTGAAGCTCCGGCTTGGTCACGGTGACGACCCCGAAGCCGAGCACGAGGTAGGTTTCGCTTGCCGCCTCCGTGTCGTCGAGCGGAACCATCAAGCCCGCGCCTCGGCCGGTGCAGCCGACGAGAAGGAGAATCAAGACAATGGCGGCTGCTGGGTGGCACAGGCCCGCTATGGATCCGACGCCATCGCGTCTCGGCCGGGCGGATGGCGTGCCGCGTGCGGCACCGAGCGTGACAGCGCCGCAGCAACCGTCTTCTCCGCTGGTTGAAGTGGTGCTCCTCATGACCTCTTTCTCAAGAGCTGGCCGAGTCGTCGACGATGCCGACGGCGCCTTCACCATTTCAACGAATTCGCGAGTTTGAATCATTATATGCCCGTTTTCCTAATAGGCGCAATGCAGCGCCAGGTGAACCGTCCGTAGGAACCGCACCGGCGGCGCCGTCGGGAATCCGATGGCTCACGCGCGGGAGAAAGCGACGCCGCCGCCGTGGCGGGGGTCGGCGCCGCCCTGCCAGTCGTCCTGGCCGATACGCACCGCGTGGGCCTTGGCCATGACGGGATCGTAGCTCAACGCCGACCAGCGGACCTCGTGGCCGAGTGCTTCCAGCCCCGCCACCACGGCACCCTCGATGCGGGCCTCGGCGTGGATCGGCCCGGATTCGCAATGGATGCGCGGCGCGGCGACGGCCTCCGCCGGCGACATGGCGAAATCCGCCATGTTGACGATGCTTTGCAGGACGGCGGAGATGATGACGCTGCCGCCTTGGGCGCCGACGACAACTTCAGGTTTGCCGTCGCGCATTAGCATGGTCGGCACCATGCCGGTGGTCCGGGCCTTACCGGGTGCCATCGAATTGATGCGGCCGGGCCGGGTGTCGGCGAGCTTCATGGAGTTGTTGTAGACGAAGCCGAGGCCCGGCGTGACGACGCCCGAGCCGGTGCCGAGCGTGTGCGTCAGCGAGACCGCGTTGCCGGCGGCATCTGCGACCGAGAGGTGCGTCGTGCCGGCGTCCGCCTGCGGCTCGCTCGCTTCCGGCGGCTCTCGGTCGCGGACCCGCCCGGCGATCTCCGCCGCCCGCTCGAGGCTCAGGAAGCGGTCGACTGGGACGTCGGCGAACTCCGGGTCCGCCAAGTAGCGGTTGCGGTCGGCATGGCAGTGCCCCATCACGCGGGCGAGCGTGTCGAGATAGTCGGTCGAGCCTGGCCCCATCGCGCCCAAATCGAAGTGTTCCAGAGCCTGCAGCATCTGCACGAGGCAGCAGCCGCTGCCGGGCGGCGGGTTCGAGACCACCTCGTAGCCGCGGTAGCAGCCCCGGACCGGCGCCGGCCGCCGGGCCTCGTAGGTGGTGAGGTCTTGCGCCGTGACGAAGGCGCCGTTCGCCGCCAGGTCGGCCGATATTCGTGCCGCCAAGGGGCCGCGATAGAAGCTCTCCGCCCCGCCGTCAGCGATCGCCTCGATCGTGTCGGCCATGTCGGGATTGCGGATCAGCGTGCCCACTTCGGGCAAGCTGCCGTCGGACTGCAGGTAGATCGCGGCGCAAGCGGGCGTGGTGCTAAGGCGCCGCTTGCCCTCGGGCATGCCGAGCACCGGTGTCATGGCCCAGAAATTGCGGACGTAGCCGGTCAGCGTCCAGCCCTCGCGTGCCATCCTGGCCGCCGGTGCCAAGAGGTCGGCCCAGTCCATCTTGCCCTTCTGGCCGTGGAAAGCATGCAGGCCGGCGACCGTGCCCGGCGTCATGATTGCCGTGTAGCCGAGCTCGCTGCGGAAGTCGTCGAAGAGGCTATAGCCGCTGATCTCGGCCCGGCCGGCGGCCGCCCCGGCCCACATGTCCGGCGTCACGCGGGCGCCGGCGCGGGTGTGGAAGTCGACCATGCCCTGGGTCCCGCCGGCGCCGTCATGCCAGAGCAGCGTCCCCATGCCGCCGATGCCGCACATGAAGGGATCGACGACCATTTGCGCGAAAGCCGTTGCGACGGCGGCGTCGAAGGCGGTGCCGCCGCGGCCCAGCACGTCCGCGCCGACGTCGGCGGCCCGGGGTTGCGGGCAGACCACGATGCCGCGCATGGGCGCTCCTCCCTTGTCTCGCGGGCGTCCGGCGTTGCCCGGCGCCGCTTCTTCGCCGCACTATAGACCGCACGACCAGCGCGACTGAAGGATCGACAGGTGACCGAACTCCCGACCCAAGCCCGGATCGTCGTCATCGGCGGCGGCGCCATGGGTTGCTCGACCCTCTATCACTTGGCCGAGCTCGGCATCGACGACGCGATCTTGCTGGAGCGGCACCGGCTGACCTCCGGCACCACCTGGCATTCGGCGGGCCACGTCCGCCGCCTGCGCGCCGGCGCCAACCTGACGCAGCTGATCGACTACTCGGCCCGCCTCTACGCTCGCCTCGAGGCGGAGACGGGGCAAGCCACCGGCTGGCTGAAGACGGGCGGCATGTCGTTGGCGACGACGCCCGACCGCCTGACCCACCTGAAGCGCCAGGCGACGCTCGCCCGCATCTACGGCATCGAGGCCGAGGTGATCGGGCCGGACGAAGTGAAGCGACTCTGGCCGCTCCTGCGGACCGACGACGTGCTGGGCGCCCTCTACCTGCCGGACGACGGCCGGGTCAGCCCCAGCGACCTCTGCGCCGCCCTGGTCAAGGGCGCCCGAACCCGCGGCGCCCACGTCTTCGAGGAGACCGAGGTCGTCGGCATCGACGTCGTCCGAGGCCGGGTCACCGGCGTCCGTACGAGCCGCGGCGACATCGCCTGCGAGGCCGTCGTCAACTGCGCCGGGCTCTGGGGCAATCGGGTGGGCGCGATGGCCGGCGTCTCGGTGCCGCTCTACGCCTGCGAGCACTTCTACATCCTAACCAAGCCGCTTCCCGGCATCGACGGCCATCTGCCGCCGCTCGGCGACCACGACAGCCACCTCTACATGCGCGACGAGGTCGGCGGCCTGCTGGTCGGCTGCTTCGAGCCGAACGCCAAGGGCCTGCCGTTGGAGAAGCTGCCGCAGGACTTTGCCTTCGAGCTTCTGGACGAGGACTGGGACCACTTCGAGCCGATGATGCAGCTGGCGCTCCACCGCCTGCCCGTGCTGGAGACGGCCGAGGTCAAGATGCTCTTGAATGGACCCGAGAGCTTCACCCCCGACGGCGGCTTTCTCTTAGGCGAGGCGCCCGAGGTCGCCGGATTCTTCGTCGGCTGCGGCATGAACTCCATGGGCGTCACCAGCGCCGGTGGCGCCGGCCGGGCGCTCGCCGAATGGATCGTCGCCGGCGAGCCCAACCTCGACCTCTGGCCTGTCGACATCCGCCGCTTCGCCCCCGCCCACGCCAACCCGGCATTCCTGGCGGCGCGGATCCCGGAAGAACTGTGCCGGCACTACGCGATCGCCTATCCGGGACTGGAGCCGGAGACCGGCCGTGGCTTGCGCCTCGGGCCCTTGCACGACCGGCTGGCCGCGGCCGGGGCCCGCTTTGGCGTCCGCGCCGGCTGGGAACGGCCGCTCTGGTTCGCCGGCCCGGACGAGGCTGCGACGGTGCCGCTTCGCTTCGGTCGGCCGGCCTGGCACGACGCGGTGGCCAGCGAATGCCGGGCGGCGCGAGAGGCGGTGGCGCTGTTCGACCAGTCATCCTTCGCCAAGCTGCTGGTGGAGGGCCCCGACGCGGAAGCCTTCCTCGGGCGGATGGCGGCGAACGACATGGCCGTGCCGCCGGGGCGTATCGTCTATACCGGCCTATTGAACGCGCGCGGCGGCTATGAGAGCGACCTCACTGTCTTCCGGCTGGCCGAGGACCGCTACATGTTGGTCACCGGCAGCGGGCAGGGAATTCGCGACGCCGCCTGGCTCCGCCGCCATATCGGCGAGGCTGAGCGGGTCGCGATCACCGACGTCACCGCCGGCCTCGCCGTCCTGGCCCTGACCGGGCCGAATTCGCGCGACATCTTGGCCTCGGTGAGTGACGCCGATCTCAGCCTCGCCGGTTTCTCGCCATACAGCCACCGCGAGATCGCCATCGGCCCGGCAACCGTTCGGGCGGCCAGGCTCTCCTATGTCGGCGAGCTCGGCTGGGAGCTCTATTCGCCGCCCGAGACGGCGGCGGGCGTCTACGACCGGCTGATCGCGGCGGGCGCCGAACATGGCCTCCGGAACGCCGGCATCTACGCCCTGACGTCGCTGCGCCTGGAGAAGGGCTACCGCGCCTGGGGCCCTGACGTGACGCCCGACGACACGCCCTTGGAGGCCGGGCTCGGCTTCGCCGTCGCGTGGGACAAGCCGATACCCTTCCTCGGCCGCGACGCGCTTCTGCGCCAGCGTGAGGCCGGCATCGAAAAGCGCTTGGTGCACCTCCGAATCATGGACGACTCGGTCCACCCCCTCGGTGACGAGGCGATCCTGCAGGAGGGCCGCATCGTCGGTCAGGTCCGCTCCGCGGCATTTGGTCACACGCTCGGCTGCGGCGTCGCGATCGGCTACATTTCCATTGGGTCCGAGAGCGCCGAAGCGATGATCGACCGGGGCGGCTTCGAGATCGAAATGGCACTCGAGCGGTTCCGGGCCGCGCTCTCGCTCGCGCCCTTCCACGATCCCGAGGGCCGGCGAATGCGGGTCTGAGCGGATTTTGTTCGAGGCGTGAGGAGTTGTGATGGAACGCGTTTGGCAAGTGGGCATCGATATCGGCGGCACCTTCACCGATATCGTGGGCATGAATGGCGACAGCGGCGAGGTCCGCGCCGCCAAGGTGCCGAGCGCGCCTGACGACCCCGTCGGCGCCATTGCCGCCGCGCTGGCCGCTATCGACGTAGGCGTCGATGGCATCGCCGATCTCGTGCACGGCACGACGCGGGTCACCAACGCAATCGTCGAGGACCGCCTGCCGCCCGTCGCTCTAATCGCGACCGAGGGCTTCGCCGACACGCTGGACATCGGCCGGCAGAGCCGCCGCGACCTCTACCGCCTGGACGTGTTGCCGAAGATGCCGGCCCTGGTGCCGCAAGAGCGGCGCTTTTCGCTGACCGAGCGCCTCGATCACGACGGCAACGTGCTGACCGAGCTGTCGGAGGACTCGCTCCGCGCCGCCATAGAGGCTGTCGAGGCGAGCGGCGTCGAAAGCGCGGCGGTCTCGCTGCTGCACGCCTACGCCAACCCGGCGCACGAGCGGCTGGCCGGCGACCGGCTGCGCCAGATCGTGCCGCACGTTTCACTCTCGCATCGGATCAACCCGGAAGCGCGCGAGTTCGAGCGCACCGCCGCGACGGTACTCAATGCCGCGGTGATGCCGATCACCGTCGACTATCTGGACGAGCTGCAGGCCAAGGTGCCGCTCGACGGCGGCCTGCACATCTTCCATTCCGCCGGCGGCATGGCCTCGCCCGAGGCGGTGCGCGAGCGGCCTTTGGTGATGGCGCTGTCGGGCCCGGCGGCGGGCGTCGCCGGCGCCGCGCGCATGGCCGAGTTCTTGGGGCAGGACCGGGTCCTCAGCTTCGACATGGGCGGCACGACGACCGACGTCTGTCTCGTGATCGACGGCCAGGCCGAGATCACCGACGACCGGCTGATCGCCGGCCGACCCTTGCGCCAGCCGATGGTCGACGTGCACTCGATCGGCGCCGGCGGCGGCTCGATCGTGCGTCTGGGTGCGGGCGGCCTCGCCGTCGGGCCGGACAGCGCCGGCGCCGGCCCGGGGCCCGCCTGCTATGGCCAGGGCGGCACCGAGCCGACGGTGACGGATGCCAACGTCGCCCTCGGCTACCTGAACCCCAGGAAGAAGCTCGGTGGCAGCATTGCCCTCGACCCTGGCCTCGCCGTCGCGGCCCTGAAGCCGATGGCGGACGAGCTGAAGGTCTCGGTGCCGGAGCTGGCCTTCGGGGTCCTTCGCATCGCCAACGCCACCATGGCTCGGGCCCTGCGGCGCGTCACCGTCGAGCGCGGCATCGACGGCCGGCGTTGCGCCTTGCTCGCCTTCGGCGGCGCCGGGCCGATGCACGCCGCCGGCTTGGCGCGCGAGTTCGGCATCGGGCAAGTGGTTGTCCCGCAGGTCTCCAGCGGTTTCTCCGCCCTTGGCTGCCTGCTGGCGGACGTCAGTTATACCCAGCAACAGACCCTTCGCATGGCCCGGGACGACTGGGACGCTGGCCGGTTCGAGGCGATCCGGGGCGAGCTCGTCGGCGCGGTGACGGCGCCGCTGCTGGCCCGCGGCTACAGCGAAAAGGACATCGTCGTCGAGCACGTCGCCATGGTCCGCTACCAGGCGCAGAACTATGCGGTCGAGGTCGGTTTCGAAGCGCCGCTGGAGATCGCCGCCATCGATGCCGAGTTCGCCCGCGTGCATGAACGGCTCTACGGTTTCGCCATGGACGAGCCATGGCGCCTGCAGGGGCTTCGCGTCAAGGCGTCGCTGCCCTCGGCGCTGGCACCCCAGGCGCGGCCCGGAACCGGCCGCTCCGAGCCCTTCGCGACCGATCCCTGCTGGTTCGACGCCGGTGAGGCGGTGCCGACACCTCGCTACGTCCGCGACGACGTCGCCGTCGACGCGCCCCTCTCCGGGCCGGCGATCATCGAGGACGACTGGTCGACCATCGTCGTGCCGCCGGGTTGGCAGGCGCGGCGCGACGGCCATGACAATCTATTCATGCAGGAGGTGGGCGCATGACCCTCGATCCCTTCACCGTCGAGGTGATCCGTCACGGCCTGACCGCGGCGGCCGAGGAGCTGACGCTGACGGTGATGCGCTCTGCCCGCTCGCCGCTTCTGCGCGAGGCCGGCGACATGTCCTCCGCACTGACCGATGCCGAGGGCGAGCTGATCGCACAGGGCCACGACATCCCGATCCACATGGGCGTCATGGCGCAGACGGTGAAGGCGTTCTTGAAGCTGGTGCCGGCGGAGCGGCTGGCGCCGGGCGACGTCTGGGTCCTGAACCTGCCGAGCGTCGGCGGTAACCACCTGCCGGACGTCAAGGCCCTTCGGCCGGTCTTCGCCGAAGGCCGGCTCTTCGCCTTCGCCGTCAGCCTGGCGCACTGGCCCGATATCGGTGGCGCCTGGCCCGGCAGCTATTTCGCCCAGGCCCGAGACACCTGGCAGGAGGGCCTGCGCATCCCGCCGGTCCGCTTCTTCACCGCCGACGGCCCGGACCGCGAGAAGCTCGATTTCCTGCTCGCCAACGTCCGCGCGCCCGAGGAGCGCGAGGGCGACATCATGGCGCAGATGGCGGGCACCCGCGCCGCCGACCGGCGAATCCTGGAACTCTGCGCCGAGCACGGGCCTGAGACCGTGGCGGCCGCCATGCGGCGCCTGCACGAGCTCTCCGAAGCCGGCATGCGGGAAGCGATTCTGAGCATCCCGGACGGGCACTACGCCGGCGAGGACTTCATCGACGATGGCGGCCCCGATGGTGGCCCGGCCGGCGTGCGCGTCGACATCGAGATCGCCGGCGATACCGCGAGTTTCGACTTCAGCCGCTCCGACGATGCCGTCGACAGCTATCTCAACACGACGCCCTACGTCGCCTCGGCCGCGGTCTTTTACGCCATCAAGGCCTTCGCGGCGCCGGACATCCAGCCCAATGGCGGCTGCTACAAGCCGCTCACGATTCTCACCCGGCCGGGCTCGCTTCTGGACCCGGGGCCGGAGCGGCCGGTGGTCGGCGGCAACCACGAGACCTCGCAGCGGATCGTCGACGCCATCATGCGGGCCTTCGCCGACACCCTGCCCGAGCGGCTCACCGCCGGCGGGCCGACCACCGCGGGCGGCCTGATCCTGGCCGGGCGCAACCAGGACGGCGTCTACCGGGTCTTCTTCGAGTTGCACGGCGGCGGCGAGGGGGCGCGGATCGACCGCGACGGCATGCCCTGCGTCCGTGTTCATCTCGTGAACACTGCCAATACGCCGGCCGAGGTGGTCGAGGCCGAATACGCGATCCGGGTCGAGGAGCAGTCCTTGCGCCGGGGCTCGGGCGGCACCGGGGCGCACCGGGGTGGCGACGGCCTGGCCCGAGCCTATCGCATCCTGGCACCGGAGATGACGCTGACGACCGTGTTCGAGCGCCGTGTCGTGCCGCCCTACGGCCTCGAAGGCGGCGAGGCCGGCGAGCCCTTCCGCGTCACGGTCGAGCGCGCCGACGGCGAACGCGAAGAGCTGCCGGGCAAGGCCAACCTGACCGTTCACGAGGGCGACATGGTCCTGGTCGAAAGCTGCGGCGGCGGCGGCTACGGCACCCCGGCCTGAAGACGAGGGGCCGCAAAGCCCTGGCGGCGTCCGGCATCAGATGACATAAGTGCGGTGGGGTGCCTGGTCGAGTGGAAGCAGGTGCGCCATGAACGACCAGACGGACAGTGACCAGGCCAAGGTGGGCATCGCCGGCTTGCCGAAGCAATGGGCCGTCGCGGTGCAGCTCATCGGCACCTTCGGCCTCGCCGTCTTCCTGGTTCTCTACTACCTCTTCTTCATGTACCCGCGCGAGACCGCGCGCTACGAGAACCTGCAGAAGTCGGTGGAAGGCCTGATGGCGGTCGTCGAGAAACAGCAGACGCTGCTGCCGGGGCCGCAGGCCGACAGTCTGGAGGTCTTGTTCGTCTCCGCCGTCGCGGGCGAGTTTTGCGTCCGCACGGTGCGCGCCATGCGCGAGGGTACCGAGGCGGCCGAGCTCGCCCGCTCGCTCGACGATGCCCTGATGATGCAGGTCGACCGCCTGCAAGGGCTGACGCGGAAAGACGGCCGCCAGGTCTCGGAGATGTTGGCCAACAAGATCCGCGAGAGCCGGCTGTCGGTCGCCTTCGCCAACGAGGCGCCCCGGCGGTGGCAGGACGCCGAGCCGATGGAGATGCTGCAGGACTGCGAGAGTTTCCTGCACGAGCGCTTAGGGCGGTTTCGCCGCGCCAAGTAGACCGCGGCGAGACCGACCGCCGGCGCCGAGCCGTACCACGGACTGGGCGTCGCGTCGCGTCCTAGCAGTGTCGAATTTGCCGGCCTGCGCCCAAATCGCTACGCTGACGCTCCGAACCCATTCGCATTCGGGGAATGTTCGGCGAGATAGCTCTCATGGCGAAGGCGACGGTCAAGAGCAGCCGAAAGGGCCGAGAGACGGCAAAGCCCGTGCGGCTGGAATCGGCGCGGCTCAGCTATCTGACGCCGCCGCCGATAGAGTGTGCCGGCGATATTGCTGCCTGGTTCCAGGACCCCGAGATCGGACGCTACCTCGACCGGCCGCCGGCGACGGTCCGGCAAGCCGAGGCCGCGATCCGCAATACCAACAACAGGAACCGTTTTCTCTTCGGGGTCTTTCCGAAAGGGGTGCCGACTATCATCGGCTTTACCCACGTCAGCGTGAGCAAGCGGCACCGCAGGGCCAAGACGAACTCGGTCATCGGCGACCGGTCCTATTGGGGCGGCCGCCATGCCATCGAGATGCGGGCAGCGATTCTCGACTTCCTCTTTCGAAGCTGTGAGTTGCACAAGGTCGCGAGCTACGTTTACGGCAGAAACATTCCGTCGATCTTCAACAACAAGGCGCTCGGCTACACCTGCGAGAGCATACTGCGCGATCAGGAGATCGGGCCGGACGGAGAGTACCGGGACCTCGTCTGCTTCGGGATTCTGCGCGAGGAGTGGCTGGCCCGAGAGCGCGAGCAAGAGCCTTCAATAGTCTAATTGGCTCGCTGTCCGTATCCCGCCCATTGTCGCTTGTCGCGCCGCCGCCAAGAACCACGCTTGCGATGCCGTTCATCGAGATATGGATCTCCGCCAGACATGTTTACGGTCGGGTCACGCGGCGGCTCGGTTTTGCCTATTGAAGCGCCGCAACCACAACGCCGCGAGGAAGGCGATCAGCATCGGGGCGATCACGGTCAAGTTGATCGCTTGCCAACCGAGCAGGTTCTGTATCGCACCGGCGGCCAGGCTCGCCACGGAGACCAGGCCGAAAACCAGGAAATCGTTCAGCGCTTGCACCTTGTTCCGTTCGGTCGGGGTATAGGCGTCCGTCAGCAATGTCGTGCCGCCGACGAACATGAAATTCCAGCCCACGCCGAGCAGCAGTAGCGCCAGGAAGAATTCGGTGACGTCGATACCGCTGAGTCCGACGACGACGGTGCCGAGGTTGAGCAAGGCCCCGGCCTTGATGATCGTCAGTGCACCGAACCGGCGGACCAGATGGCCGGTGAAGAAGCTCGGCACGGTCATCCCCAGCACGTGCCACTGGATGACCAGGGCGGTGTCGGCGAAGTCGTGGCCGCAGGCCACCATGGCCAGGGGCGTGGCGGTCATGACCAGGGACATGACTGCGTAGCCCAGCATCGCCGACAAGACCGCGATGATGAAGACGGGCTGACGCGCGATCACCCGCAGCGGGCGGCCGCTGTGCTTGCGTTCCTCCACCGTCAGATCGGGAATACGGATGAACTGCAGCAGGGCGACGGTGAGAAGGCAGAGCAGGCCTAGAACCGCGTAAGAGCCGGCGAACAAGATTGGCTCGAACAGGTCGCGGCTGTGCTTCGCCAGCTCCGGTCCCAGGACCGCCGCCGCGACGCCGCCCGCCATCACATACGAGATCGCCCGGCTCTTGTAGTCGGCGCTGGCCGTATCGGCGGCCGCGAACCGGTAGTACTGCCAAAAGGCGTTGTGTGCGCCGATCAGGCCGCCGCCGACGGCGAACAGCCAGAAGTCCAGCACGAAGATCGCATAGCAAGACACCAGGGCGCCGATCACCCCGATCAACTGGCCGACAGAAAAGCCGATGCGGCGCCCGAAGCGGCGCATGAACATCGACGCCGGGATCGTCGCCGCCATGGTCAGGATGAACTGTACGGTCAGCGGCAGCGTCGCTAATTCCGGCCTTGGCGCCAGCATCGTCCCGGTCAGCGCCGTGACGGTCATGACCAGGCTGCCGCCCGACATCGACAGCGCCAGTCCGGCGGCCAGAAGTACGACGTTCCGTCGGGTGTGGTTGTTGCGCGCGATCGCCGGCGTCTCGGCAGCACCGGGTCTCGGACTTGCGTCGTCGGACATACGACGGTTCCTGGTCACAATGGGCGCGTTTGCCCAGCCCGAAGGCCGTCGAATGCCGGAACGGGGTACGAGCGGAACCTCATGCCCCGCGGCATCCGACGGCGTGCTCGGGCGCGGTCGTGGGCGTTGCAGCTAGTGTCCCGAATCGGAAGTTCGCAGCATTTGTGGCAAGCGCTCGACGAACTTCCGATTCGATAAGGACACTAGCGACTCTTTGGTTTTAGTGTGGTTTACGGATTTGAAGTTCCTCACTGCGCTTGCCCCGATGATCGGAGGAACTTCAATTCCACCACACTAGTTCTTCATCTTCATCTTACCGTGGCCGCCATGGCCTTGGCCCTTGCCGGGGCCCATCGCGCCGACGGCCTTGATCTCGACCTCGACCTCGACCTTGCCGGCCTTGGTGAAGTGCAAAGTCATGGGAAAGCTCTCGCCCTGCTTCAGGGGCTGCTTCAACTTCATCAACATGACGTGATAGCCACCCGGCTTCAACATGGCCATGCCGCCGGCCGGCACGTCGATGCCGTCGACCGGGCGCATCTTCATCACGCCGCCGTCGTTGATGTGGTTATGCAGCTCGGTTCGCTTGGCGACGCCGCTGTCGACCCTGGTCAGCCTGTCGCCGGCGCCGCCGCTCTTGATGGTCAGATAGGCGCCGCCGTTGCGCGCCGGGCCGGCGCTGGCGCGGGCCCAGGGGTCGGTAACGGTGATCTCGCCGACTTTGTACTCCGCCGCGGATGCGGGCACGGCAGTGGAAATCGCCAGCGCCAACGCGCCGGTCGTGAGCAATGTTCTCATCTTTGGATGCCTCGAATGATGCCGATAGGTGCGGCGGCGCTCAGGGTGAACGCCGCCCTTTCGGTTGGATCATGCGAGATGGGGTGGGCCGCGCGCGTAGCTGCTGTGCCAGACGGTGAAACGGCGACCTGACGCGATCCGGGGTTGAACGGCGTTTCGCGCCTCGACCGGTGCGACGACGCTGACGCACGACGGCGACCCGACGTGCTGGCCGCAGCCGACGCAAAGCGTGCAAGCGGCTCCTTCGTGCTGCTGTGGCGATGGCTGCGGCGTGCCACTTTCGTCCAGGCGAATGGTCTCGTAGCCGTTCGGGGTGCAGATGACGACCGGAAAGCCAGTGCCGGCCACCATCGCCGCCACCATGCTTGGCAGCAGTGCATTGAGGCAAAGCGACAGGGTGGCGATCAGCGCGACGGCGCGCCGGCCGAGCCGGGATGAGGGTTGTCTCGGCGGCCGCACGCGCACGCCGGTGGCGAATCGGCCCGCCGCGAAATTTCCAAACAACAACCTCAAGAGCATCGCCCTGCTATATCACTTCGCGCCGTCGCCGCGGTTCGGACAAAAGGTCGCACACCATTTACCATTCGGCGCCCGCAAGGTCACGGCCACGCCGATGTCGTCGCCCAGGAGAACGGGGCGCGGGCCTCTGTCGAGGCACCGGCACAAGCTCGCGCTACCACCATCGGAACGGCACATGACTTGGTGCCGTCATCCGTCTGAGCCTGACCGAATGGCCCTATCGGAGGCAGGCTTGTCTCCAGAAGCGGAATCACCGAACATCCTCGGCGTACGGGTTCCACGCAGGCAAAGCCTGTAGGAGTAAAAGGGAACACGGAAGGGACGACCCAATCAGGGCCTGATCCGTGACTGCCCCCGCAACTGTGAGCGGTAGCCGCTTCCACGATGCCACTGGACCCAGGTCTGGGAAGGCGGAAATCCGGCGACGATCCGCGAGTCAGGAAACCTGCCCGCACGTTTGATCAACCTGTCGTCAGACGGCTTTGACGACTGAAATGCACGGTGGGTGCGAAAGGAGATACACATGCACATAGAACCTGGATTCGTCGCTCCGGCGAAAGTCGCTATTGCGAATGCCGGCGCCATCGGCGTTTTCGCGTGGGGTTGCAAGGAGCAGATCAAGGAATTCTTGCGCCAACCGGCAGTTCTCTTGAAAAGCCTTTTGGCTGCCGGGTTCTTCTCCCTCTTCATGCAGAGCTTCCATATGCCCGTCGGCCCCTCGGAGCTTCACTTCGTGGGTGCGATGGCGATGTACCTGACCTTGGGCTTCACGCCGACGCTGCTCGGCTTTGCGATTGGTCTGCTGTTCCAAGGTCTCGTCTTCGACCCGGGCGATCTCTACCATCTGGGCGTCAACAGCCTGTCGCTCATGCTGCCGCTCATATCCGTCCACTACATTGCCGGCCGGCACTTCTTCGATCCGTCGGTCCAAAAGCGGCTGTCCTGGGCGCGGATCGTCAAGCTGGATGCCATGTACTACGGCGGCGTAACGGGCATGGTCGGGTTCTGGTTGGTGGTCGGCGATGTTGCCACGCCGCTTTCGGCCTGGGCGTCGTTTGCCGGCTCGTACCTTGCGATCGTCGCTTTCGAGCCCGTCGTCACCTATCTCGGTGTGAGGGGCTTGAAGTCGCTCGAGAGCAATGGCCTCGTCGCCAGGCTGACCGCGGTGCGCGAGCTGCGTATAGCCTAACCCGTCACACACGGCCTTTAGGACAGGGAAACGACCGCTCGTTGGGGCGGTCGTTTCTTTGCCGGGATTAGCACCTTCCGGAATGGTTGTCGTCGCTAGGGTCGGCGTCGGCCTTCTGGAAGGCGCCTGCCGATGTGCTACGCTTTCCGGGCATGGCTATTTCCGCCAGCGGTCAGGAGGTCGACGTGAGCCTGGAAGCCCTCTTCGAGAAGAACCCTCTCTGCCGGATGCTCGGGATCAAGTACCCGATCTGCCAGGCGGGGATGTATCAAGTCGCCTACGGCAAGCTCGCCGCCGCCGCGTCGGAGGCCGGCGGTCTGGGCGTGATCGGTGCGGCCTACATGACGGCGGAGCAGTTGCGCGAGGAGATCCGTATCGTCCGCGGCGAGACCGACCGGCCCTTTGGCGTCGACATCCTGTTCGCCCGGGTCGAGGGCCAGGACGCGGCCAGTAGCGGCTATACCCAGCAGGTCCGCGAGCATATCGAGGTCACCTTCGACGAGGATGTGCCGGTGCTGGTCTCGGGCCTCGGCAACCCCGGCGAGATCATTGCGGACGCGCATGCCAAGGGCATGACGGTGATGTCGCTCGTCGGCACCTCGCGCCAGGCCAAGGCGGTAGCAGCCTCGGGCGTCGACGTCGTCATCGCCTCCGGTCATGAGGGCGGCGGCCATGTCGGCCGCATCGGCACCCTGTCGTTGGTGCCCCGTGTCGTTGACAGCGTCGATCTTCCCGTGCTCGCCGCCGGCGGCCTCGTCAACGGCCGTGGCCTGATGGCCGCACTCGCGCTCGGCGCCGTCGGGGTCTGGATGGGGACCCGCTTCATCGCCACCGACGAGGCCCGCGGCCACATCAACTACAAGCAGAAGATCGTCGAGATCGACGAGGACGGCACCGTCGTCAGCCGGGCCCATTCGGGCAAGCCCAACCGGATGATCCGCAACGACTTCACCCGCTCGTGGGAAGGCCGGGAAGGCGAGATCAAGCCCTATCCCCACCAGATGATCGAGGTCGGCGGCCCGGCATCGATCCGCGGCCGGATCGAGGGCGACGTCGAGAACGGCGTCCTGGCGGCGGGTCAGGGCTCGGGCTTGATCGATGCCGTCAAGCCGGCCGGCGAGGTCGTCCGCGACATCGTCGAAGAGGCGCGCGAGGTGCTCGCCGGCTGGCAGGACGCCCTGGGTTAGAGAGCCGCCCCGAGGACATCGACCGTCCATCCAAGTTTGACGACGAACACTGCCGATGTCATGTCCGCGGATGCGGGCATCCGGTAAGTCACTGTGAATGCATATGATTTTCACGTTGCTCTGGATTCCCACTTTCGCGGGAATGAAGACTGGGAGGCAACGTCAGTTCTCTCGGAATGCCCACCACAACAAATACACGAACCCTGCCAAGAACGCGACAGGGCCGAGAGCAAGCAAGATCCATGAATCATCGTCCTTCATTCGGCTCTCGAACCTGTGCCACTCGGGCTCCGATACCAGGTAGACGATGTCTACGGAGGCGCCGACAGGCGTGGACGCGAGGTGACGATTTTCGCTGTCGTCCCAGTCGTCGACCATCTGCATCCAGTCGTCCCCCGCGTAGTATCGGTATTCTATGACGTTGGTCCACTCGCCCAGGATGTCTCGCTCGGTTCTCTTGTCGATGACGACGGCCTGCGTCCAGACGCCTTCGGTGAGAAAACGATCATGTTCCCGCATGCCCTTCAGGCCGGCGACACCCATTATCAGGCCCAAGGGCAGCAGCATAATTGCCATCTTAAGGGCGTGGGTCATTTCCGTCTCGATACGTTCGATCGCGGCAATCGGCGACGGTCGTGATGTCGGGCTCGCAATCCAAGTATATTCGGGGCCGGTGGCTGCGGTGTCACCTTGTTGATTCGAAGATGTCGAGCAAGCCGCCGACCTCAACGCGCGCGGCACCGGCAGGCATGTCGGACGGGATCGATCGCGGGGCGCCGGGTCAGCGAGACGAGGTAGCGGCCGAGCCGCAGGAGGAGTCCGAGGATCTGGATTGCGACCGCGGCGGTGTAGCCGGCGAACATGCCCAAGGTCGCCGTGATCGAGGCGAAGAGCATGATGCCGATGACGACGCTGGCCTGGGCGTCGAGCGGTCGCGGCCCGAGCGGGGTCGGCCGGCCCATCGCTTCGACGATGAAGAAGAGGCCCGCGAGATAGCCGATGGCGCCGCCGGCATGGGCCAGAGCGACGGCGAGATTGCGCGTTCCCTGCAGGGCCAGCATCAGTCTCGCCAGCGCGACATAGACCGCGATGGGGAAGCAGATGCGCACCAGCGCGACGACGTCGCGGATCCGGGGCAGGCGGTCCGCCATCGCCTCCGGCGCCATCGACAGGGCGGCGAGGAGGCCGCCGCCCGAGAGCACGATGAGCCAGAGAGTAGCCGTGAGCGCGACCCGCCGCGCCGGCCGGCTGCGCCCTCGGGCCTTCATCACCGCGATTATCCGTCTCGCCGCAAGATCGTCGCCCGCGCCATCTGCCGGGTGTCGATACTCACCGGAATCGGGCGAGCAGAAAGAGCCCGAGCCCGGCGACGAGGAAGACGCCGCCGAAGACGAGCAAGTAGAGGTAGGCTTTGGTCGCCAGGTAGCTGGCGTAGGTATTCACCTCGGGCGCCGACGCCAGATAGACGATTTGGACCGGCGTGCCGGCCTCGGTCGTATTGAACTCTTCCTCTCCCACGTATTCCCAGCCCTCGACCGTCTTCTCGGCCTCGGTGACGAAGCTGTACTCGAACCAATAGGACCAGCCGTCCTCGGCGTCGTGCTCCTTTTGCTTGCCGGTGATGACGGCCCCCACCCGCACGCCTTCGGCGGCGTATTGTTGGTGGGTCTGCCATTCGAAATAGCCGATGGCACTCGTCGCCAAGCCGATGAACAGCATCACCATGCCGGCGACCTGCGCAGCATTCTTCTTCATCGGTGACATCGCCCCTCCCCTGTGGTTCGACGGCGCCCGGACGAGCCCGGCGGCTATTTCATCGCCGTCACCATGATCTCGACCAGCAGCTCGGGCCGCGCCAAGCCAGCCTTGACGCAGGCGCGCACCGGCGGGTTCTCAGGATCGACCCAGGCGTTCCAGACCTCGTTCATGCCGGCGAAGTTGTCCATGTCGGTGATCCATAGGTTGGCCTGCAGCAGCTTTGACTTGTCGGTCCCGGCCATTGCCAGGTAGCCGTCGATCTTGTCGAGGATCTGCTGCGTCTGGCTCTTGATGTCGCCCGAGGCGTCGCTGGCGGTCAGACCGGCCACGTAGACCGTATCGCCCTTGACGACGCAGCGGCTCATGCGCGGGGCGGCCCCGGTGGTGATCTCGTGGCGCGTTATCGACATGGTGCTGGCTCCTCATTTGTCCGGTTGTCCCGTGGATGCTGTCGAATGGTACGCATGGACTCCCCGCTTTTGCCAGTCGTCTTGGCATGGCCTTCGACGGCCTGGTCCATGTCAACGGCCGCTGGGTGCTGATGCCGAAGCCATGGCGAGCGCTCTAGCTAGCGGAACGCCGTTCCGCACGAAGACGGTCGTGGCGACGCTCGGGCTGCGATTCCAATGAATGGCGAAGGCAGGCGGACGAGCGGCGCTCGTGCTACAATCGCCGTCTTGGAGGTCTCCATGCGCTTCCTGGCGGTTTTGATTTTCGGACTGGCGTGCGTCGCTTCCAGTGTTGTCCGGGCAGCGGAGGTCGACTTCGGCCGCTACCACGCCCTCGTCATCGGCAACAACAAGTACGAGCACCTGACCCCGCTCGAGACCGCGGTCAGCGATGCCGCCGCCGTCGCCGAGATCCTGCGGCTCAAGTATGGCTTCGAGGTCGAGCTCCTGATCAACGCCAGCCGCGATCAGATCCTCTCTGCCGTCAACAAGCTCCGCTCGAGCCTGACCGACAGAGACCGGCTGCTGATCTACTACGCCGGCCACGGCGAGCTCGACAGGGCGACCGGCACCGGCTACTGGCTGCCGGTCGACGCCGAGCCCGAGGACGACACGCGGTGGGTCGCGAACGAGACCCTGACCCGCCACTTCCGGGGGATGACCGCGCATCACGTCATGGTCGTCGCTGATTCCTGCTACTCGGGCGCGCTGGTCCGCTCAGCGAACGCGGCGCCCAAAGCCGGCAGCGAACAGGACGCATGGCTGCGGCGGGTGGCCGAGAAACGGGCCCGTACGGCGCTCGTCTCGGGTGGCTTGGAGCCTGTGGTCGACGAGGGAACGGGCGGACACTCGGTCTTCGCCAACGCCTTCCTCGGCGTTTTGAGAGAGAACTCGGACATCCTCGACGGCCAGACCCTGGCCAAGAGCGTCACCCAGAAGGTGGTGCTGAACGCCGACCAGACGCCGCAGTATTCGGACATCCGCAAGGCCGGCCACGAGGGCGGTGATTTCCTTTTCGTGCCGAAAGGCCTGGTGGTCGCCGCGCCGCCGTCGGGAGCGGGCACAGGGGGTGCCGAGGGCGGCCGGCGAGGCATGGAGCTGGAGTTCTGGGCGGCGATCAAGGACGACACCGACCCGGCCGTGTTCGAGGCCTATCTGGAGCAATTCCCCAAGGGGACTTTCGCCGCCTTGGCCCGGATCAAGATCCGAAAGCTCAAGGCAGGTGGCGTGCCGGCGCCGGCCAAGGCCGCGACGGCGATGGTCGCCCCGCCATCGCCCGCGATCGCCGTCGAGGAAGTGGTCGGGACCTTCGTCGCCCTCAGGAACGTCAACCTCCGCTCGCGCCCCACCACGACGTCGGAGAAGGTGGCGACGCTGAGGCAGGGTGCCGAGGTTTGGGTTACCGGCAAGGTCGCCCGCGCCGAGTGGTATCGCGTCGACCATGCCGGTAGAGAGGCCTACGTCTACGCGCCGCTCTTGCAGGGAAAAACAGCCTGGGAGGCAGCCGAAGAGGAAACGAGGCGCGTGGCGGAGGCAAAGCGCAAACGCCTGGCCGCCACCACGCCACCAAAGCCCGTTGCGCGCGCATTGCCGCGTTCCAGCTCGCCGCTGCATGATTGCGACAGATACGCCGCGAGCCCCTATGACGAGCAGCGGTCGGCCCCAAGCGTCTCGGCCAAGAAAATGGACGTCGAGCGCGCCTTGCGGGCCTGCAAGCGTGCCGTTGCCGCCTTTCCCGACGCCCCTAGGTTCGCCGCCCAATACGGTCGCGCCCTGGCGATCGCGAAGCAATATGCCGATGCCGTTCGCTGGTATCGCAAAGCCGCGGAACGAGGCGTCGCCACCGCACAGCAGAGCCTCGGCTGGATGTATCGAAAGGGACGCGGCGTCGAAAAGAACTACGAGGCGGCGGTCAGCTGGTATCGCAAGGCGGCGGCACAGGGACATCCCGTGGCACGGAACAACCTCGGCTTCATGTACGAAAAAGGCTGGGGCGTGCCAAAGGACCACGGGCAAGCGGTCAACTGGTATCGCAGGGCGGCGGCGCAGGGCTACGCCTTGGCGCAGTTCAACATGGGCCAAAGCTACCGGGTCGGACGCGGCGTCGAGAAGGACCTTGAGCAAGCGGCTCGCTGGTACCGCAAGGCGGCCGAGCAAAGCAACATCAAGTCGCAGTATTTCCTTGGGCGCCTGTACGACGAGGGCCGCGGCGTCGCAAGGGATCGCCGGGAAGCCATTCGTTGGTGGCGCAAGGCCGCGGCAGGGGGCCACGAAAAGGCCAAAGAGAAACTGAGGAAACACGACAAGTAGACGCGCCTCGACCGGACGGGCGCGAGTGAAAGCCTCGGCCCCTCAGGACGGCCCGCCCTTCATCGCGTTGGGAAAGAAAAGCTGCTGGCCGTTGATCTTGAACTCGGCGATGGCCCCTTGTCCCTCGGGCCCGATCAGCCAATCGATGAAGGCTTGTCCCTCGGCAGCCTTGACGTGGGGGTGTTTCGCCTGGCTCACCAGGATCACGCCGTACTGGTTGAAGAGCCATGGGTCGCCTTCGACGAGCAACACGAGGTCCTGCTTGTTCTTGAACGGCAGCCAGCTGCCGCGGTCGGACAAGGTATAGGCCGACAGGCCGCCGGCCGTGTTCAGCGTCGCCCCCATGCCCGAGCCGAGCTCGCGATACCAGTTGCCGGCAGCGTGGTCGATATCGACACCGGACTTGGCCCAGAGCGCCCGCTCGGCCTTGTGGGTGCCGCTGTCGTCGCCGCGGCTGGCGAAGACCGACCGGGCCGCGGCAATTCTGGCGAAGGCTGCCTGCGCCGACCTCATGCCCTTGACGGCTGCCGGATCATCTGCCGGGCCGACGATGACGAAGTCGTTGTACATCACGTCGAAACGCTTCACGCCAAGGCCGTCGGCGACGAACTTCTCCTCGGACGGCTTGTGGTGCACGAACAGCACATCGGCATCGCCGTTGCGCGCCAACCGTATCGCCTGGCCGGTGCCGACCGCGACCACGCGCACCTCGATTCCGGTCTCTTTGGTGAAACGCGGCAGCACCTTCTCGAAGAGGCCGGAGTTCTCGGTCGAGGTGGTCGAGGCGACGATGATGAAGCGCTCGGTGGCGCTGGCCGAGATCGCGCCGAGGCCGCAGGCCACTAGCACGAAAGCCGAGAGAAAGCGCCGTAGCACGGGCGATGAGTCCTTGTCGTTTGGTCGCGCCGGGCGATCGGTCAGCTTTGTTCCGTCCGGCGGCCGTCGCCGGCCCTGGGCCACTCACCGGCGTAGGCGCGGCGGAGCGCCCGCTCGACCATCTCCAGGCGGTCCTGGCCGTAGAACATGTCGCCGTCGACGAAATAGGTCGGCGAGCCGAAGACCGAACGTCGGATCGCCTCCTCGGTGTTGGCATCGTACTGGGCCCGAACCTCGGGCGACAGCGCCGCCTCCAGTACCGGCTCGGGCGCGATCTCGACCGACCGGCAGAGGCGGGCGAGCGTTTCCTCGTCCGCGAGGTCGGCGTCGTCGCGCCAATGCTCTTCCAGCATGCAGTGCGCCAGCCTGTCGACGTTCTGGCCCTGGGCCATGGCCGCGATCAGTAGGCCGTTCGCCAGCGTCATGTCCTTGCGGTGATGGGTCGGCATGCCCGGCATCACCGGTGCGTCGCGTTCCTCCGACCAGCGCTCGATCTCGCGGCCGAAATAGTAGGCCCGGTGGTTGGGCGTGCGCTCGGTGAAGCCCGACGCCGCCGCCGCGGGCACGACGCGTCCCAGATCGACCGGCCTGTGGACGATCTCTCTGCCCGCCGCTCGGGCGATCTCCATGAACCGGGCCGAGCCCAGATAGGCGAAGGCGGAGTGGGCGGAATAGAAGTATTCGATCTCGGCCATCTTGTCCTCGTCTCTGAGCGGTCCCCGTGGACGCGAGCTTCAGACATATCCCGGACCGCTGCCTGAGGAAAGAGCGGGCGGGTCTGGCCGCGGCTGCGACTGGACGGCACCGCCGGACCATGGGCATGGCGACGGCGAGGCTTTAGAATCGGGCTTCGGCCCGTTCTGCCACGCTTTTCAGGTGCGGTCGCCGGTCCATGCCGCCAGAATGCGATGCTCGAATGAACAGAAGCTCCCGCCCACCAAGGGCCGTCGTCTTCGACATCGACGGCACGCTGCTGCCGGGTACGACGGTTTGCCACTTCCTGGCCGAGCGGATGGGCCATCTCGAGATGATCGTGGAAATGGAGGCGGCCTGGCACGCCTACGAGATCGACAACCGGACCTTCTCGCGCCGCGATGCCGTCAACTATCGCGGCGTGCCGGTGGCCGAGGTGGAGGCACGGCTCGTCGACCTGCCCTTGATCGTCGGTCTGGACGAGGTCTGCCGACGCCTGGCGGAAGCGAAGGTGCCGGTCAAGCTGGCCTCCTGCACCTGGAGCTTCGCCGGCCGCTATTTGCAGCGTCGGCTCGAACTGGACGGCCATTGCGGCACCGAGATGGCGGAGGCGGACGGCGTCCTTCTCGGCAGGGTCGCGCGCTTCTGCAACGAGCGAGACAAGGCGGCGCACGCGGTGGCCTTCGCCCGGGGCCACGGCATCGACATCTCCGATTGTGTCG
Organism: Alphaproteobacteria bacterium; assembly: GCA_030746295.1. The sequence goes on along the minus strand of JASLMY010000009.1, from coordinate 5,152 downwards.
CGGTCGGCGATTCCCGCTCCGATGTGCCGTTGTTCGAGGCGGCGGGCCGGGCCATTGCCCTGAACGCTCGGCCAGATGCCAGGGCCGCCACGGACGAGCATCTCGATACGGGAGATTTGCGCGACCTGCTGCCGCTCTTGGGGCTATAGGGAGCCGAGTGATGGTGGATGTAGCCGACAAAGAGGTGTTGACGGGCGGTTGCCAGTGCGGGGCGGTCCGCTACGAGGTCGTTGCTAAGCCGCTGGCGCTCTGGGTCTGTCACTGCCGCGAATGCCAGAGGCAGTCCGCCTCCGCCTTCGGCATCTCGGTCATCGTTCGGAGCAGCGACGTCCGCTTGGTCGCGGGCGAGCTCAAGACCTGGTCCCGGCCGGCGGCGAAGCAGGGCACGCTCGAATGCTCCTTCTGTCCCGACTGCGGGACGCGGGTCTGGCACGGCGACCGGGACGTCGACGATGCGATCAGCATCAAGGGCGGCTCGCTCGACGAGCCGGTTGACCTCGGCGCCGCCACCCACATCTGGACCTCGCGCAAGCTTGCGGGCGTCGTCATCCCCGACGGCGTGCCGCGATACGCGGAAGAGCCCGAGTAGGGCATCGGCAGCGAGCCATGAAGCAGCCGATCTTTCAGATCAACGCCTTCGCATCGGGTCCCTTCGCGGGCAATCCCGCTGCGGTGTGCCCGTTGAGCGAATGGCTCGACGACGCGCTGATGCAACGGATCGCGGCCGAGAGCAAATTGACCTGCGCCTTCTTCGTCGGTGGGGCGGGTCGCTATCGGCTACGTTGGTTCACGCCCACGACCGAGATCGACGGGATCTGTGGCCACGGCACACTCGCCGCGGCCTTCGTGATCGACAACGAGCTGGGTGATGATTCGGAGGAGCTGCGGTTCGACGTCGAAGCCGGCGAGCTTCGCGTGCGACGGCGGGACCATTGCTACGTGCTCGACCTGCCGGCCCTGGTGCCGAAGCCGTTCGACCTACCCACCGCTCTGAACGCGGCGTTCGGTCGGGCGCCGAACGAAGTGCTCGGTGCGACGGATCTGATCGCCGTGTTGGCGACGGAGGCAGACGTCGCCGGCTTCGAGCCGGACCTGGCCACCCTCGCCCGGTTGCCGCTGCGGGCGGCGATCGTGACCGCGCCCGGTGCCGACGTCGATTTCGTCTCGCGCTGGTTCGCGCCCAAGCAGGGAGAAGGTGAAGATACCGGCTTCACCGGATCAGCCCACTGCTCGCTCGTCCCCTATTGGGCCGAACGTCTCGGCAAGACCCATCTCGTGGCCCGACAGCTCTCGCCCCGCGGTGCGACGGTCGCCTGCGAGCAACACGGCGACCGGGTCTGGCTGCTTTGCTCCGCGGTCAAGTATATGCAGGGCCATCTGTGCTTGTAGCCAGACACCTTCCATCGACCTGGATTGCCTCGTAGCGATGGCGCACGTCGCCACCTACCTCGGCAACGACGCGGCGATCGCGGCGTACACGAAGGCCGGGTTTCGGACCCACGCCGCAGTTCGCCACGCCGACCTCGAGGCGCTCTACGGCAGCCACGGCATCGTCTACTTCAGACGCGAGCTCTAGCCGCGCTCCGATCCGCCGCCCCCGGGGCTCGTGCCTCAGACGTAGCCCGGCCCGTCTATCAGGGGATACTCGGCCAACAGCTTTTCGTCGATCTCGACGCCGAGGCCCGGCGCCTCGGGCGGATGTACGTTGCCCTCGCCGTCGACCTCGGCCTGCCAGCTGCATAGCTGGTCGCGGAAGGGGTTGTGGGCCGAGATGTCGGCCTCGAAATAGCCGGCGTTGTCGATGGCGCAAAGCAGGTGAATGGTGGCGGCGACGTTGAGGCCGGTCAGCGAGGTGTGCGGGTTTATCGAGAGCTTCCAGGCGGAGGCCAGGGCGGCAATGCGCAGCCCTTCGGTGATCCCGCCGGTCTTCGACAGGTCCGGCTGGACGATGGTGACCAGGCCGTCCTCGATCAGGCGGTGGAACTCGAAGCGGGTGTAGTGGTTTTCGCCGGCGGCCAACGGCGTCACCCCGAAGCTCCGGGCCTCGGAATAGCGGCGGTGGTCGTGCGGCGGGAAGGGCTCCTCCAGCCAGCCGACGCCGGCGGCGTCGAGCGCCGGCATGACCCGGCGCACGTCGGCGAGCGTATAGGCCGCGTTGGCGTCGGTCAGGATGTCGAGCTCGTCGCCAAAGGCTTGGCGCACCGCTTCTACCCGGGCGATGTCGTTGGCCGCGGTGTCGCCCAGGCGCAGCTTCAGCGCCCGATAACCGGCCTCGACCGAGTGCCGGGCCTCGGCGACCAGCTCGTCGGGTGGCTGGTAGCCGAGCGAGACGCCGCCGGCATAGGCCGGGATCGGCTTCGCCGCCCCGCCCAGCAGGCGGTAGAGCGGCCAGCCGACCGCCTTGGCACGAATGTCCCAGAGCGCCATGTCGATGCCGCTCAAGGCGATGGCCGCCGCCGCACCCATGCCGTGGCTCGCCAGCTGCATCTTGTAGACCCGGTCCCAGACGCCGACGACGTCGCTCGCCGCCATGCCGTCGATCAGCGTCTTCAGCGTCGTGTTGGCGAGCTGTGCCACCGCGCCCGGCGCCCGCCCCGCGTGGGCCTCGCCCCAGCCGACGAGGCCGCTTTCCGTCTCGATCCGGACCAGCACCGCGTCCCGCTTGACGGCGCGGCCGATGCCGAGCGTCACGCCCTTGTCGGCGGGGATGGGAAAGGAGACGGGATAGGCGGCGAGGTCCTTGATCTTCATGGGCTGCAGTCTCTCCTAGGGCGGGGTTCGAGGGGCGAGCCTACGGCAGCCGGCGTGGCCTTGGTAGGGGGCGATCTGATAGCCTCGGGTGGAAGCAGGGGGCCGGGGAAGAGAGAGGCGCCGATGTTCCGTGTCATAGCCGTTTTAACCATCGTCATCCTCTGGGGCGCCGCCGCCGCATCGGCCCAGACGTTCCGTTCCGAGCACTACAAGCTGCGCCTCGTCACCGTCGCCGAGGGCTTGGAGTATCCCTGGGGCCTCGCCTTTTTGCCCCAGGGCGGCATGCTGGTGACTGAACGGGAGGGACGCCTTCGCCTCGTCAGCGCCGAGGGCCGGCTGTCGAAGCCGCTCCAGGGCGTGCCGAAGGTCTACGCCGTCGGCCAGGGCGGCTTGTTGGACGTCGCTATCGACCCCGGTTACGCGCGGAACCGCCGGATTTACCTCTCCTATGCAGAGCCCGGCCGGGGCGGCGGCGGCACCGCGGTCGCCCGGGCCCGGTTCGATACTGCCGGTGGTCGGCTGTCGGACGTCGAGGTGATCTTCCGCCAGCAGCCGAAAAGCGGCGGCGGCCGGCATTTCGGCTCGCGCCTCGTCTTCGCCCCTGACGGCAAGCTCTTCATCACCATCGGCGAGCGCGGCCAGCGCGACCGCACCCAGGACTTCACCATCAACCGGGGCCAGGTGATCCGGATCAACAGCGATGGCTCGATACCGCAAGACAACCCCTTCGTCGGCCGGGCCGGCTACCGGCCCGAGGTCTGGTCTTATGGCCACCGCAACCCACAGGGTGCCGCCCGCCACCCGGAGACGGGGCGGCTTTGGATCCACGAGCACGGTGCCGCGGGCGGCGACGAAATCAACATACCGCAAGCCGGCAAGAACTACGGCTGGCCGGTGATCGCCTTCGGCCGGCACTATTCGGGCGGGCGGATCGGCGTCGGCACCGCCAAGCCGGGCCTGGAGCAGCCGATCTACTATTGGGACCCCTCGATCGCCCCCTCGGGCATGGCCTTCTATACCGGCGACAAGTTTCCGAAATGGCGGGGCAATCTGCTCGTCGGCGCCCTCAAATACCAGCTCGTCGCCCGTTTGGAGCTCGACGGCGAGAAGGTGGCCCACGAGGAGCGCATCCTGGGGCGGCTGGCTGAGCGCATCCGCGACGTCCGCCAGGGCCCCGACGGCTACGTCTACCTGCTGACCGATTCCGACGAGGGCCGAATCCTGCGCCTGGAGCCGGCCGGCCGTTGAGCTGTTCTGCCCCATTCGGCCCGGTATCACCTTGAAGGGAGGCCAGGCATGGCCCGTATCGCGATCGGCGGCTTCATGCACGAGACCAACTGCTTCGTGCCGGAGCGGACCGGTTTCGACGACTTCGCCCATCCCGCCGACCGGCCGGGAATCCTAAGGGGGGACGAGATCGTCGAGACCCTGGCCGGCTCCGGAGCCGCCACCGCCGGCTTCCTCGAGGGTATCGGCGGCAACCACGAGATGCGCCCGCTGCTCTGGACCGGTGCCACGGCCGGCGGCACCGTCACCGCCGACGCGTACGAGCGGATCGCCGCCGAGCTCTTGGCTCGGCTCTCCGACGAGGTGCCGGTCGACGGCGTCTATCTCGACCTGCACGGCGCCATGGTGGCGGAGAACCACGAGGACGGTGAGGGCGAGCTGCTCTCGCGGCTGCGCGCCATTGTCGGCGACGCGGTGCCGGTGGTGATCAGCCTCGACTACCACGCCAACGTCACGGCCCGCATGGTCGCCATGACGGATGCCATCCTGCCCTACTGGACCTATCCCCATGTCGACCAGCCGGCCACCGGCGGGCGGGCGGCGGCGGCGCTCTCGCGCCTGGTGCTGGAAGGCCGAGCACAAGGGCGGGCCTTGCGCAAGCTGCCGTTCCTCCTGCCGCTCAACTTCCAGTGCACGCTCATCGAGCCCTCCAAGGGCATCGTCGAGGCGGCCGCCGCCGGCTGCACCGGCGATGTCGTCTCGCTCGCCTACCTCGCCGGCTTTCCGCCGTCGGACCTCTCCGAATGCGGCCCCGCCGTCATCGCCCATGCCCATGGCCAGGCGGCGGCCGACCAGGCCGCCGACGACCTCGCCCAGCTAGTCGCCCTGAAGGAGGCCGAATTCGCCGAGCTCATGCTATCGCCCGACGAGGCGGTGGCGCAGGCGATGCGCCTCGCGGCAGGTGCGACGCGACCGGTCATCATCGCCGACACCCAGGACAACCCCGGCTGCGGCGGCAGCGGCGATACCGTGGAGATGTTGGCGGCCCTTCTGCGCAACGAAGTCGGAGATGCGGTCTTCGGCCTGGTCGCCGACGCCGAGGCCGCCCGCGCGGCGCACGAGGCCGGCCCCGGGGCCGAGCTCGACCTGGCGCTGGGCGGCCGGACGGAACTCG
>JASLMY010000099.1 GCA_030746295.1 Alphaproteobacteria bacterium | reverse complement strand
TGAAGCTCATGGAAGCGAGGCTCGCGAATGCGCGCCGAGGCGCAGGCTCAGAGAAGCGAACCCACGTTGCTGCAATCCCCGCTTCACCCCTCGCGCAGGCTCTTGGCGATGATGTTGCGCTGGATCTCGGCGGTGCCCTCGCCGATGACGTAGACGAGGGCGTCGCGGTGGATGCGGCCCACGGGATAGTCGCGCATGATGCCGGCACCACCGTGGATGCGGATCGCCGCCTCGGAGACGCGGAGCGCGCACTCGCTGGCGACGAGCTTGACCTTGGAGGCGGTGGCGGCGTCGAGGGTCTCCTGGTCGACCCGCCAGGCGCCGTAGTAGACGAGCCACTTGGCGGCCTCGATCTCGGCCGCCATGTCGGCGAGCTTGTGGGCGATGGCCTGGTACTCGATGATCGGCTTGCCTCGGACGATGCGGCTCTGGGCGAACTCGTGCGCCGCGTCGAAGGCGGCCCGCGCCATCCCCAGCGCGTTGGCCGAGACCCCGATGCGGTTCTCCGACAGGCTCTCCAGGATGACGGGATAGGTGCCCGTGACCCCGCCCAGCAGGCAGTCGTCGGGCACGAAGGCGTCCGCGATATGGATCAGGCCGGTCTCCGACGCGCGGATGCCCTCCTTCTCCAGATGGCTGATGGCGAAGCCGTCGTTCGGCAGCTCGACGATGAAGAGGCTGACCGCGTCCATCGTCAGCTCGGCCTTGGTGCGGGCGGCGACCAGCAGGAAATCGGCGATCGGCGCGTTGGTGATGTACATCTTCGAGCCGTCGAGGCGCCAGCCGCCGTCGACCTTGGCGGCCTTGGTCTTGAGGGCGCGGACGTCGGAGCCGCCGTCGGGCTCGCTCAGGCCGAAGCCGGCGATCTTGCTGCCCAGAAGGGCCGGGCGGAAGAAGCGCGCCTTCTGCTCTTCGGTGCCGGCGCGCCAGATCGACCAGATGCCGAGGTGGCTGTGCGCCGACCAGGCGGCGGCGAAGCCTTGGCTGACGTAGCTCAGCTCCTCGCGGATGATGCAGTCGGAGATCTTGTCGAGGCCGGCACCGCCGTCGGTCTCCGGATAGCGGGCGCCCAAGAGGCCGAGTTCCCCCCACTTGGCGAAGAGCCCCGCCGGGAAGCGCTCGGCCTCCTCCGCCTCGCGCACCAAGGGCGCGATCTCCGCTTGCGCGAAGCGCCGGATCGTCTCGCGCACTTGGCTGTGCGCTTCCCCGAACTCGAAATCCATCGCCATGCCTCCGTTTCGCTCGGCCCTTAGTAGCGGAAGCACGGGCGCCGCCGCAATCGGCGGCCCTGGCGGAACCGCGGCCAATTCGATGTAATGGGCCGAGCACTCCGTGGCGCCCTTGTCGGGAGAGAGCGATGACCATCCACACCGTCCAAGCCGACCACTATTCGATCCCCTTGCCGGTGACCCTGTCGGACTCGACGCACGGCGATATCACCCATTTCGAGCTCGTCACCGCCCGGGTCCGCGACGCCGATGGCGTCGAGGGGCTGGGCTACACCTATACCGTCGGCGCCGGCGGTGGCGCCATCCACGCCCTCGTCGCCCAGGACTTGGCGCCCCTGATCGAGGGCGAGGCGGCGGACCGGATCGAGCGGCTGTGGGAGCGGATGTGGTGGGGGGTGCACTATGTCGGCCGGGGCGGCATCGCCACGCTGGCGATCTCCGCCGTCGATGTCGCCCTTTGGGACCTGAAGGCGCGCCGCCACGAGACCCCGCTCTGGCGCTTGCTGGGTGGCCACGACCCGGCCGTCAAGGCCTATGCCGGCGGCATCGACCTGCAGTTCACGCTCGACGACCTGTTGGCGCAGACGCAAGCGAACCTCGACAACGGCTTTCGCGCCATCAAGATGAAGGTCGGCCGCGACAACTTGAGCGAGGACGTGGAGCGGGTCGCCGCGATGCGCGAGTTCTTAGGGAACGATTTCCCGCTGATGGTCGATGCCAACATGCGTTGGCGGGTCGACGAGGCGATCCGGGCCTCGCGGGCCCTGGCCGAGTACGACCTCTTCTGGCTCGAGGAGCCGACCATCCCCGACGACGTCACCGGCCATGCCCGCATCGCCCGTGAGGCACCGCTGCCGATCGCCACCGGCGAGAACTTCCGCACCCTGCATGAGTTCCAGAAGATGATCGCCGCCGGCGGCGTCGACTTCCCCGAGCCCGACGTCGCCAACTGCGGCGGCATCACGGTCTGGATGAAGGTGGCGCACCTGGCCGAGGCCTGCAATCTGCCGGTCACCACGCACGGCGTGCACGACCTGCAGGTGCATCTCCTGGCCGCGATCCCCAACGCCTCTTATCTCGAGGTGCACGGCTTCGGCCTGGAACGCTTCATCGCCGAACCGCTGCTGATCCACGAGGGCCTCGCCCGGGCCCCCGACCGCCCGGGCCACGGCGTCACGCTCGACTGGGCGGCGTTGGAGAAGCTCCGGGCCGGGCATTAACGATTGCGACAACTCTCCCTGCGATCATCGATGCCCGAATTTGGGAGAGAGACGATGATCGGCCCGGTTTCGGCTGGCTTGGGCGCCGCCACCGGCAGAGAGAGCCCGAACGACGCTGCGTCGGCGCCGGCCGCGGACGGCTTCGACGAGGCCGCGGTCCTGGTCGAGGTCGCCGCCGCGCTGGCGCCCGACGGTCAGAGCGCCCGGGCGGAGCGCGGGCCGAAAGCCTTGCTTGCCGATCTGATCCAGGGTTTCGACGCGGCGCGCCGGCTGGGCCGGGAGGTGCATCGGGTCTTCGCCGCGGTCAAGACGCGGGTCCAGACGTTCGCGCTCGACTTGGTCCGGCAGTGGGGCGAGGGGCTGAAAGAGAGGGCGACGGCCTTGACCCTGCTCGGCAAGACCCCGAAAGCGGTCGCCGAAGAGGCCGAGGGGCTGGCCCGCCGGGCCGAGCGCCGGGCCGACGGAACTCAGAAGGCCATGCTCCGCGAGCAGCGCCTCGACCCCCTCGACAGCCTGGCCACCAGAATTGACCGCTTCCGCCGTTTGGACGAGACCCTCGGCGCCATTGCCCGCGGCCTCCGCATCACCGGCTTCGTCCACCGGGCCGACGCCGAGACGCGCCGGGAGGAAGAGGAGGCGCGGCGCTCGGAGGCCCGGGTCGCGCGCTCGATTTCGGGCATGCGCCGCCTCGGCGCCGACCCGGGTCGTTACGGCGAGCCGCCTAATCTCGACCTTCGGATTTGACGCCCGCTACTTGACGACCGGCAGCTCTTCGAAGCTGTGGTAGGGCGGCGGCGAGGTCACCGTCCACTCCAGCGTCGTCGCCCCCTCGCCCCAGGGGTTGTCGGCGCACTTCTCGCCCGAGGTGAAGGCCCGGAAGAGCGCGTAGAGGAACACGAGCGTGCCGGCGAAGGCGATATAGGCACCGATCGAGGAGACCATGTTCCAGCCGGCATAGGCTTCCGGATAGTCGGGAATGCGCCGCGGCATGCCCGCGAGCCCTAAGAAATGCTGCGGGAAGAAGAGCAGGTTGACGCCAACGAAGGTGAGCCAGAAATGTAGCTGGCCCAGCGTCTCCGAATACTGCCGCCCGCTCATCTTGCCGAACCAGTAGTAGAAGCCGCCGAAGATGGCGAAGACGGCACCGAGCGAGAGCACGTAGTGGAAATGCGCCACCACGTAGTAGGTATCGTGCAGGCTGCTATCGATGCCGGCGTTGGCCAGCACCACGCCGGTGACGCCGCCGACGGTGAAGAGGAAGATGAAGCCGGTGGCCCAGAGCATCGGCGTCTTGAAGGCGATCGAGCCGCCCCACATGGTGGCGATCCAACTGAAGATCTTGATCCCCGTCGGCACCGCGATCACCATCGTCGCGGCGACGAAATAGGCGCGCGTGTCGACGCTCATGCCGACCGTGTACATGTGGTGCGCCCAGACGATGAAGCCGACGACGCCGATCGAGACCATGGCATAGGCCATGCCAAGGTAGCCGAAGATCGGCTTCCGGGCGAAGGTCGAGACGATTTGGCTCACCATGCCGAAGCCGGGCAGGATCAGGATATAGACCTCGGGGTGGCCGAAGAACCAGAAGAGGTGTTGGAACAGGATCGGATCGCCGCCGCCGGCGGCGTCGAAGAAGGCGGTGCCGAAATTGCGGTCGGTCAAGAGCATGGTGATGGCGCCGGCCAGCACCGGCAGCGACAGCACCAGCAGGAAGGCGGTCACCAGGATCGACCAGACGAAGAGCGGCATCCGGTGCAGCGTCATGCCGGGCGCGCGCATGTTGAAGATCGTGGTGATGAAGTTGATCGCGCCCAGGATCGAGGCCGCGCCCGCCAGGTGCAGGCTCAAGATCATCAGGTCCATAGCCGGTCCCGGCTGGGCTGTGGTCGACAGTGGCGGATAGATCGTCCAGCCGCCGCCGACGCCGGTGTTGCCGGGCGGTCCCTCGACGAAGACCGAGAGCAAAAGCAGCGCGAAGGACGGCGGCAAGAGCCAAAACGACAGGTTGTTCATCCGCGGGAAGGCCATGTCGGGGGCGCCGATCATCAGCGGCACGAACCAGTTGCCGAAGCCGCCGATCATCGCCGGCATGACCATGAAGAAGATCATGATCAGGCCGTGCGCCGTCACCAGCACGTTGAAGAGGTGCGAATCGCCGCCGAGCACGTCGTCGCCGGGGGTCATCAGCTCCATCCGCATGACCATCGAGAAGAGGCCGCCGATCAGGCCGGCGATCACGGCAAAGACGATGTACATCGTGCCGATGTCTTTGTGATTGGTCGAATAGAGCCAGCGGCGCCAGCCGGTGGGCTGATGGTGGTCGTGGTCGTCGTGCGCGTGGGCCGTCGCGTCGGTCATGCTTGTCCCCTTGGCCGAAACAGGTCGCGATAGAGCGCTCCGGAACGGCCAAGGGCCAGCCGCCGAACGACGGTGCCGAGCCTCCCCACCGCTCAAAAAGAGCGAGGGAGCTTTATCATTGGCAGTCAAGTTGTGCTAGCACTTTTGACCTATCTAAGTTGCTACGGCTGGCTTGGGCCCTCGGCTTGCGTCGTCTCGGCCTCGTGGCGTCGTGCCTCCGCCAAGAGCCAGTCCCGGAAGGCGCGGACCTTGGGCCGCTTGATGCTGGCCTCGGGATAGACGATCCAGTAGGCGAATTCGGTCGCCAGCACCAATTCGAAGGGGCAGACCAGCAGGCCCGCGGCGACGTCGTCGGCGATCAGCGTGCTGCGGCCGAGCGCCACGCCGAGGCCCTGCACTGCCGCCCGCTGGGCGCCGCCGGCGGTGTCGAACCAGAGCCCGTGCGTCGGGTCGACACCGTCCAGGCCCGCCGCCGCCAGCCAGCTCGCCCAATCGAGGAAACTCGGGTCGTCGCGGTGGCTGTCGTCATGCAGCAGGGTGACGTGGGCGAGGTCGGCGGCCCGAGCCAGCGGCCGCTCAGCCTCTAGCAGGCGCGGGCTGCAGACCGGTGTTACCCCGTGCGACAGCAGATGCTCGGCCTTGAGGCCCGGCCAATCGCCGTGGCCGTAGCGGACGCCGATCTCGACGCCCTCGCGCTCGTAGGCGGCGAGGCTGCGCCTGGTCGAGATGCGGATGTCGATCTCCGGGTGGGCCCGGTTAAAGCGCTCCAGCCGGTGCAAGAACCAATTGGCGGCGAAGGAGGGGGTGACGGCGACGGTCAGTTGCCCGGTCTCGTCATGCAGGCCGAACGCCTCCATCGCCTCGACGAGCGCGGCGAAGCCCTTGGCCACACCCGGCAGCATTGTCTGGCCGGCGCCGGTCAACATCAGGGTGCGGCCGGCCCGGCGGAACAGCTTGGCGCCGATGAATGCCTCCAACCCCTTGATCTGGTGGCTGATCGCCGCCGGCGTCACGTTGAGCTCGTCTGCGGCACGGCTGAAGCTGCGGTGGCGGGCCGCGACCTCGAAGGCGCGGAGCGCGTTCAGGGGTGGCATGCGGACGCTCATCCAGTCTTCCTCGTGCTCAATCGGACTTTAGATTTTCTCACAATATAGTGCGAGAAATCATCGTTTGTACGGCATCGTCGCAAGAATTATCTTCAAGATCACAATCAGGCAACGAAGTTTCGTGGAACGAAGTGATGTTTCCAAGCGATCAGTTCATTGAGGAATTATAACTCATATCGTAGCCGGATCGAGGTCCGGGAAAGGAGATCGAGCCATGCCTTACAACCGCGACATACACACTCTGGCTCCGCTGCCCTCGGGGCCCTTGCCGACCGAGCAGGAACTCAATGAGTTGAACCGAAAGTGCCGCCAACGACAGGCTGAGACTGTGTTGCGATTCCTCCGCCGCCTTTTCCGGCCGTAGAGCGATAGTCTCAGGTCGGGGCCGCAGCTTCTCCCTTCAACAGCCAGCGGAAGAAGAGCGTCACGACCACGGCGCCGATGATTTGGGCGCCGATGAAGCCTGGCGCGTCGACCGGGCGGATGCCCGAGAAGCTGTCGGTCAGGGTCCGGGCGATGGTCACCGCCGGATTGGCGAACGAGGTAGATGAGGTGAACCAGTAGCCGGCCGAGATGAAGAGGCCGACGGCGTAGGGCACGGCGCTCGGCCGAAAGCGCAGGCAGCCGATGATGGTGGCGATCAGACCGAAGGTGGCGACGAACTCGGCCGTCCATTGCGAGGGGCCGCTGCGCACGTTCACCGAGGCGGCGAAGATCGGCGCCTCGAACATCACGTGCGCCAAGGCGACACCCAGCAGGCCGCCGATCACCTGCACGCCCACATAGGCCACCGCCTCGGCCTTACCGATGGCCTTCTGCAAGGCGAAGGAGAGCGTCACCGCGGGGTTGAAATGGGCGCCTGAGACGGGGCCGAAGATCAAGATCAGAACCATCAGGATGGCGCCGGTGGCGAGCGTGTTGCCCAACAGCGCCATGGCGACGTTGCCGCCGGCCAAGCTCTCGCCCATGATCCCGGAGCCGACCACGGTGGCCAGCAGGGCGGCGGTGCCGAGGCCCTCGGCGGCAAGCCGGCGGCCGAGATCGATGGTCTGCATCCGGATCTCCGTTTCTTGAACGGTCGAGCTGTGCCGTCTCTAGCGCGTCTGGGGCGATGGCGCCAAGCGCCTGAGACGATCGGCCAGTGCGGCCGCGTCGAGATTGCCGACCGGTAGATCGACGAGCGACCGGATCTGGGCCTCGATCGCATCGTAAGCGGCGGCGAAGGCCGCCTCGACCGCCGCCGCATCGCCGGCCACGGCGGCGGGGTCCGGGAATCCCCAATGCGCCGTCGCCGGCCGTCCCGGCCAGACGGGACAGCTCTCGCCGGCGGCGGAATCGCAGACGGTGATGACGATGTCCATCTCTGCCGCCCCGGTCCCGGCGAACTCGTCCCAGCTTTTGGAGCGGAGCCCGCCCGTCTCGTGTCCACGCGCCGCCAGCAGCGCCAATGCGGCGGGGTTGACCCGCCCGGTCGGATGGCTGCCGGCACTGAAGGCGCGATAGCGGTCGCCGCCGAGACGGGCCAACAGGCACTCGGCGATGATCGAGCGGGCCGAGTTGCCGGTGCAGAGGAAGAGGGTGTTGAGAGGCCGTCCGCTCAAGAGGCCGCCGCCCCGCCACAACAGCCCTCGCTGATCTCGGGTGCGCCGTCGCTGCCGAAGGTCTCGATTTGCTCCAGGCTGTGAAAAGTCTCCCAGACGATGCCGGCCGGGTCCCGGGTCCAGGCCTTGTCGGAGCGGGCATAGCAGCAGGCGGCCTGGCTCTGCTCGGCCACCGGCTCGGCCGCGGCCGCCAGGCGGCCGGCGATCTCCTTCAATTCGCCGTCGCTCTCGACCTGAATGCCCAGATGGTCGATGCCGGCCGCATCGGAGCGGGCGGAGATCGCGAAGTTGACCGCCGGATCGGTCAGCATCCACTTGACGTAGTCGCCTCGGGTCACCGCCGGGGCCTCGCCGAAGAGGGTGCTGTAGAAGCCGACCGACTGATCCAGGTCTTGCACTCGGACGTGCACGTGTAGGCGTTTCATGGTCCATTCTCCCCTTTATCTGGTCCTCGAGCTATCGGGTCCTCATTGGCCGGCCTCGGCCGCCGTCGTCTCAGGTAGCGGGCCGCGGAGCTCGACCCGGCCGCCGCAACAGTCGTGCATCAAATAGGTCAGAAGCGCGCGCATGCCGGCGTAGTCGGCAGCATAGAAGATCTGCCGCCCCTGCCGCCGCGACAGCACGAGGTCGGCCCGGCTCAACTCCTTGAGGTGGAAGGAGAGGGTGCCGGGCGCCACGTTCAGCGCCGTTGCCACATCGCCCGCCGCCATTCCGTCCGGCCCCGCGGCCACCAGCAGGCGAAAAACTGCCAACCGGGTCTCCTGCGCCAGCGCGCCCAAGGCGTCGATTGCTCTTGTCGATTCCATATTTTGACTATAATAGTATTATGGAACCATTGCAAGTGCTAGTTTCGGCGGGGCGCTTTCGATGACGCGCCTCGCGACAGCGGCCTCGGGGCCTCGCACGGCAGAGGAAATGGAGGCAAACTGTCGTGTTGCAGCGGGCAGTCGGAGGCGAGAATGGCAAAGATGAAGGATCTGGGCAGCTTGGCCGAGGCGGTGGCGAAGCGCCTGATCGAACGCGGCGAGACCATCGCGGTCTCGGAATCCTCGGCCGGCGGCCTGATCTCGGCCGCACTTCTGGGCGTCCCCGGCGCCTCGGCCTATTTTCTGGGCGGCGCCGTCGTCTATACCGAAGCGGCACGCAGTGGGCTGTTGCAGATCGGCGAAGCGGACATGGCCGGCATCCGGGCGGCGAGCGAGCCCTACGCCTGCCTCAATGCCGGCCGCGTCCGCGACCGCCTCGGCGCCGACTGGGGCTTGGCCGAGACCGGTGCCACCGGGCCCACCGGCAACCGCTACGGCGACGCCGCGGGCCATGCCTGCTTCGCCATCGTCGGCAAGGCCGAGGTCGCCACCACGTTGGAGACCGGCAGCGACGACCGCGCCGGCAACATGCGCAGCTTTGCCCGCGCTGCCCTGGAACTGATGCTGGAGACCCTCGAGGCGGCGAGCCGAGAGGCGTGAAGCGCGCCGCCGGACACGAGTAGCGGCCCAACAAGAGCATCGACGATCGGGCGACGAAAGACTATCTTCACGCGACTTTTATGTGCCCGTTTCGGTGATTTGCGATAAGGCCCGGTTGTGCCCAGGGCCCGGCAGGGTTACGTCCGGGCCTGGGGAATGCGCGGGAGTGAACGCGGCATGCGCTCTAGGCTCGATCTGACGTTGCGGCCCTGGCTTGCCGGCCTGGCGCTGACGCTCGCCCTGGCGCCGCTCGCAGGGCCCGTCTCGGCGCAGCGGGCGGCGGTAGTGGGCGTCGACGAGGTCCGCCTCGAGACCATCTCGCAGACCTTTCCCGTCATCGGCCGCCTGGTCGCCCGCAAGGCCGGCGTCGTCGCTGCCCGCGTCGGCGGACCCGTCGATTTGATGCGGGTCCAGGTCGGCGACCGCGTCAAGGTGGACCAGGTGCTCGCCGTCCTGCACCGCAACCGGCTGAAATGGACCCACGAACTGCGCCAGGCGGACGTTACCGAGCGTGCCGCGGAGCTGGAGACGGCGCGGGCCGCGATGAAGATCGTCTCGCAGGAAGTGGCCCGGATGGAGCGGCTGAAGAAGAACCGTTCCGCCGCCTTCCAGCAGGCCCGCTACGACGACCGGCAGCTGGAACTGGTGCGGCAGAAGAGCGCCATGGCCGAGGCCGAGGCACGGCTCAGAAGGGCGCGCTCGAACCGCAACCTGGCCCGCATCGACCTCGAGGAAGCCGAGATCCGCGCCCCCTACGACGGCGTCGTGACGTTGCGCCACACCGACGCCGGCGCCTATCTCAAGGTCGGCGACCCGGTGGTGACGCTGATCGCCGATGCCGACCTGGAGATCGAGGCCGACGTGCCGGCAGGGCGGCTGCCGGGCCTCGCGCCCGAGACCAAGGTTCGCATCGCCTTTGCCGACGGCAGCGGTGGCGAAGCCGTGGTTCGCGCCGTGGTGCCCGAGGAGAACCCGCTGACCCGCACCCGGGCGGTCCGCTTCAGCCCGTCCTTCGAGACCTCGGGCGGGCGCTTCGCCAGCAATCAGAGCGTCACCGTCGAGGTTCCGATCGGCGCCGCCCGCGAGACCCTGACCGTGCACAAGGACGCAATTCTGAACCGTGGCGGCAAGACGCTCGTCTTCGTCGCCGCCGAGGGCAAGGCGACGCCCCGGCCGGTCGAGCTGGGCGAAGCGGTCGGCGGCCGCTACGTCGTGCTGGCGGGCCTGAATGCGGGCGAGGCCGTGGTCGTACGCGGCAACGAGCGGCTCCGCCCCGGCCAACCGGTCAGCTACTAGCGGCGTCGAGCGGGGCGGGGCCATGAACCTGATCCGGACCTCCATCGACCGACCGATCGCCGTCGTGGCGGCGGTTCTGATGGTGATGATGTTCGGCGTCCTGGCGCTGCAGCTGATCCCGATCCAGCTGACCCCCGACGTCCGCCGCCCGGTGCTGACCATCACCACAAGTTGGCCCGGCGGCGCCCCGGTCGAGATCGAGCGCGAAATCACCAACCGTCAGGAAGAGGTGCTGAAGGGTCTCGAAGGCGTGACCGAGATGTCGAGCCGCTCGCAGGACGGCCGCTCGCGGATCACGCTGGAATTCTCCGTCACCACCAACATGGACCGGGCGCTGCTGCTGCTCGCCAACCGGCTCGACCGGGTCACCGGCTATCCGGTCGAGGCCGACGAGCCGGTGATCGCCACGTCCGGATCCGAGGACAATCCGATCGCCTGGTTCATCCTCAAGCGCGTGCCGGGGAACGAGCGGCCGATCCACACCTACCGCGACTTCATCGACGACGTGGTGCGCGACCGCATCGAGCGGGTGACGGGCGTCTCCAAGTCGAACTTCTTTGGCGGCGGCGAGCGCGAGCTGCGGGTCATCGTCGATCCCGAGCGGATGGCCCGCTACGGCCTTACCGTTTCGGGCGTCGTCGACACGTTGCGCGCCGCCAACGCCTCGATATCGGGCGGCGACGTCGAAGAGGGCAAGCGCCGCTACGCGGTCCGCACCGAGGGCGACTTCCAGAGCCCGGATCAGGTCCGCGCCGTCGTCCTGCGCTCCTACAGCGATCCCGCCTCGGGCCGGATCGGCCGGGTCACGGTCGGCGACGTCGCCGAGGTCGCCTTCGGCTTCAAGGACCCGATCGCCTACATCCGCAACCAGGCCGAGGCGGCGCTCGCGGTCAACGCGGTCCGGGAATCGGGCGCCAACGTCATCGAGGTGATGGAGCGGCTGCGCCTCGCCGTCGAGGAGCTGCAGGAGACGCGGCTGCCGCGGCAAGGCCTGACGATGACGCAGGTCTACGACGAGACCGTCTACATCGATTCCGCGATCAACCTGGTGCAGCAGAACATCGTCATCGGCGGCGCGCTCGCGGCCGTGATCCTGCTGCTCTTCCTGCGCTCGATCCGGGCGACGCTGGTGATCTCGCTGGCGATCCCGGTCTCGGTGGTGGGCTCGTTCGTCGCCATGGCCGCACTGGGGCGCTCGCTCAACGTCATCTCGCTCGCCGGCATCGCCTTCGCCGTCGGCATGGTGGTGGACGCCGCCATCGTCGTGCTGGAGAACATCTATCGGCACCGGCAAGAAGGCCTGCCCGCCAGGGAGGCGGCCTATCGCGGCGCCGCCGAGGTCTGGGGCGCGGTGCTGGTCTCGGCCCTGACCACGGTGATGGTCTTCATCCCGATCCTGGTGATGCAGCTCGAGGTCGGCCAGCTCTTCCGCGACATCGCGGTGGCGATCTCGGTCTCGGTGCTGCTCTCGCTCCTGGTCTCGGTGACGGTGATCCCGGCGCTCTCGCAGCGCCTCTTGGGCGAGAAGGCCACGAGTCTCAGCCGCCGTCTGCCGATCCCACCGATCGACCGCTTCGCCGAGGGCTTCGTCGCGCTGGTCCTGCGCTTCACCCGCTGGGTCGTGAAGTCGCGGGCCTCGGCCCTGACCTCGGTCGGCGCCATCTGCGGCGTCGCCGCCCTCGCCACGGTGACGCTGCTGCCCGACCTCGACTATCTGCCGACCGGCAACCGCAACCTCATCATCGGCTACATCCAGCCGCCGCCCGGCTACAACCTGGAGACCAACACCGGCATCGCCCGCAACCTGGAGAGCAAGATCCGGCATCTCTGGGCCAGCGAGACCGGGCCGGAATCGAAGCCGGGCGAGCCGCCCAAGATCAAGAACTTCTTCTTCGTCGCCTTCCGCGGCTTCACCATCCTCGGCGCCCAGAGCGTCGAGCCCGACCGGGTCGGCGAGCTGATCCCG
Organism: Alphaproteobacteria bacterium; assembly: GCA_030746295.1. The sequence continues at coordinate 4,582 of JASLMY010000099.1, read as the reverse complement.
GTGCTGAGCAGACCGGTCTTCGCCGAGCCCGGCACCTTCGGCGTGATGAGCAAGCGAAGCCTCTTCGGGCGCGACTTCTCGGGCGGGCGCAACATCAAGTTCAACGTCTCGGGCCCCGATCTGGAGACGATTTTGGGCGTCGCGCTGAAGGCCACCGGCATGATCGGCAAGGCCCTGCCCCGCGAGGAGGGCACCCAGCTCAGGCCAATCCCGGGCCTCGAGCTCGGCGCGCCCGAGGTCCGCGTGATGCCGGACCCGGCGCGGCTCGGCGACAACGGCGTCAGCGCCCGCGAGCTCGGCCTCACGGTCGACGCCTTCAATGACGGCCTGCGGGTCGCCGAGATCACGGTCGACGGCCAGCGCATCGACCTGACCTTGCTCGGCCGCACGGATGAGATCACCGAGACCCAGGGCATCGACTTCCTGCCGGTGGTGACGGGCTCGGGCAAGATCATCCCCGCGAGCTCGCTGGCCGACATCATCGTCACCGCCGGTCCGACCGAGATCCAGCATGTCGAGCGCGAGCGCACGGTGACGCTCCAGGTGACGCCGCCCGACCACATCCCGCTGGAGACGGTGATGCGGCTCTTGAACGACGAGGTCATGGCCGGGCTCCGGTCGGGTGGCCTGCCGCCGGGCGTCAAGCTGTCGCTGAGCGGCACCGCCGACAAGCTGACCACGACCTCGAAGGCCATGGCGCTCGACCTGGCTGTGGCGGTGGTGATCGTCTACCTGGTGATGGCGGTGCTGTTCGAGAGCTTCCTCTACCCCTTCATCATCGTCCTCTCGGTGCCGCTGGCGACGGCGGGCGGGATCGGCGGCCTGGCGCTGTTGAACCTCTATCTCTCGCCCGAGATCCAGACCCTCGACATGTTGACCCTGCTCGGCTTCGTGATCCTGATCGGCATCGTCGTCAACAACGCCATCCTGCTGGTGCACCAGACCCTCTTCCTCATTCGCCAGCGGGGGATGAGTGCCGCCGAGGCGATCCCCGCCGCGACCCGCAACCGGATCCGGCCGATCTTCATGTCGACGCTGACGAGTGTCTTCGGCATGCTGCCGCTGGTGCTGTTCCCGGGTGCCGGCTCCGAGCTCTACCGCGGCCTCGGCTCGGTCGTCCTGGGCGGCCTGTCGCTCTCCGCCGTCCTGACGCTCGCCATCATCCCGCCCCTCCTCAGCCTCGCCACCAGCGTCCTGGAACGCCCCGGCCAGCCGAAGACCGAGCCGGTGCCAGTGCCGAAAGCGGCGGAATAAAGTGACGGCAACCCGTCTGGTGATCTTTGACTAGCATTCACGGTCACTTCGGCGCCTCGGCCCGGACGGCGCTTCCGGGCCAGGAGCGAGACCGGCACTAGAGAAGGAGGAGCACATGCCAGCACCTGATTGGCGGATCGGCGGGGAATACATGGAGAGCTGCGACTGCGACTACCTCTGTCCCTGCATCTACACCAATCCCCAGGGCGAGGCGACGTTCGATCATTGCCACTCCCTCCAGGTCTATCGGATCGACGAGGGTGGCTACGGCGACACGGCGCTCGCCGGACTCAAGTTCGCGCTGGTGATCCGTTCCGGCAAGGTGATGGCGGACGGCGACTGGATCTTCGCTTGCATCGCGGACGATGCCGCCGACGCGGCGCAACGCGCCGCCCTGACGGCCATCCTGAGCGGCGAGGCCGGCGGGCGCCCGGCCTTGATCCACGACAACCTGGTCGGCGACTTCCGCGGCGTCGCCTTCGCGCCGATCTCCTTCGAGACGGACGGGCTCGATCGCACCACCCAGATCGCCGACATGCTGTCCTTCGCCATCAGCGGTGTCGCCTCGCGCACCGGCAACGGCGAGCCGATCTATGTCGACAACGTCGCCCATTCGGCCAATACACGGCTGGCGCTGGCCCGCTCCAGCGAGACCCACCTGCATGCCTTCGGCCTCGATCTCGACATGTCCGGTCTCGGCAACAACGGGCATTTCGCGCCCTTCGCATGGGGCAACCGATGACCACGATACGGGAAGGAGTGAGGCCATGAGCAGCGACGTCATCGCAGCGCGCGATCCGGACGCGCTGGTCGAGACCGACTGGCTGGAAGCGCACCTGGGCGACGCCGGCTTGCGCATCTACGACTGCACCACCTATCTGCACCCGGCCGAGCCCGGCTCGGACCTGCCCTATCGGGTGGAGAGCGGTCGCGCCGACTACGACAAGGGTCACATACCGGGCGCCGCCTTCCTCGACCTGCAGGGCGAGCTGTCGGACAATTCGACCACGCTGCGCTTCACCATGCTGCCGCTGGACGAGTTCGCCGCCCGCATCGCCGCCCTCGGCGTCGGCGACGGCACGCGCGTGGTGCTCTACAGCACCGGCACCATGATGTGGGCGACGCGGGTCTGGTGGATGCTGCGCGCCATCGGCTTCGACGCCGCGGTGCTGAACGGCGGCCTCGACAAATGGCGCGCCGAGGAACGCCCGCTCTCGACCGAGGAGGGCCGCTATCCGGCCGCCGCGCTGACACCTGAGCCGCGGCCGGAGCTATTCGTTGGCAAGGAGGCGGTCGGGTCCGCCATCGGTGATCCGAACACCTGCACCGTCAACGCCCTCTCTCCCGCCTTTCACGCCGGCGAAGGCGAGAGCCGCTACGGCCGGCCCGGCCGCGTGCCCGGCAGCGTCAACGTCTTCGCCCAGACGCTGGTCGACGAGGAGAGCAAGACCTTCATCCCGCTCGCCGAGGCCAAGGCCCGCTTCGACGCCGTCGGCGCCGACACGTCCAAGCGGATCATCAACTATTGCGGCGGCGGCATCTCCGCCACCATCGACATCTTCCTGCAGCACCAGCTCGGCTACGACGACATCACGATTTACGACGGTTCCATGGGCGAATGGGCCAAGGACGACTCGTTGCCGATCGAGACCGGATGAGCTTGCCGACGGATGGCCCTTCCGGGATAAATTGGGGTCAGAGTTAACTCTGAGCACAATTTCTTCGGAGAGTGTTGCATGCCATTGTTCATACGTGGACAACAATGCCGTAGGCGCCGATAGCTACGCGATGCCTTTCGGAGAGCATTTCTTGAGCAAGATTTCACAAACTGCAGTCATTATGGCTATTGTTTATGGCCTTATGTATAGTGGTCAATCCTTTGCGTCTTCAATAAGCGTAGATGAAGTCTTCCATATTACGACTCCAATAACGGTTAACGACGTGAAAAGGAGATTTGGACCATTCATGAAGGGGCATGGACCCTATGTTTGGTATAAAGTGACCGATGATCCAGATTGGGAGATATGGTTTTTTGTTCGCGTGGATGGTTCGGGGTCATACGATGATGATTCCGGAATCGTCTTAATTGGGCTTGTTAAAGAAGACGATGAAAACATCATGAAAGTCCTTTGGCCTGCAGGGATAAGCTCTAAGGATGGCATCAGATATTTGAGCGAACTGTATGGAGAATAAGGTCTGAACCCAGTTTCCCTTGTCGAGAAATGAAAATCGAGATAAATACATTCTCACGGTTGAATAGCCGCTTGATAGATATCAACGACTACACCGGGACCATTCGGAATTCGGACTACATCGAGGGCTCTATTGAGGTCAAAATTGGCAGAACTGCAGTACTGTCAAAGGATGTCTGGGATGATGTGAATTATCTTTGGCCATATATTGGCAATGCAATAGAAGACGTATGCCAAGGCAAAGATGCTGAATTCTACTACCCCGATCAACCAATACGAGTCAAACTACGACTGCTTTCCGGGCAGAGACTGTCGATCTCATGCTCTGTCGGCAGTTCGCGGCGCCGTGCGGAAGCCACCTGTGACAGGGTGCGCCTGTTGACGGAGTTGTTGCGGGGCGGAATAGCGTTCTTCGACGCCTTGAGCAAGATACCTGGCTCGGACAAAGGGTTTTGCGAAATTGAACGACGTCGATTTGAGGGCCTTATTTCGTCCATGGAGTGAAAATTGGGGTCAGAGTCGACTCTGACCCCAATTTCGGCGCGATTCATTCGCGTCCTCAGTCGGCTTCGCCTCCTCGCGATGACGGCGCGAGAGTCGGTTCAAGCGCTCGCCGGTCTCAAATCTTGCCCTCGGCGGAATAGAACGCGTTGATGCCGAGGTCGGCGCGGAAGTCGACGGACGCTTCCGCCTTGACATCCTCCAAGGGCGTGCCGGTGGAATCGGCGACCCGGTCGATGGCGTTGAAGAGGGCGGCGACGGCGGCCGCGTCGACGAAGGCTTTCGCCCCGGCGGCTTCGATCAGGGCCTGGCGGGCTTGGGCCAGGGCGGCCTCGTCCTCGCCCAACACTGCCTCGGCGAAGGCCACCAGCAGGCGCCCGTGGGCGATCCCGCCGTCGCCGGCCTGCGTCCCCAGCACGCTCTCCAGATCGTAGGTCTCGCCAGTCTTTTCGCTGCTCGCACGGAGCCAGATCACATGACTGGTGGTTCAGTAGACGCACTGGTTGAGGGCCGAGACCCGGCCGGCGACGAGCTCGATCTGGGCCCGGTCGATGGCCCGGGGCTCGTTGCCGAGGTCCTGCATCTGGGCCCCGGTCAGGTAGTGCGCACCGGCGAGGTCGAAGAAGCCCATCACC
>JASLMY010000098.1 GCA_030746295.1 Alphaproteobacteria bacterium | reverse complement strand
TCGCGCCCGCCAGACGCGCCTACAACGCCGTCATCGACGCACGCTACCTGGGTCAGAACCACGAGGTCCGGGTCGCCCTCGACGACCTCTCCGCCGACGGCCTGGCGGCTTTCCTGACCGGCTTCCACGAGGCCCACGCCTTGGCCCACGGCCATGCCCTGGCGGGACGGGAGGTCGAGATCGTCAACTGCCGGCTGCAGGCGCTCGGTCGGGTGACGCGGGCCGTGCCGGAGGCGCCGCCGGCGCAGTCGGACCCACCGGCGACCGCCATTGTCCGCAACCGCGAAATTGCCTTCACCGGCCAGGCAGCACCGCTTTCGACCCCGGTCTACGACCGCGCCCGCCTGGGCGCCGGCGCCCGGATCGACGGTCCCGCGGTAATCGAGGAGATGAGCGCCACGACCCTGGTGCTGCCGGGGCAGGGGGCCAGGATCGACGGTGCCGGCAACATCGTCATCGATTTCAGGGGCAACGGCGATGGCTGAGACCACGACCCGCGAGCTCGGCGACCCGATCGCCATGGCGGTGTTCATGAACCGCTTGCTGTCGATCACCGACGACATCGGCAATACGCTGATCCGCTCGTCCTTCTCGACCAACATCAAGGAGCGTCGCGACTGCTCGGTCGCCCTCTTCGACGCCCGGGGCCGACTGGCGGCACAGGCAGCACACGTGCCCTTGCATCTGGGCTCGCTCCTCGGCAGCACCCGGGCCGTGCTGGAGGTCTATTCGTTGGATGAGATGGCGCCGGGCGACGCCTTCGTCCTGAACGACCCCTATGCCGCCGGCGGCACTCACATGCCGGACATCTCGATCGTGACGCCGATCTTCCACGAGGGCCGCGTGGTCTTCTTTTCCGCCAATATCGGCCACCATGCCGACGTCGGCGGCAGCGTGCCCGGCTCGATCTCCGGCGCCTCGCGCACCGTCTACGAGGAAGGCCTCCGGATCCCCGCGGTCCGCATTGCCCGCGCCGGCGAGGTCGACGAGGAGGTCATGGACCTGATCGCCCTCAACAGCCGCGAGGGCAAGGAGCGCCGCCTCGACCTGCAGGTCCAGATCGCCACCAACGAGCGCGGCCGGCAGCTGGTGGCCGAGCTGATCGACGAGATGGGGCTCGCCGCCGTCGAGGCCGCGCTCGAGGACGTGCTCGGCTATACCCAGCGCCGGCTCAGGAACCGGATTCGGGAGCTGCCCGACGGTACCTATTCCGCCGCCAGCCGCCTCGACGACGACGGCCTCGGCGGCGATCCGGTCGAGATCGTCTCGACCGTCACCGTCGCCGGCGAGCGGCTCAGCTTCGACTTCCAGGGTTCGGGCGCCCAAGCACGCGGCGCCATGAACGTCGCCCGAAGCGCGCTCGAGGCCACCGTCTACTACGCCGTCAAGGCGATGCTCGACTCCGAGCTGATGCCGAACAGCGGCATGTTCGCCGGCGTCGAGATCACGGCACCCGAAGGCACCATCGTCAACCCCGCGTTCCCGGCCGCGGTCGGGGCCCGCTCGATCACCTGCAACAAGGTGGCCCGGGCGCTGACGGCGGCACTCGGCCAGGCGCTGGGGCCAGAGAAGGCGATGGCGGCGGGGCACGACGTGGTCCCGGCGATGGTCTTCTCCGGCCCGCGCCCGGGCGGCGAGGAGAGCTTCGTCTACCTGGAAACCATCGCCGGCGGCGGCGGCGCCCGGGCCGAGGCCGACGGCATGGAGGCGGTGCAGATGCACATGACCAACACCTCGAACCGGCCGGTCGAGGCGCTGGAGCACGAATACAGCCTGCGCGTCAACGAATACGCGCTGGTGCCCGACTCGGGCGGCGCCGGGCGCCGGCGCGGCGGCCTCGCCATCGCCCGCGAGGTCGCCGCCACCGTCGACGGCATCGTCTTCTCGATCCGCTCCGACGGTCATGTCATCGGTGCGCCCGGCTTCGACGACGGGTGCGAGGGCGCGACGGCCCGGCTGCTCAGGCGGCCCGGCGCCGCCGACGAAGAGGTGTTGGGCAGCAAGGTGACGTCGGTCGTCCTCGCCGCCGGCGAGGCCGTCCGGCTGGAGACGCCGGGCGGCGGCGGCCTCGGGGCCCCGGCCGGCCGCCCGCCCGAGCGGTTGGCCCTGGACCTTGCCGACGGTAAGGTGAGCCCGGCCGCGGCACGTCGGGACTATGGGCCGGCGTTGGTCGAAAAAGCGGCGCAGAGCTAGAGAGGCGAGCCACCCATGGACGTTCAATTCAAGCCCGAGGAAGAGGTCTTCCGTCAGGAGGTACGGGACTTCATCGCCGAGCATTACACCGAAGACATGCGCGCTCGGGCTGCCAAGTCGCTCTCCGGCTATCTTTATAAGGAAGATCACGTGCGCTGGCAGAAGGCGCTCTACGAGAAGGGCTGGGTCGCCCCCAACTGGCCGGTCGAGCACGGCGGCCCCGGCTGGTCGGCGACGCAGAAGTACATCTACGAGACCGAGATGGCGCGGGCCGGCACGCCCCGGGTCGTCGCCTTCGGTATCAAGATGGTGGCGCCCGTGATCATGGCCTTCGGCACCGAAGCGCAGAAGCAACGCTTCCTGCCCCGGATCCTGGCGAGCGAGGACTGGTGGTGCCAGGGCTATTCGGAGCCGGGCTCGGGCTCGGACCTGGCCTCGCTGCAGTGCCGCGCCGTGGCGGACGGCGACGACTACATCCTGAACGGCACCAAGATCTGGACCACCCGGGCCCAGGACGCCGACTGGATCTTCTGTCTCGTGCGGACCTCGACCGAGGGCAAGAAACAGCAAGGGATCTCGTTCCTGCTGATCGACATGACCTCTCCCGGCATCGAGGTCCGGCCGATCGTCCTGCTCGACCGTACGTCGGCGCCCGCGCACGAGGTCAATCAGATCTTCTTCACCGACGTGCGGGTGCCGCAGGCGAACCGGGTCGGCGGAGAGAACGAGGGCTGGACCATAGCCAAATACTTGCTGGAATTCGAGCGTGGCAACGCCTATGCCGGCGCGCTGCAAGGCAGCTTGGAGCGGGTCCGCCGGATCGCCACCCAAGAGCGCGCCGGCGTCCGCCCGCTGATGGAGGACGCGGCCTTTCGGGCCAAGTTCATGCAGCTGGAGATCGAGGCCCGGGCGGTGGAGATGACCGAGCTTCGAATCCTCTCCTCGCTCTCCGCCGGCGAGCGGCCGGGCGCCGAATCTTCGATCCTGAAATGCCGCGGCACCGACGTGCTACAGGCGATCAGCGGCCTCGCCGTCGAGGCCGTGGCCTACTACGCCGGCCCACACGACCTCAACGTGCTCAGCTTCGGCGCCAACGAGCCGGCGATCGGCCCGGACTATGCCATGGGTGTCACGGGCAAGTACCTGAACCTCCGCAAGTCCTCGATCTACGGCGGCTCCAACGAGATCCAACGCAACATCGTCGCCAAGCTGATCCTGGGGCTCTGATGCGGTCGAGCTATTGAACCGACTCGCGATAAGGTGGACCGCGGCGTCATTGCGAGCGAACGAAGAGAGCGTGGCAATCCAGGGGACTTCGATGGCGCGCGTAGATTTCGAGGTTCTTCACGTCGCCCCTGGACCGCGTCGGGGCTACGCCCCTCGCGACGACGCCGCGAAAGGCCGAAAAGTCGGTTCATAAGCTCCCTGGTATAATGCCAGTGTTGGGTTCGATCACGAATCCGAAATTCCAGTGACACAAGCTCGTTACCCGACGAGAGACTAATCCGCCTAGCTAGAGAAAGCGATGTTCATAAATGACCGCCTCGTCTACCTGCAAATGCAAAAGACGGGCTGCACTCACATAGCCAGGCTGCTGCAGGAATATGTCGGCGGGCGGACCTTGCAGAAACATGCAAGACTGGCCTCAGGTCCGGGCGATCGAGTGGTGATCGGTTCCGTGAGAGATCCATGGGATTGGTACGTCTCGCTATGGGCGTTTGGCTGTGCGGGAGAAGGCGCTCTCTATCACCTGCTGACGAATCCGAAGTTTGCTGAAAGGGCCTCTGCCCGTACATCCGATATCCAGCCACCTGGAGGCAATCATGAGAAGTGGCGAGAGTTGTACGGGGATCCCCGGGATGTCGACTTGTATCGAAGCTGGCTAGACTTTTTCTTGAGCGATAGCGGAAAGTGCGATTTGCCGGAAGGCTATGCCGAATCTCCACTATCGAAGTTTTGTGGATTCATGACGTATAGGTTCGTTTTCTTATACACAAACAACAGCAAATGGATCGAAATAGGAAAATCAGTTGATGACGATAAGAAGCTGCAAGAATTCTTTGAAGAGCACAATGTAATCGACAGAATGGTGTATATGGAGAATTTGGAGCGTGATCTGTTTCAAATATTGAGGGATATCGGATATGAGGGAATCCATGGAATTGAAAGGCCCCGAAGCCGTACTAATTCCAGCAAACATCTGAGGTATCAAGAATACTACAATGGCGAGGCTGAGGACCTAGTTGCAAAGGAAGAGAAGTTCATTATTGACAGGTACGGCTATAAACGCCCCGGTTCGGCGAAAGCCGAGCCTCGCCAATTGGTCAAGATCAGAGTCACCCCGAGGATATCCAAGCCGTGACCGCTTGGAACCGGCCGACCCCCTCGTCGGCGCGGGCCGCAGCGTCGTCGGATTGGTGACCGCCGGCTCGGTGAAGGCTTCCATTCGTCCGGGCGCATGGTTGCGCAGAGTGCTCCAAGACGGCCATCGCCTGACAATTGGCGCGCCGAGAGGTGTGGTCATGCACTCGGTGTCGTGGCGCCCTCAGCCGGCGAAGCTGGAGCGGGCGCGGATGCCCCAGCGGCCATTCTTGGTCGTCGCGATCCAGATCGAGTCGTAGCTGCCGATGGCCGAGCCGTCGGCCCGGTAGCGGGTGAAGCGGACCTCGAGGTGAACCTTGTCGGCGTCGACATGGATGACGCGGCGTTCGTCCCATTCGCTGCGGGCCCAGCCGTCGGCCTTGGTGCGGCGCGCGAACTCGGCGAAGCTCAGGTCCTCCGGCCGCTCGAAGACCGACACCTTGCCGCCAGCGAAGCGATAGTGCGGAAAATGGAAGACCGCCCGCATCGCCTCGCTGTCGTGGTCATTCAAGGCTCGAAGGTAGTCGTCCATCAAGCCGAGCGCGGTCTCCTCCGGCGTCGGCATGGGACTAACCCAGAAGCGCTTCGCGGAACAACACCTTGTTGCGGGCCGCGTCCAGCGACCGCTTGATGCGTGGCGAGACCTCGGTACCGACCTTGAGCAGCACGAAGGAGGTGCCGTTCGACTGCCGGATCAGGCTCGAGGCCTCGGCGATCTCGGAATCCTTCGTCACCGTGCGCGAGGTCTTGATGCCGGCGCCGACGGCCATGGCTTCGAGGTCGGTGCCGAGGCTGGTGTGGCTCAACTGGAAGCCGGTCTCGCCGTAGTGGCCGTTGTCGACGCAGACGATCGAGAGGTTGGCCGGGTCGCGCACCGCCACGGCGGCGAGCGTGCCGACGTTCATCAGCAACTCGCCGTCGCCGGTGACGACCAGCACCTTGCGCTCGGGCTGGGCCAACGCCAGGCCAAGGCCCATGGCCACCGCACCGCCCATGGCACCGGCCAGATAAAACACGTTCGACTTGTCCTCGGCCATCGCGGCGACGTCGCGGGCGGTGCCGGCGAGGCCGGTGACGATCAGGAAGTCGTCGAGGTCACCCAAGAGCTTCGGCACCGCGACGCCACGGTCGAGGGTGCCGGAATTGGCATTGGAACCGCTGTCGGCTGCGCTCATTCTCGCCTCCCTCAAAAAGCCTTGGCGCCGATCAGGCGTTGGGTCAGCAAGACGGCGGTGGCGACGTTCGACTTGTAGGCCATGGTCAGCGCCGCCTCCGTGCAGGCGATCACGTCTTCCGGCTGCTCGGCTCTGAGGCAGGTAACGTCCATCGCCTCCAGAACCGGCTCGGTGCCCTTGCCCATCGGCATCTGCCAGGGATTGCCTTCGCCGAAGTCGCCGCGCATCGAGACCAGGCCGAGGAACGGGAAGCGCCCGGTCTGGATCAGCGAGAGCATGTTGATGCAGTTGCCCACACCGCTCGACTGCATCAGCAGAACGCCCTTGCCGCCACCGAGATGGGCCCCGGCACACAGTGCCACGCCCTCCTCCTCGGTCGTCAGCGGGATCGATTCCGCTTCCGGGTCGGCCAACGAGCGGTTGATCAGGACCTTGTGGCCGGCGTCGGGGACGTAACAGAAGATGGTCACGCCCTCTTGGCGCAGATAGTCGTAAAGCTGGTGCGCCCAGGCGGGCCCGTCGTCGACCTCGGTCATTTCGGAATGCTCCCACGCAGCCGGATAATGGCTCTTAGAGCTTAGCAACCGGCATCGCCCGCTCCAAGCCGCGCCTCTACTTCAAGCGTCGAAAAGTGCCCATGTGCTCGGCAAAGAGCGTCTTCGGATCGTGGCTCGCGAGATAGGCTGCCAGCTCGGCGGTCGTCGCCGCGAAGCGGACCTCGTCGACCCACTTGCCCTTCTTGATCTCACCCGCGAGGCCGGACTGGATCGCCTGCTTGGCGCCGCCGGCACTCATCGTCCAGACGTCGAGGCTACCGTCGGGCGAAAGCCGGTAGTGCGCGAAGAGATAGCCCTCCGGCGGCTCCGCTTGGTTTGCGCCGCTCTGCGTGACGTAGCGCAGGTTGACATAGTCGTGCCCGCCGATCCGGCTGGGGAAGAAGGTGAAGGCCATCCACTCGCCGCGCGGGCCCTCGTTCCCCCGGCGCTCTGCCGTCAACAGCAGCTCGGCCAGGCGCTCGTCCCTGAACAGGATATGCAGCCCCGCCTGCTCGTTCTCGATGCGCGCGGTCCAGACGCCGGCGAGCTCCGGCGTCAGCCGCGCAGTTGCCGGGTCGGAAAGCGGCTGGTTCGAGACCGGCACGCAAGCGGCCAGCAGCAGGGCCACCGCCGCCGCCATCACCGCCCGGCCCAAGCGGCTCATTGCCAGGCCCAGACCGGCTGGTCGAAGCCGTCCACCCGGGTGTGGCGGCCGTGCACCGCGACCTCGCGGAACTGATAGAGCATCGCCGCCGTCGGCGCGTAGATCTCGGTGTCGTTGTAGGGCACCTTGATCACCGGCCGGTCGCTCTCGGGAATCGAGAAGATCCGCGGGCTATCGGGCCGGTCCAGCTCGCGCAGCGGAAAATGGTGGATGCTGGCGACCTCCTCCGGGTTGCGCCGGAACGCCGCCTCGCTACCGGCCCAGACGACGACCGGGCGGATCAGGTAGCCCGAGCGCGTCGGGTAGTCGTCGAGGACCCCCAGGATGGCGGCTGCCTCCAACACGAGGCCAACCTCCTCGTGGAGCTCGCGCAGGGCCGCCACCTCCGACGTCTCGCCGGCATCGACGCGGCCGCCCGGCATCGCCCACTGGCCGGAATGCGCGCGCAACCGGGGAACCCGCTTGGTGACCACGACGGCCGCTTCGCCGGCATCGTCGGCGACCAGCGTCACCGCGACGGCGGCACGCTTGCGGCCCTCGGCATCACCGCTGCGCCAGCGAAAGCCGGCGACGTTGTCGCCGATCCGCCGCTTCAGGGTCTCGCCATAGAGGTATTCCGACATTTCGCGGCGCATACTGACGGCTAGGCGCTGGCTGTGCAAACGCCGCCGCTAGAAGGGGCGCTCGCGCGGCTCCTCGAGGACCCGCTCGACGATGTTGCGGACGAGCAGAACCATGGCAGCGCTGGCCTCTGCCGGGATGCCATCGCACCAGGGCACGGCACCGCCGCCGCCGCCGTCGATCAGGCCCAGGCCGACGCCGACATGGTGCATCGCCACCTCGTCCTCGGGCCGATGACAGAGCGAGAGGTCCTCGCACAGCAGGGCGAGCGCGCCGGCGACGCCATAGCAGCCGAGGTTGGAGCTGTTGGCGACCACCAGGACGTCGCAGTCGGTGGCGCAGACGATGCCGCCGCCGCAGGCGGTGCGCTCAGCCAGGTTGAGGTCGGGCAGCGCCCCGATCAGCGCATCGCGGATCTTGCCGTAGCCGATCTCGTTGCCGCCGTCGGTGATGGAGATCGTCGGCTTGCCGGCCGCCTGCATCGCCCGGAAGCAGTCGTCGAAGCTGTGTTGCTCGTCCGTCACGCGAAAGCCGTTCATGGAATAGAGCTCGCCATGCACGTTCTGGCCCAGGCGCTCGATGGCAACGATGGCATCGCTCGCCTCGACGATGCCGGGATTGACCGTCGGCGCGCCGCGCTCGACACCGACCACCCGGGCCTGGAGCCCGAGATATCGGGCCAGGAAGTCGATCGGCGGCGCGCATTCGGGGTCGGTGTAGATGGCGACCTCGTGGCCGACGCCTTCGAGCGCGCGGGCCAGTGCCACGGTGCCGTAGGGCCCGTCGCTCTCGCCGACGGGCATCGCATCGGGCACCCAGGCGCCGGTCACGAGGGCGACGCGCATGCGTGCGCCGGCCAGCGGCCGCGCCGCCGCCAGCATCAAGGGCTCGTCGGCCGTGGCGCGGGCGATCTCATAGATCCGCCACTTGAAGCCGCGCGGGATACCGCGCCGGCGCATCTCGACGCACAAGAGCTTTTCCATGTTGTCGGCGGCGATCCGCATCGGTTCTCTCCCGAGCTGTTTTCCGTTGCTCGCCTTTGAGTCTAAGCTCATGCGCCTTGCTTTTGCCAACGAAGCGCCTTGCTGGAGTCGTCTGATGGAGTTCGCCGTCGAGAGCACCTACGAGGTCGAGGCCTACAACAGCGCCAAGACCTCCGACAACAAGATCCACGACGACGATGTCGCCCGACAGTTCGGCTTCGCCGGGGGCCTGGTCCCCGGAGTCGACGTCTACGCCTACATGGCCCATGCCCCGGTCGCCCGCTGGGGCCGGGACTGGCTGGCGCGGGGCGCCATGACGGCACGCTTCATCAAGCCGGTCTACGAAGGCGAGACGGCGCGCGTCGTCGCCCGGCCCGGCGCCGACGATGCGCTCGAGATCGTCGTCGAGAGCCGGGGCGAGCGCTGCGCCAGCGGCACGGCGACGCTGCCGAAGGCGACGCCGACACCGCCCTCGCCTGCCGCCTTCCCGCATCGCCCTCTGCCCGAGCGCAAGCCACAGGCCTCGCCCGGCTCGTTGGCTGCCGATACCGTCTTGGGCGCCTACGACTGTGTCCACGCCAGCGACGAGGCGCCCGGCTACCTCGCCGACGTCCGCGAAGACCTGACGCTCTATGCCGAGGAAGGCCTCGTCCATCCGGGCTTCATGCTGCGGCTCGCCAACTGGGTGCTGCGCGAGAATGTGCTGCTCGGCCCCTGGATCCACGTCGAAAGCCGGGTCCAAAACTTCCGTGCCGCCGAGGTCGACAGGCCGCTCTCCACGCGCGGCTGCGTCACCGCCAACTACGAGCGCAAGGGCCACAAGTTCGTCGAGCTGGAGGTGCTGGCGCTGGGCCGGGACGAGGCGCCGCTGATGGCGGTCACGCACACCGCGATCTATGCCCCCCGACAGGTTGCGGGGGCAGGCGCGTGACCGAGATTCGAGAAATCGCCTCGGGCCTGCAGTTCCCGGAAGGCCCGGTGGCGCTGCCCGACGGCGATATCTTGGTAGTGGAGATCGCCCGCGGCACCCTCTCGCGGGTCAAGCCCAACGGCCGGGTCGAGGTGGTGGCGGAGCCCGGCGGCGGCCCCAACGGTGCGGCCATCGGCGCCGACGGCAAGTGCTACCTTTGCAACAACGGCGGTTTCCGCTGGCATCGCCGCGGCGACCTCCTGTTGCCCGGCCTGCAGGACGAGGACTATTCGGGCGGCCGGATCGAGCGCGTCGACCTCGACACCGGGGCGGTCGAGGTCCTCTACACCGAATGCGATGGCGAGCCGCTCAAGGGCCCGAACGACCTGGTGATCGACCGTGACGGCGGCATCTGGTTCACCGATCACGGCAAGGCCCGCTGGCGCGACCGCGACCGCGGCGGCGTCTTCTACGCCGAGCCCGACGGCAGCCGGATCGTCGAGGTGATCCACCCCATCGAGGACCCGAACGGCATCGGCCTCTCGGCCGACGAGAACTGGCTCTACGTCGCCGAGACCCATGCGGCGCGGCTCTGGGCCTACCGGATCGCGGGGCCGGGCGAGATCGTCAAGGGCCAGGGCGAGATCCGCTGGCAGCACGGCCGTCTGTTGGCCGGCGCGCCCGACTTTCGGCTCTTCGATTCCCTCGCCCTCGACAGCGCCGGCAACATCTGCGTCGGCACCATCATCAAGGCCGGCATCACCGTGATCTCGGCGCAAGGCGGCATAATCGACCACGTGGCGACGCCCGGCGACGAGACCGCCACCAACATCTGCTTCGGCGGCCCCGACCTAAAGACCGCCTACATCACGCTGTCCACCACCGGCAAGCTGGTCGCCTGCGAATGGCCCCGCCCCGGCTTGCCGCTAAATTTCCTGAACAAATAGCGCCGCCCCCATCGACGGCATGAGACGTCGACCGCTTACGGCTATGCGAACGGCGCGCCGCCGACGGGAGTGAGGCAATGGTGCGGTATGGGTAGCAGCCCAATTCGGCCGCGTGATGATCATCACTTACAAGGCGGCGTGCTTATGCCAGGATTACGCACAGTCAAGCCAAGGATAAGCTAAGTTCCTTCAAAAGAACCGAAGCCAACCATGTCGCATTCAGCAAGGCCGATCCCAAGTTGTGTGACTGTGCCCGGAGCCAACGTGTCGATTCGCAAGGCCTGAAGCCGTCCAAGATTCGAGGACGACCCGAGGCGGGGTCGCCTGGCGACCCGGAAAAGCACGAGCTTCAGCCCACCGCCCTGCCGGCTCACGATATCGCGGATCGCTCCCGGCACGCGCCGACTACGTAACCCTGGCTATCGACGCGCCTGAAATCGAGGCGCAGAACACCTAGTCTTCGTCGCCACCTTCATACTTGAAGGATACGTTCACCTTGGCCCGATAGGCATCCACCTTGCCGTCGTGAAGCTGCATATCGAGTTGCGTGACTTCGGCGATACGGAGATCGCGCAAGGATTCGGCCGCCCGCTCGACCGCATTCGCGGCTGCCTTCTCCCAGGATTCCGAGCTCGTCCCCACGAGCTCGATGACCTTGTAAACGCTGTCTGGCATCTCTTCCTCCCGTGGATTGTCGTGGTTTGGACCATAAGGCCTCGGAACGTCGTTGGTTCCGAAAGTCGGAGTAGCCGGTTTGGTCCGTCGAGGACGATTTTCGACCGGGCGCGAGGCCGTCGTGCGCCCGGAAAGGCACCGTCCCTGGCCTATTTCACCGTCAGGCAGGCGCAGTCGGCTAGTTGCGTCACCCGATGCGAGGCGCTGCCCAGGAACAGGTCGGCGACCCGGCCGAGGCCACGCCGGCCCATGACGATCAGGTCGACGCCGTGCTTCTCGGCATATTCGACGATGCCCGGCCCCGGGCTGCCGTACGCGAGATCGTGCGACACCGCCTCGACGCCGGCTTCGCGCGCCTGGCTCTCGGCCCGGCCGACGATCTGATTGGCGACGGCCTCCAACATGTCTCGCTCGCTGACGTCGACGTGCTCGATTTTGGCATAACTCTGCAGCTCCACCGGGACACGGCTCGTGCCGATCTCTTCCATGACATGCAGCACGATCAGCTCGGCATCGTATTTCGCCGCCAGTTCGCTCGCCACGGCGACGGCCCTTTCGGCATGGTCCGAGCCGTCGGTCGGCACCAGGATCTTCTGGAACATCTCTCCACCCTCCGGATGCACCAATCACTGAAACGTTGACGTCTTGGTAGCAGCCCGGCGCCGGGCGGACTTTGATACATGTCAACCGTCGAGGCGGAGCGGCGCTCAGTCGAGACCGGTCACGGCGCTGCGCCGCTCCAACAGGACGACATCGCGCCAACGACCCCGCATCGGCCCGTGCGCCATCCGACCGACCCGCTCGCGGGTGCCGAGGGCGCGGAAGCCCAGGGCCTGGTGCAGGCGCATGGAGGCCTCGTTCTCGGGAAAGACGCCGGCCTGCAGGGTCCAGATGCCGGCCGCCTCGGAGGCCTCGATCAGGGCCTCGAGAAGCTGTCGTCCGAGGCCCCGGCCCCGTGCCGCCAGGGCGAGATAGAGGCTGACCTCGGCGACGCCGCGATAGACCGGTCGCGACGAGACCGGCGACAACGCCGCCCAGCCCAGAACCTCGCCGTCGGCCTCGGCCACCAAGCGGCAGGCCGCGAGGTGGCCGTCGTCCCAGCGGTCCCAGGCCGGCGGCTCGGTCTCGAAGGTGGCGTGGCCGGTCTCGATGCCAGCCCGGTAGATCGCCAGCACCGCCGCCGCGTCGCCCTCGCGCATGGGGCGGATCTGCATCCGCCAGTCATGTCACGAAAGCCGGCCGGCCGGCAAGGTCCCGGCCGCCGTTGCGATGCCCGTCAGGCAGCGGCGCGGTAACGGTGGTCGCGACCGGCCTCCAACATTGCCGAGACGTTCTCCGCCGGCACCTCGGTCTGGACGTTGTGGACGCTGGTCAGCACGTAGCCACCGTGCTCGCCGAAGATGGAGATACAGCGCCTGGCCTCTTCGCGGACCGCGTCGGCCGAGGCGTAGGGCAGGATCTCCTGGGTGTTGAGGCCGCCCCAGAAGGCCATGCGCTTGCCAAATTCACCCTTCAGGCGCTCGGGCTCCATGTTCTTGGCCGTCACCTGCACCGGGTTCAGGGCATCGACGCCGATGTCGATCAGATGATCGATGAAGTGATAGGCCGAACCGCAGCAATGGAAGAGCGACTTGGCACCCGTCAGCGCCTTGGCGCTCTGGATGACGCGCTCATGGCGCGGCTTGATGTAGCGGGCGTAGATGCCCTCGGGGTCGAACATGCAGCCGTCCTGGGTGCCGAGGTCCTCGCCAAAGAAGATGATGTCGACGTTCTCGGCCCCCGCCGCCTCGACCATGTTCTCGGTGGCGCGGACGCAGAAGTCCGTCAGCCGGTCCATCATGTAGCAGACCGCTTCCGGCGCCCGGTAGAGGTCCTTCAGAAAGTCCTCGATGCCGCGCATGGAATAGCCGCGATGGATCACTTGTCCCGGCACGTTCAGCACCAGGCAATAGTCGCCCGCCGCCTTGTAGCGCGCCACTTGCTCGGCGACGCCCTTGACGATGCCGGGGTTGTCGGGGTCCGGCCATTCGAAGGCGTCGATCCGATCCTTGGTCAGCTTGCCGCCGAAGAAGGGGCCGTCCTTGGCCAAGAAGTGGCGGTCGTCGGTGCCCGCGCTGGACTTCAGGGTGACGCCGAACTCGTCGACGTAGGAGTAGTCGTCGATCCACGCGACGTGACCGCCCTCGTAGCCGCCGGGCATGATGGCGCGGGTGTCGACGTCGAAATGCTGCAGCACGGATTCGTCGGGCAGTGCCAAGCGGTGCAGCGTCGACATCACCTTGGTCTCGTGCTCCAGACCGAGATGCGCCTTCAGCTTGTCGTAGGCCTCGATGACGATCGAGGAGGCATACGAGCCGCCGAGGTCGATGGGCACCCGGTCGGGCTCCTCGTGATCGATGGCGGCCAACACGCGGTCCCGATTGCTCCATGCCATGGCTCTTGCTCCTTCTCGACTGCCCTCAGCAGGCACGCTTGCAGAATTCGTCCCTCCCGGCCTCGTGGCCCCGAGGGACACGGTCGGTTACGGCGCAACAATCATTGAAGGTCGGCGTATGACGGGCGCCACGAGGCTCCGACATCGGTCATGCCTCCTTCCGACCGTCTGCATCGCGCGCCACCGGTCCCCACCGTTGGCGGCGATGGCGCGAAGGAAAGCATTTCTTGTGGATCGTGGCAACGATCGGCCGTAATATATCAGTGAGATGGTATTGATCGAAAGCAAGGCGCCGGTCTGCCGAGGCCTGCACAATCAGGTTCGATGGCGTCGGTCGGCCGAGCACGAGATGGGGAAAAAGTAGGGGAATCAGGAACCTAGAAGGGGGACAAGGACGGCCGCGAGATAATGGAGCGATCGCGACCCATGCGATTGGAGATCAAACTGCTCGCTTCGGCGGGCCCCGGGCGGCGGCCATGAGCGAGGCCCTGACCCTGGAGACGGTCCTGGCGGCGTTGACCGAGGCCGGGCTGGCGTCGCGCGGCGCCTTTCGGCCGGGACCGGACGACGGCGTGCCCGATCTGGCGCCCGGCCGGCCGGCAGGGACCCTGATCTTGGCCGGCGGCGCCGGCCCCGGCATGTGGCGTGCCTTCGCTGCCGCACGCGAGCCCGAGCGGGACCTGCTCGACGACTGGTCCGGCGAGATCTTGAGCGCCCTCGCGGAGCGGTTCGACGCTATCGCCCATTTCCCCTCGGCCAAGCCCTACATGCCGTTCCAACGCTGGGCCCGTCGGGCCGAGCCGGTCTTCGCCTCGCCGCTCGGCATCCATATCCACGCCGACCACGGCCTTTGGCACAGCTATCGCGGCGCCTTGTCCTTCGCCGAGGCGCTGGCGCTGCCCGAGGCGGAGGCGCGGGCCAATCCTTGCGAATCTTGCCCGGACAAGCCCTGCCTCACGACCTGTCCGGTGGATGCCTTCTCAGAGCACGGCTATGACATCCCGGCCTGCGTCCGCCACCTGGTCACGGACGACGGCCAGGATTGCATGCAACTGGCCTGCCGGGCCCGCCGCGCCTGTCCGGTCGGACGGGACAACCGGTACGAGCCGGCGCAGGCGAGCTTTCACATGCGCCATTTCCTGAAGACGCGCCGCCATCTCGCGGCCGCCGAGTAGTGATAATCGCGGAAGGGAGCCGACCCATGACAGTGCAAGAGATCCACGACGCGGTAATGGACTTCGACGAGGAGGAGGTGCCGCGTCTGGTGACGGCAGAGATCGAAGCCGGCACGGCGCCGGAAAAGATCCTCCAGGAAGGCATGGTCGCGGCGCTGGACACCATCGGCCAGCGCTTCTCCGAGGGCACGCTCTTCGTCCCGGAGATGCTGATGGCGGCGGAGGCGGTTCAGGCCGGGCTCGAGATCCTGCGGCCGGTCTTGGCCGACACCGGGGCCAAGCCGGTCGGCACCGTCGTGATCGGCACCGTCAAGGGCGACCTGCACGACATCGGCAAGAACCTGGTGGCGATGCTGTTGGAGGGCGCGGGCTTTCGCATCGTCGACCTCGGCACCGACGTCGCGTCGGAGACCTTCATCGACACGGCACAGGCCGAGGAGGCAGACATCATTGCCATCTCCGGCTTGCTTACGACCTCGATGATCGAGATCGAGAAGGCGGTGCAGGCGATCAGCGACGCCAACAAGACCCGGAACATGAACGTCAAGGTTCTGGTCGGCGGGCCGCCGGTGAACCAAGAGTTCGCCGACAAGATCGGCGCCAACGGCTACGGCGTCGACGCCCCGGCGGCGGTCGATCGGGCGCGCGAATCGCTCTGAGGGCGCGGCGTCGAGAGGCCTCGGGCGATTCCCGACGAGGGGAATGGTCGAGGGTACTCGACGATCCGCGCCGATTACGGACAGGGAGTAGGAAACATGGCCTGGACCCATCGTGAGCGGCTGCTGGCGGCCCTCGACCACGAAGAGCCCGACCGCGTGCCGATCGACCTCGGTGGTGCCGAGTTCACCTCGATCACTTGGCCGGCATACGAGAACCTGAAGAAGTACCTCGGCCTCGAGCACGAGACCCAGATCATGTCGTGGATGCACTCCGTGGTGCACCCGGACGAATCCGTGCTGCGACGCTTCGACGTCGACATGCGCAACGTGATGCCGGGCGCCTACCAGGGCGGCCATCAGGAGACCGTCGACAAATACACCTTCGTCGATACCTTCGACGTCACCTGGAAGCGTACCGCCGGCACCGACGACGTCCACTTCCTGCACGTCGACGGGCCGTTCTACGAAGCACTGACGCTCGACCGGGTCGAGGCCTTCGATTGGCCCGACCCGACCAATCCCGGCCTCGTCACGGGCATCAAGGAGCGGGTCGCCCAGATCCATGCCGGCGGCGACCACGCGGTCTGCATGTACCTGCCCGGCGGCATCGTCCACCGCGGCTATGCCATGCGCGGCTTCGAGAACTATCTAAGAGACATGTACAAGAACCGCGAGGCCTTGACGGCAATGATCGACCGGCTTTGCGACTATTGGGTCGGCGTCGCCGAGGCGACCATCCGCGAGGCCGGGCCGGAGAACATCGACGTCGTCTATTTCGGCGAGGATCTCGGCACCCAAGAAGGCTGCATGTTCGATCCCGACGGCATCTACGCGACCCTGATGAAGCCGCGCCACCGGCGCATGGTCGAGACCGTCAAGGGCCTGGGCGTCAAAAAAGTCTGCTATCACTGCTGCGGCTCGGCCTACCAATTCATCCCGCACCTGATCGACATCGGCGTCGACGCCTTGAATCCGGTGCAGGTGACGGCGAAGATGATGGAGCCGGAGCGCCTGAAGGCGGATTTCGGCGACAAGATCGCCTTCTGGGGCGGCATCAACACGCAGCGGATCTTGCCCTTCGGCACGGCGGAGGAGGTGGCGGCCGAGACCCGGCGGGTCATCGATATCCTGGGCAAGGGCGGAGGCTATGTCCTGAACGCGATCCACAACATCCAACCCGAGGTGCCGCCGGAGAACATCGTCGCCATGTACGATACCGGCCTGCATCATCGCTACGACAAGATGGCGGCCTGAGATGACGGAACCGAACGGCACCTTGCTGATCACCTGCGGCGCGCTCGCCCGCGAGATCGTCGCCCTCACCCGAGCCAACGAATGGGACCGGATGCAGATCACCTGCTTGCCGGCGCACTTGCACAACGACCCGGAGAAGATCCCGGAGGGTGTGCGGGAGCGAATCCGTGAGGGCCGCGAGCGCTACGAGAAGATCTACGTGCTGTTCGCCGACTGCGGCACCGGCGGCCAGCTCGACAAGGTGCTGGAGGAGGAGGGCGTCGAGCGGATCCTCGGCAATCACTGCTACGAGGTCTTCGCCGGCGCCTCGGGCTTCGAGGATATCGTCGCGGCCGAGCCGGCGAGCTTCTTCCTCACCGATTTCCTGGTCCGCCATTTCGATCGGCTGATCATCG
>JASLMY010000097.1 GCA_030746295.1 Alphaproteobacteria bacterium | reverse complement strand
CAGCCGCCGAAGCCCGCGCCGACGAGAACGGCATTCTCGAGTTCGAATTGATCGGCGAGGTCGAGGTGGAAATAGGCCAGGTCGCCGATCGAGCGGAATTCCGTCGGCGACTCGGTGGCCTCGAAGCCGGGATGGGCCGGTGCCATCACGCGGAAGCTTGTCGCCAAGCCGGCCAGAAACGCCTCGTGCCCCGTAAGGCCGTGGCCGCCGTGTAGAAAGAGGAGCGGCCTGCCCTCACCGCCGCTATGGATCTCCGTCCGCACGCCGGAAACGTCTTGCATGTCGGCTCCGATCGCCATGCGCCGTACTCCACCCTGCTGCGCCTCGTCCGCAATCTCGGGCAAGGCCCCGGTCCTTAGATGCCCATTGGAGGGATTTCCGACCTAGCTTAGGTATGTTTTGCGCCGATACCAAGCGGCGCGGGGGTTGCGCCCGGAGCTAGAGAAGGGTGTCCTAGGCCGATCGAACCCTATCGACGGAGGAGCGTTCCATGGGCAGGCTGGAGGGCAAGGTCGCGGTCATCACCGGTGCCGGATCGGGCATCGCGCGGTCGGCGACACGGATTTTCACTCGTGAAGGTGCCCGGGTCGTGGTCGCCGAGATCGACCGGGAGAAGGGCGAGGCGGCCGCCGCCGAGGCCGGCGACAACGCGGTTTTCGTCCACACCGACGTCACCGACGAGGCCAGCGTTGAGACCCTGATGTCAACCGCGGTCGAGCGCTTCGGCGGGCTCCACGTTCTCTTCAATAGTGCCGGCGGCTCGGTGATCGAAGATACGATCGTCACCGAGGTCGATCTCACGGTCTGGAACGAGACGATCCCCCGTGATTTGAAAGGGCCGTTCCTATGCAGCCGGTTCGGCATTCCCCATCTGATCGCCAGTGGCGGCGGATCGGTCGTCAACGTGTCCTCGGTGGTGGCGCTGCGCGGCAACCATCCGGCGCATGTCTATTCCGCCGCCAAGGGTGGGCTGATTTCCTTTACCCGAAGTCTCGCCGGGGCCTATTCCGACGAAGGTGTGCGTGCCAACGTCATCTGCCCGGGTCTGATCAAGACCGAGCGCGTCAAGGCCCGCTATGTCGCGCGCAAGCCGAACAGTTCGCGCAAGGGCACGGTCGACGTCTTCCAGAGCTATCCCTTCGGCGTCGGCGAGCCCGAGGACATCGCCAACATCGCCCTCTTCCTCGCCTCGGACGAGTCCCGCATGGTCAACGGCGCCGTGATCCCGGCCGAAGGCGGAATTTCGGCCTATTGATGCGGCCTATTGGTGCGGCGGCTCAGCTCCGCCGGCCTTGGGCAGGCTGCTTGGGTGGCTTCTCCGGGCGATCGGGGCCCCAGACGCGACTGAAGTAGGTATCGGCGAGATAGAGGGCACCGATCGGGTTGTGTGCCAGGACCCGGTCCTTAGTCACCAGCGCCGTCGCCAGGCCGTCGGAATACTTGTAGAAAAGGCTGTCATGGCCGACGCAGAGGCCGAGCACGATGTTGAATTCCGAGCCCGACTGGTTCAACAGCTCGGCCTGGCTCGCCGGGTTGCACATCGGCTCGAAGCCGCCGGGGCGGATCTTCTCGGAATCCTTGAGGTCGATATCCTCCTTCGGCACGCCGCCGTGCTTGCAGGCGACCGAAGCGACCTCGAAGCCGTGGCTCTCGAGGATGCCGCTCAAGGTGTAGGCGAGGTCGACGAAGCTGATGCAGGTGGCGATGCCGAGCTTCTTGTAGCCCATCTTCTTGGCGAAGTGGCAGATCTCCTCGACCCGGGTCCACTGGCAATAGCCCTCGGCCTCGACGCGGCCCGATTCCTGCGCCACGCGCCGCGTCTCGGGGTCGTCGTAGAGGGCGACGGCGGCGGCCAGCTCCTCCGGCATCACCTTGGAGGGGCAAAAGCCTGGTCCCTTGCTTTCGCCCTCGCCCTGACGGCAAGCCCTGACCGTGTCGGGACAATAGGCACAGCCCGGTTCATCGTAACTCATGACATTCGCGCTCCTTCGCCTCGGATGGCCGTTGGAGCGATTATAGGGCTGTCGTGGCGGCCCCGGGGCGGGCGCGGCGGTTTGTCGCACCCGAGATCGACCGTCAGGTCGTCTGCCTCGGACGAGGCGCCGCCTAGTTCGGCTCAGCCTCGAGAGCGACGGCGCGTGACGTAGCCGTCCCGCCGGTCGCTCGCGTGGGCTTCGGCGGTCCGTCCCACCGGGTCGCCCCAGCCGCCACCGCCGCCGGAGTGGACCTCGAAGACGGTGCCGGCCGGTACTTCCAGGCCCTCCTGCTTGGTCTTCATGGGTCTCGGCCGATGGCCGGGCGCGCGCATCAGGTAGCGGTGCGGCGCGCCGTCCTCGCCGCCGTGCAAGCCGCAGGCGCCATACCGCACGCCGTCGCCCGCCGTGTTGGCGCGGCATGGCGTCTCGGTCTCGATTCGTAGCTCCAGGTCGACCCCGGTGCCGCCGGCGAAGCGGCCGTCGCCGCCGGAATTGGGCCGGAACTCGTGGCGCCCGAAGAACAGCGGAAACCGCACCTCGGCGACCTCGATGGAGCCGAATTTCAGGCCGCCCGCGGCCTGCCACTCGCCGACACCGTGCCAGCCGTCGCCGCCGGGGGAGGCGCCGGCGCCGGGTCGGGCATGGAACATGTGCCAGATGAAGGGCTTATTGTTACGCGGATCCTCGCCCTTGATGGCGATGCGAAAACGGCGGCCCCAGCCGGCCATGGCGCGCTCGGGGCAGGCCGGTGCCAGCGCCTTGATGATCGCCTCGAGCACTTCCTGGGCACAGTGGTTGGTCGACAATGTCACCGGGGCGCCGGGATTGCTCAAGACCACGGTACCGGGCTTGGCGACCCATTTCACCGGCCGCGCCGAGCCGTCGTTCTTGGGCACGTCGGGGTCGAAGAGAAAGGCCATCGCCATGGTCACGGCCGAGGCCGTGTTGGCATGCGCCGAGTTGACGAAGCTGGTCACCTGCGGGTCCGACTCGGTGAGGTCGATCTCCAGCTCGTCGCCCTGCTTGGTGACGGTGGCGCGGATGGTGATGTCCTCGTTGCCGCGGCCGTCGTCGTCGAGCTTCGCCTCGCCCTTGTAGACGCCGTCCGTCCAGGTGGCGATGATGGCCCGGGCCTGCTTCTCGGCCGCGTCCAGGATGGTTTCGACGGCCGAGACGACGACGTCGGCTCCGAACTCCGCCATCAGATCGTGGAGCCGCCGCTCGCCGAGGCGGACCGAGCCGATCTGCGCCGCCAGGTCGCCCAGGAAGTCGCGCGGGTGGCGCACGTTCACCCACAGCAACTGCTCCACGTCTGGGCGCAGTTCGCCCCGGTCGTAGAGGCGGAGCGGCGGCACGCGCAGGCCCTCGTGCCAGATCTCGGTCGCGGCGGCGTTGTAGGCGCCGTGCGTGGCGCCACCGATGTCGGAGTGGTGCGCCCTGTTTATGGTCCAGAACAAGAGCCGCTCGCCGGCGAAGATGGGCACCAAGGCGGTCAGGTCCGGTAGATGGCTGCCGCCGAAATAGGGGTCGTTCAGCAAGAAGACGTCGTCCTTGTGGACGTCCTCGCCGAAGAACGAGACCACAGACTTAACCGACCAAGGGAGCGCCCCGACATGCACGGGGATGTGCTCGGCCTGGGCCACCAGCTTGCCGTCGGCGCCACAGATGGCGGTGGAGAAGTCGCGGCTGGAATTCAGGATCTGCGAATAGGAGGTGCGTAGCATCGCCTCGCCCATCTCTTCGACGATGGCGAAGAGGCGATGCTGCACCACCGAGACGGTGATCGGATCGACATCGGTCACGGACTGAATACTCCTCGGGCGCTACGGTCGCCGGCCAGTCTATGCCGGCACTCCTCGAACCCACAACGCCGCCGAGGCGTGCGGGCGGGGTCAGTTCTTGTGAAAGAGGACGCCGCCCTTGACCTGCAGGGTCGGCATGATCTCGATCATGGTGAGGTCGACATGCGCCGGCGCATCGAGGGCGAAGAGGATCGTGTCGGCCACGTCTGCCGGCTGCAGGCACTCGTATCCGCCATAGAAGAGCTCCTGGGCCGCTTCGCGATCCTCCATCAGATCGAGATGCAGACCGGTCTCGATCCGACCCGGGCAGACCTCGGTCATCCGCACCCGAGTTCCGTAGAGGTCCAGGCGCATGGTCTCGGAAAGGCCATGTAGGGCCGCCTTGGTGGCGCCGTAGGGGGGCATGCCCGGTAGCGGGTGAACCCCTGCCAGCGAGGTCAGATTGACGATATGGCCGCGGTCTCGCGCCATCATGCCGGGGACCGCGAGGCCGAGGCAGTTGGCGACGCCCGCCACGTTGACGGCCAGCAACCTCGCCCAGGTCTCGGCCGTCGTCTCGTGCGCCGTGCCGGCGGCCGTCATGGCGGCATTGTTCACCAACACGTCGACCTCCAGGCCGCCGATGGCGGCCACGAGCGACGACCGCTCGGACACGTCTATGGCATGACCATGGCACCCGGTCTCGGCCGCGAGGGCGTCGAGCTTGTCGGCGTCGCGCGCGATGGCGTGCACCTCGAGCCCGCGGCGGCGCAAGGCGCGCACGACGTCGGCACCGACGCCGCGGGAGCCACCGGTGACGACGGCAACGTGATAATCGTCGAGAGACATTATTTTCTTCTCCTCGGCCGCGTGCTTCTCCGCTCCGTCACCACCCCCGTCGAGCTATGCCCGCGGCACTTTGCCCGGTCAAGCTCGCCTGTCCGCGGGTCGCGACATCCAACCGAGAGGTGGGCCAATTGCGGGGCTTCAATGCGAGCCGCCGTCGATGCGGAGGATGGCGCCGGTGGTGTAGCTGGCCTGGTCGGAGGCGAGGTAGAGGGCGGCGCCAACGACCTCGTCGGCCTCGCCGCCGCGGCGAAGCGCGATCGCTTCCCGGGCTCGGCGCTCGAAGGCGGCCATGTCCCAGGCCTTGGAGATGTCGGTCAGGAACGGCCCCGGCAAGATGCAGTTGACCCGGACGGTCGGGCCGTAGGCGTCGGCTAAGGCCTCGGTCATGGCGTTGATGCCGGCCTTGGCGGCGGCGTAGGTGATGACGTCGCCGCGGGGCCGTATGGCGGCGATGCTGGAGATGTTGATGATGGCGCCGCCGCCGGCATCGACCATGCGCTGGCCGATCGCCGCGGACAGCCGGAAGGGGCCCTTGAGGTTGACGTCGAGAACCTTGTCGTAGAGCGCTTCGGAGACGTCCACCGGCCGGTCGTAGATCGGCGACATGCCGGCATTGTTGATCAACACGTCGACCTTGCCATAGCTGTCATAGACCGTGTCGACGAGCCGGTCGCACTGTTCCCAATAGCCGACGTGGCAAGCCACCGGCAACGCTCGGCGGCCCAGCGCCTCGATCTCGCGCGCCGTCTCTTCGCAGCTTGCGATCTTGCGGCTGCTGATCGCGAGGTCGGCGCCCGCCTCGGCGAAGCCCAGCGCCATTGCCCGGCCGAGCCCCCGGCTGCCGCCGGTGATGAGCACCACCTTGCCCGTCATGTCGATGATGTGTGCCGGCACTGTCGTCCTCCCTTTTCGCTCTCGCATCGATGCTCGGCGCGGCGTCTCGCATCATAGCGCCCGGCGGTGGCGGGCGGGATGGCCGATCGGCGATGGTCCTCACTTTGTCCGGTCGCGAGGCTGGACTAAGATCGGTCCGCCCGCCTTGTTCTGGATGACGGCCTGAATGGAGATCCATCTCGGCATCGATGTCGGCGGCACCTTCACCGACATCGCCCTAAGCTTGCCGGCGACGAACCGGCTGCTGTTGCATAAGCTGCCATCGACGCCCGAGGCGCCGGACGCAGCGATCATCGCCGGCATCGACGCGCTGCTGCGCCAGCACGGCTTGGTCGCTGATGCCGTGAGCCGCCTGTCGCACGGAACGACCGTTGGCACGAATGCGCTGATCCAGCGCCGCTGCGGCAAGGTCGCGCTGGTCACGGGCGAAGGGTTCCGCGACCTGATCGAGATCGGGCGACAGGTACGGCCGGCCATGTACGATGTCCACCTCGACAACCCAGAGCCGTTGGTGCCGCGCCAGCTTCGCTTCGAGGTGCCCGAGCGTGTCCTGGCCGACGGCACCGTCTTCACCCCATTGGACGAGGATGCGCTGCGCCGTCTCGGTGGCCGGCTCGCCGACGCCGGCGTCGATGCCGTCGTCGTTTGCTTCCTGCACGCCTATGCCTATTCCGCGCATGAGGAACGGGCCGTCGCCATCCTGCGCGAGCTGATGCCGGCCGACGTTCCGGTGCTGGCGTCGGCTTCGGTCTATCCCGAATTTCGCGAGTACGAACGCTTCTCGACCGCGGTGCTGAACGCCGCCCTGGTGACGGTGATGAACGCCTATCTCGACCGCTTCACGGGGGCGGTCTCGGGCCTGGGGGTCGTGGCCGAGCCGAAAGTGAGCCAGAGCGCGGGCGGCCTGATGTCGATCGAGATGGCGCGCCGCCTGCCGATCCGAGCCTCGCTCTCGGGGCCAGCGGCCGGCGTCCTGGGTGCCGCCTACCGGGTCGGAGAGGCCGGCTTCGGCGACGTCATCACCCTCGACATGGGCGGCACCAGCGCCGACGTCAGCCTGATGCGGGACGGCCGGCCGGTCGAGGTGCGCGAGCGCAGGCTCGCCGGCTTTCCGCTCAAGCTGCCGGCGCTCGATGTCAACGCGGTCGGCGCCGGCGGCGGCTCGATCGCCTGGATCGACCGGGACGGCCTGATGAAGGTCGGGCCCGAGAGCGCCGGCGCGGACCCGGGCCCCGCCTGCTATGGCCAGGGCGGCGAGCGGGCGGCGGTCACCGACGCGAACGTGGTGCTGGGCCGTCTCAATCCCGAGACCATGCTGGACGGGGGCATGCCGATCCGCCGCGAGCTGGCCGAGGCGGCGGTGGCGGCGCTGGCCGGACGTTTGGGTCTCACGGCGGACGACTGTGCGCACGGCATCGTCCAGGTCGCGGCGGCGGTCATGGTCAAGGCGATCCGGGCGATCTCGATCGAGCGCGGCAACGATCCGGCCGACTTCGCGCTCTTCGCCTTCGGCGGCGCCGGCCCGCTGCACGCCCGCGAGGTCGCGGCCGAGCTCGCCATCGGCCGCATTATCGTGCCGCCGCACCCGGGCATTCTCTGCGCCGAGGGCTTGCTGAACTCGGACCTGCGTGCCGACTTCGTCCGCTCGGTGCTGACCAGCCTCGACGACGGTGCGCCGCGGGCGATCAATCCGGTGCGCGATGTCTTGGCCGATGCCGCCGAGGCCTGGTTCGGCCACGAGGGCCTGCCGAGCGACGCCAGGCGCCTGGAGTGGGCGGCCGACCTGCGCTATCGCGGCCAGAACTACGAGCTCTCGGTCCCCCTGGCCGACCGGCCATTGGACGGCGAAGGCAGTCGCGCCCTTCGCGCGGCCTTTCACGCCGCCCACGAGCAGAGCTATGGCTTCGCCTCGCCGGCAGAGCCTGTCGAGTGCGTCAACCTGAAGCTCAAGGCCGTAGGCCTTTTGGAGAAGCCGGCGCTGCCACGGCTCGACGCGGCGGCGGCGGGCACACCGTCGGGCCATCGCCGGGTCTGCTTCGGGCGGGCAACCTGGATCGAGACGCCGGTCTATCGTCGCCAGGCCTTGGCGCCGGGACAGCGCCTGACCGGCCCGGCCGTGATCGAGCAGATGGACGCGACGACCCTGGTCTTTCCGGGCGACGATTGCCGCGTCGACGCGCACGGCAATCTCATCGTCAGCTGGTTTGCCGGAGGCGGGACATGACCCTCAGTCCGATCGACGTGGAGCTCTTGCGAAACGCCATGGGGGCGGTCGCCGACGAGGTCTACTACGCTTTGATGAAGAGCGCCTATTCGACCAACATCAAAGAGCGCCACGACCATTCGGCGACGATCTTCGACGCCCGCGGCCGGGTCCTGGTGCAGGGCGACAGCCTGCCGCTGCACCTGGCCTCGATCCTGGGCCTGGTCGGGATCATCCTCGATCGCTTCGGGCACGACGATATTCATCCCGGCGACATGTTCATCTCCAACGACCCCTTCGTCGGCAAGGGCTCGCACCTGCCGGACGTCGCCCTGGTGGCGCCGGTGTTCCATTGTGGCGAGATCGCCATGTTCGTCGGCAACATCGCCCATCACGCCGACATCGGCGGCATGGCGCCCGGCAGCATGGCCGGCGGCATGACCGAGGTCTACCAGGAGGGGCTCAGGATTCCGCCGATCAAGCTGATGCGGGGCGACGAGATCGTCGAGGACGTTCTCGACATGATCCTGCTCAACGTCCGTGTTCCTAACGAGCGGCGGGGCGACTATGCGGCGCAGATCGCCGCTAACCGGCTGGGCGTCAGACGTTGCGGCGAGCTGCTGGAGCGCTGGTCGCCGGCGGCGGTCGCCGAGGGCGCGGACGAGATCATCCGGGCGGCGGCCCGGCGCTTGCGCGCTGCCATCGCCGAATTGCCGGACGGTGAATACCGCTTCACCGACGTCATGGACGACGACGGCATGGGCGAGGCACAGATCGAGATCGCCGTCCGGATCGTTGTCACGGGCGAGGAGATCCTGTTTGATTTCACGGGCTCGGCGCCGCAGGTCAAGGGCAACATCAACGTCTCCTCGGCCGGCCTTCAAGCTTGCGTCTTCTTCGCCCTCAAGGTGCTGCTCGACCCGGCAGCGCCGATGAACCACGGCATGCTGGAGCCGATCCGGATCGAGGCGCCCAAAGGCACGATCGTCAACGCCGACTTCCCGGCGGCGACCGCCGCCCGGGCCCAGACCTGCCAGCGTATCGTCGACGTGATCTTTGGCGCCTTGGCCGAGGCGATTCCCGAACGCGTGATGGCGGCGGGAAACGGCGCCAACACGACGGCGGTGTTCTCCGGCCGCGGCCCGACGGAAGCCTTCTACGTCTATCTCGAGACCATCGGCGGCGGCATTGGCGCGCGCTCGTACAAGGACGGGGCGGAGGCGACGCAAGCGCACTTGACCAACACCTCGAACCTGCCGATCGAAGCCTTGGAGAAGGAATATCCGTTGATGATCGAGCGCTACGAGTTGGTCGAGGAGTCAGGGGGCGCCGGCACCTGGCGGGGCGGCCTCGGCCTGCGGCGCATCTACCGGCCGATCGGTCACGTCCTGACCTTCTCGGGCCAGGGCGAGCGCATCGTCAACCCGCCGCCCGGTCTCTTCGGCGGCGAGGCGGGTGCCACCGGCAGCTTCGCGGTGCGCCACGGCGATGGCACGGAGGAGCGCCTGCCCGGAAAGCCGGCGCCCTTCGAGGTGTCCCCCGATGCGGCGGTCGCCGTGGTGACGCCGGGCGCCGGCGGCTACGGTCCGCCCGAGGGTCGCGACCCAGCCAAGTTGGCCGAAGACCTCGCCAGCGGCAAATTTTCGGCCGACTATCTGGAGCGGCACTACGGCTATCGAGAGCCGACCGACGAGGCCTGATAGCAGGCTGCCCGTTGCCTCAAGGGACGATACGCCGGCGGCGGAAGTCGGCGAGGATATCCAAGAACATCTGCTCGGTATCCATGGCCTCGGCAAAGCCGTACTGGCGGAGCTTGACGATAGACGAGATGTCGTCCCACCAGATGTCGAAGATCAGGTCGCCGAAGGACCAGTGGGCCATGTCGGCATAGGCGTGCGGCACCAGATCGTACTTGGCGACCGCCGCGTCCCAGACCGCCTCGTAGGCCGGCATCAGGCGGGCCAGCGAGATCGCCTGCACCGGTCCCGCCTCCATGCCGAAGAAGTCGGCCAGCCGCGGCCATAGCGTTTCCCAACGATAGTAGTCGCCGTTGTGGATGTTGAAGGCCTGGTTGGCACAGGCCGGCGTGGTCGCCGCCCAGATCGAGGCCCGCCCCAAGAGGCCGACGTCGACCGCCTGATAGAGAGTGGCGTAGCAGCCGGGGCTGCCCGGAAAGCGGAGCGGCAGGCCGAGTTCCTTCGAGACCACGGCGTAGACGGCGATCAGGGTCATCAGGTTGTGCGGATAGCCGACGGAAAAGCCGCAGATGAGGCCCGGGCGCAAGGTCGACCAGTGCCAAGCCTTGCCTTGTTGCCGCGCGGCGATCTCGTCCTGCTGCTGGTAGTAGAAGATCGGCACCAGGGCACGCGGGTCATCCTCCTTGGCCGGCGTCTTGTAGGGCCCGTTCTGGTTGGCGTACCACTTGGTGCCGTGCATCAGGTGGACATGCTCGAGCCTGGGGGCATTCGGCTCGACCGCGTCCATCAGGTTGGCCAGCATGTGCCGGCTCAGCTCCGCCTCGGCGAACTTGTCCTCACGGTCGGCGCGCGCCGCGTAGAAAACATGGGTGATGCCGTCGAGACCGTCGAGGCTCGCGCGACAGGCCTCGGCGTCGGCGAGATCGACGGCGATGTGTCGATAGTCGGTCTCAACCTTCGGAGTCTGCCGCGAGAGCCCGACAACCTCCCAGCCGCCGGCAAGCAACTGTTCGATCGTATTGCGGCCGACGATCCCGGTTGCCCCGGCGACGAGCGCCGTTCCCTGCTTCATGGCTCGATCCATCCTCGTCTAAGCCGATCACTGGCGACCGGATACGCGCGCCGCCACCCATGCTACGTGACGGGCGCATGGTCTGCACCAGGCCTCGGGGCGTCGCGATAGAGCGTGCTTGCTGAGCCGAGGCCGGCAGTACGATCGTGACCGCTGTCCCGGTGTCGAGGGTCCGCGACTTGTTGTCCGATCCGAGACGCGCAGCTACCCTCGACGTCGGTCCGACGTGGAAACCGGCACATCGACCGTGGAGGCGATTGGAGCGGCAATAGAGGAGAGCGAGGACGTGGAGGAGAGAGTCGTGGCCTGCGGTGCGGGCTTTGCCGGCGACCGCACCGAGCCCGCGGTGGCGCTCGCTGCCTCCGGGCAGGTGCATGCCGTATCACTGGAATGTCTGGCCGAGCGGACGCTGGTGCCGGGATTGCGGGCCCGCAGAAGCGACCCGGAGGCCGGTGCCGACCCGCGCCTGGAACGTCGCCTGCGGCCGCTGCTTCCCGTGGCCGCCGCCAACGGTTGCCGCATTATCTCCAACCTCGGGGCGGCCAACCCGCGTGCCGCTGGGCGCCGGATCGCCCGGCTTGCTGGCGAGTGCGGCTGCTCCGGGCTGCGCGTCGCCGCGGTGGTCGGCGACGATGTCATGGCGCTGGCCGAACACGTCGCCTGGCAGGAGGCGTTCGTAGGCGATTTGCTCGGCGCGCATGCTTATCTCGGCGCCGAGGATCTGCGCCAGGCGGTGGAGGACAGCGCCGACGTGGTGGTGACCGGCCGGGTCGCCGATTCGGCCCTGTTCTCCGCCGAGCTGCTGCCCATCCTGGAGAACGACGGCGATGCACTGGCCGGGGCGACGACGGTCGGCCATTTGCTCGAGTGCTCGGGCCAGGTGACGGGCGGCAACTTCGAGATGCCGGACGGGAGCAGCCTGTCGGCGGAGGCGTTCGCCGATCTGGGCTTCCCTCTGGCGCGCGTCTGGGCCGACGGCAGCGCCGAGATCGGCCTTTTGGACGGCGCACCGGGGCGGGTCGACAGCCTGACCTGCACCTTGCAACTCCTCTATGAAGTGCACGATCCGAGCGCCTACATCACCCCCGACGCGATCCTCGACTTCACCGGCGTCACCTTCGAGGAGGTCGGCTCCAACCGCGTGCGCGTCAGCGGGGCCCGGTCCCGGGGGCGGCCATCACACCTCAAGGTCTCGGGCTTCGTCGAGCAGTCGGGCTTCGTTGCCGACGTGGAGATCGGCTACGCGGGAACCCACGCCCTTCAACGCGGCCAGGTCGCCGCCGATGCCCTGCGCTTGCGCCTCGACGACCTGCCGCCCGAGGACTTGCGGATCGATCTGGTCGGTGTCGATTCGACCCTCGGCCCTGCCTCCCTGCCGCCGCCGAACCGCACGCCCGAGGTCCGGGTGCACGTCTCCGCGCGTTGCGAGGATGCCGAAATGGCCCAAATCGTCGAGGACGAGGTCTACGCCCTCACGCTCTCAGGCCCGGCAGGCGGCGGCAGCGTGCGCAGCGAGCGCCGGCCGAGCCTGGCGGTCGTGGACGGTTTGATCGACCGCGAGTTGGTCGTCTCCGAGATTGTCTGGGAGCAGGCGCCATGAGGGTCGGGTCGATCGCGGTCGGACGCTCCGGCTACAAAGGCGGTACGCTCGATCTGACGCTGGTGGCGCTCGACGATGCGGGCTACCAACGGCTGGAGGCGGGCCTCACGGAGGCGGTGGCACAGGCGGCGATTTCGCGCGTCATGCCGGGTACGGTCACCCGCTATCCCGTGCCGGGCCTGCGGGCGCTCAAGTTCGTTATCACCGATGCCTTGCCCGGCGGCGTCTACGCCACCTTGCACGCCGGTCTGCATTGGCAGAAGGCGGCGATCTGGGTGCTGCTCGATCTGGAGCTAGACTGAACCGGTCGTCTTCGCGAGCCGCCGGGGTTCTCTCGGCGAGGCTCTCCAAGGAAACGGAGAATAACTACGTGGCAACCATTGTCGGCATCGACGTCGGCGGCACCTTCACGGACCTCTATTGCACGCGCGAGGGCGAGAGCCCGCGGATTCTGAAGGTTCCCTCGATGCCGCACGATCCCTCCGCCGCGCTCCTTCGGGCCTTGGAGGTCGGCGAGCTCGACGCAGACTCGATCGACCTCATCGTGCACGGTACCACGATCGCGACCAACGCGATCATCGAGCGCAAGGGCGCGCGCTGTGCCCTCATCACCACGCGCGGCTTTCGCGACGTGCTCGAGCTGGGCCGACGCGACCGGCCGAGCATGTATGGCATGACCGGGGTGCAGCAGCCCCTGATTCCGCGGGATCTGCGCTTCGAGGTGGACGAGCGCCTGGATCAGCACGGCAATGTCTTGACGCCGCTTCGGGAAGATCAGGTTCGGGCGCTTGGTGCTGCCCTAGAGCGGGAGGGCGTGGAGGCGGTCGTCGTCTCCTTCCTGCACGCCTATGCCAACCCGGCTCACGAGCAGGCAGCGGCGCGCTGGCTGTCGGAGCTGGACGCAGCTTTCGAGATCGTCACCAGCCATGCTGTTTGCAACGAGTATTTCGAGTTCGAGCGCACCAGTACCGCCGCCGTCCAGGGTTTTCTGCAGCCCCTGGTGGTCGGCTATGCCCGGCGCCTCGGCGAGCGCCTGGCCGCGACCGGCTACCGCAACGAGGCCCTGATCATGCAGTCGAGCGGCGGCGTGGTGCCGTTGAGGCAGGTCGCGGCGCGGGCGGCGAACATCGTCCGCTCCGGGCCTGCCGCCGGTGTCATGGCGGCCGCTACGCTCGCCTCGGAAGCCGGCTTCGACCACGTGATCACCGGCGATATGGGCGGCACCAGCTTCGACGTCGCCGTGGTGGTTGACGGCGAGCCCAAGGTCGCGCGGACCAGTCGCCTCGATTTTCGGGTCATCTTGAAGCTGCCGATGATCGACGTGCACACGATCGGCGCCGGCGGCGGCAGCATCGCCGGCCTCGATCGAGCGGGCATCCTGCAGGTCGGTCCCGAAAGCGCCGGCGCCGATCCTGGGCCCGCCTGCTACGGTCGTGGCGGTACCCGGCCGACCGTCACAGATGCCAACGTCGTGCTGGGCCGTATCGACTGGCAGAACCCGATCGGCGCGGACGGGCGTGGCACGCTCGACCTCGAGGCTGCCCGGGTCGCCGTCCAAGGGCTCGGTGAGGCGCTCGGCCTCGGCCTCGAGCGGACGGCCGAAGCCATCATCGAGGTCGTCAATCACTCGATGGCGGGACGGACCCGATTGCTCTCGGTCGAGCAGGGCTTGGACCCGCGCGATTTCGCCTTCGTCAGCTTCGGCGGCGCGGGCCCCCTGCATGGTGCTGCGATCATGCGGGAGGTCGGGATCTCGCTGATGCTAGTGCCGCCGGAGCCGGGCGTCCTCTGTGCCGCCGGCTGCTGCATCGCCGACATCCGCCACGACCTTTCCCAGACCGTCGAGCGGGCGGTCGGCGATCTCGGCGAGGGGGAATTGGACGGCATTCTCCGGTCCTTGCGAGAGGAAGGGGAGGCTCTGCTCGCCGCCTCCGGGGCGGAGCTTCTGGAGCCTCGGGTCACCTACACCGCGGACATGTGCTATCTCGGCCAGATTCACAATCTGCGCGTCCCCATCGCGCCCGGTTGGACCCCGAACCGCTTGTCGAAAGCGTTCGAGGATGCCTACCGCGCCGAGTTCGGCAACACGCTCGGCGATATCCCGGCCATCCTCGTCAGCGTGCAAGGCAGGGCGTCGGCATCGCCGCCGGGCCGCTTCCGGCAGGAGCCCGTGTCCGCGGCATCGTGCCCTGCCGTACCCGCGACGCGGCGCCCCGTCCACTTCGGCGGCTGGATCGATACCGCGATCTATCGTCGCGATGCGCTCGAGCCCGGCATGCACTTCGTCGGACCGGCCGTCGTCGAACAGGCGGACGCGACGACCATCGTCGAGCCGGGCATGCGCGCCCGCGTCGACAGCCTCGGCAATCTTCTGGTGGAGACAGAATGATGGGCAACGAGGCCCCGGACCCGATAACCCTGGCGGTAACGCGCGGCGCCCTGCATCAGGTCGCCGACGAGATGGACCTGCATCTCATTCATGCGGCGATCTCGCCGATCATCTCGGAGATGCATGACTGCGCGCACGGTATCTACGATGCGCGGACTGGCGAGACCATCGCCCAGGGCGGCTTCGGGCTGCCGATGTTCCTCGCCAACATGCAGTACACGGTTCAGAACCTGCTCGAATACGTGAAGGCGGAAGGCGGCTTCCAGCCGGGCGATATCTGGATCGTGAACGACCCCTATCTCAGCGGCTCGCACCTGCAGGACGTCACCCTCGTCGCGCCCTACTTCGTCGATGGCGAGCCTTTCGCACTGTTGGCGAACACCGGTCACTGGATGGATATCGGCGGCAGCGTTCCCGGCGGCTGGGCGCCGCAGGCCCGCGAGATTCACCAGGAAGGGATCATCATCCCGCCGCTGAGGCTGTTCAAGGGTGGCGTGCGCAACGAGGAACTCGTCAAGATGATCCTCGCCAACCTTCGCCTGCCGGATCAGATCGCCGGCGATTTGGCCGCGATGACCCAGGTCTTCCATGTCGGGCAACGTGGCCTCGGCGACTTGATCCAGCGCTATGGCGCCGCCACGGTCGGGGCCTGCATCGACGAGATGATGCAGCGCTCGGAGCAGCAAATGCGCGAGCATATCGAGCGGGTCCCCAATGGGACCTATCGCTTCACCGACCATTTCGACAATGACGGCATCGTCGATGCGCCCCTAGTCGTGGAATTCGCGCTGACCGTGGACGGCTCCGACATGTATCTCGATTTCACCGGCACTGCGCCCGCCGCGACCGGGTCCCTCAACATGGCGGAGACCACGACCCGTTCGCTCTGTTTCGTGGCGCTCAAGCATCTCTTCCCCGACGTGCCGGTGAACGGCGGCACCTTCCGACCGATCCACTTCGAGGTGCCGGACGGCTGCATGCTGGCGGCCCGGTATCCGTCGCCCGTCTGCGGCTATACCGACGTGATCAACCGGGTGATCGATGTGGTCTTTGGCGCCCTCGCCCAGGCCGTGCCGGAGATCACCCCGGCCGCTCCCTTCGGCACGACCGGTGTGACCACGGTCTCCGGCCGCCGCGAGGACGGCAGCTACTACGTTGCCGTCTTTCCCTATCCGGGCGGTTATGGCGGCAGTGCTGCGAGCGACGGACTGGTCAATGGCACGCTGCCGAGCTCGTTGGCCGGATTCATGTCGGTGGAGATGACCGAACACCGCTTTCCATTGCGGTTCCAGAACTTGGGTGTCCGCGAGGACTCGGGCGGTGCGGGCCGCCATCGCGGCGGTTGCGGGACGGTTTACGCGATCACCGCGCTGTCCGACTGCCTGGTCTCCGTGCTCGGCGACCGGGTCGACCACGCGCCCTTCGGCGTAGAGGCGGGAGGCCCCGGGCATCCCAACCGCGTGCGCTTTCTGACCGAGGGCCGCGAGTGGATACCGCCGATGCGCAGCAAGGCGGAAAAGGTGTCGCTCGTGGCCGGCGACAGCGTACACCTCGCCTCGCCGGGCGGCGGCGGCTTCGGCGACCCGCTGACGCGCGACCTCGATGCCGTCGAGCGTGACCTCAACCTCGGCTTCGTCACCCGGGCCAGCGCCGAGGCTGCCTATGGCGTGGTGGTCGAGAGCGAAGACCGCCTCGCCGGCCACCCTCGATACCGTCTGAGCCGTGTGGCGAGCGAGGAACGTCGTTCGCGGAGCTGCGGTGGCTCGACAGGATCGGGTAGAGATTTGCTCGGCGACTAACTCGCGCGGGGGTCCTGACGCGGCACCGGGATGCCGCCGCCGCGGGTCGGATCGGCGTAGGTGCCGCCCTCGGCATAGACACGGCCATCATCCTGCATCCGCCGGCCGGCCGACTTGACGACCGGGATGCCCTCGTCCGCCAGCTCCGCCATGCCCGGCCTCCGCGCCAACGCGGCCTCGATGTAGGGCGCCAGCTCGGCGTCCTTGTTGGCCTGACGCTCGGCCTCCTTCTCCTTGAAGGCGGGCTGAACCTCCTTGGCGAAGAGCTCCAGGCTCTCGCAGATGTGCTCGTGGCGGTTCTTGCCGTGCTGCTGCACGAAGATCATCTGGTCCATGCCGACGTCGGCGTAGGCTTGCATGTGATCTTGCACTTGCGCGACGGTGCCGATGCCGCCGCGCCCCGCATTGTCGGGCATCTTGTCGCGGACTTCCTCGAAGTCGGCCCAGATGTCGGTGCGGCCGGGCTTGTGCTCGCCGAAGACGGCGTAGTGGGCGAGCGAATAGCCGAAGAAGCGGAAGCCGTCGAGGCCGCGGCGGATCGCCTCGTCCTCGTTGTCATGCACCGACATGGCGGTCACCGCCGCGATGTTGGGGTTGACGACGTGGCCGATCGGCACGCATTCCTCCGACTTGAGGATGTCGTAGTATTCCTCGACCCATTGGGCCGCCTGCTCGGGCTCGACGAAGCCGAAGACCAAGGCGCCCAGGCCCGCCCGTGCCGCCCGCAGGATGCTCTCGCGCCGCGAGCAGCCCATCCACATCGGCGGATGCGGCTTTTGCACCGGCTTGGGCACGAC
>JASLMY010000096.1 GCA_030746295.1 Alphaproteobacteria bacterium | reverse complement strand
GCGCTTCGCGCTGGCCTTGCTCGATTTGGGCGTCGGACCCGGCGACGTGGTCTCGCTACTGCTGCCCAACTGGTGGCAGTTCAACGTCGTGCATATGGCCTGCGTCAGGATCGGCGCCATCACCAACCCGCTGATGCCGATCTTCCGCGAAGGCCAGTTGATTTTCATGCTGGGCTTCGCCGAGACCAAAGTGCTGATCGCGCCCGAGACCTATCGCGGCTTCGACTACCGGCCGATGGTCGATGGCATGCGGCCCGAGCTGCCCAAGCTGGCGCACGCCTTCTACATCGGCGGCGTCGGTGACGACGCCTTCGAGGCCCATTTCCTGGCTCAGGCGCGCGAGACAGCGGATGATGCCGAGGCCCGGCTGGCCGGTCTCCGGCCAGGGTCGAACGACGTTATCGAGATCATCTACACCTCGGGCACCACCGGCCAGCCCAAGGGCGTGATGCACACCGCCAACACTCTCTTCTGCCATCTCTACCCCCTGAACGAGCATCTGGCACTGACCGGCGACGACGTCTTCCAGATGTCCTCGCCGCTGGCGCACCAGACCGGCTTCATCTGGGGCGTGTTGATCTCGACCATGCTGGGCACCACGGTGGTGCTTCAGGACCGTTGGGAGCCGGTCAAGGGGGCCGAGTTGATCGAGCGCCACCGCGTCACCTACACCATGGCCTCGACGCCGTTCCTGAACGACCTCGCCAGCGTCGCCGAGCCCGGCCGCTTCGACCTTTCCTCGCTGCGCTACTTCATCGCCGCCGGGGCGCCGATCCCGCCGGCGCTGGTCGAGCGGGCACAGGCGCAGGTCGGCATGAAGGTGCTTTCGGGCTGGGGGATGAGCGAATGCGCGCTCGCCACCGTCTGCCGGCCCTCCGATCCGCCCGAGAAGATCTTCGGCACCGACGGCCTCGTCCTCGA
The DNA here is from genome assembly GCA_030746295.1 of Alphaproteobacteria bacterium. The sequence goes on along the minus strand of JASLMY010000096.1, from coordinate 16,156 downwards.
TTGCAATGGCGTCAAGGTCGTGGACGGCGACGGCAACGAGGCGCCGGTGAACACAGAGGGCCTGCTGCTGGTCACAGGCGCGGCCCAATTCGTCGGTTATCTGAAACGCCCCGATCTGCACGGCACCGACGCCGACGGCTGGTTCGACACCGGCGACCTCGCCTATATGGATGCCGACGGCTACATCCGCATCACCGGTCGGGCCAAGGACATCATCATCCGTGGCGGCGAGAACATACCCGTGGTCGAGGTCGAGTCCTGCATCTTCCGCCACCCGGCGGTCGAGGACGTCGCCGTGGTCGGCATGCCGGACGAGCGCTTGGGCGAGCGCGGCTGCGCGTACGTCACCCTGAACCAGGGCCACGACCTGACCTTCACGCAGCTGATCGCCTATCTGGATGAGGAGAAGATGACCAAGCAATACCTGCCTGAGCGGTTGGAGATCCTCGACGCCTTCCCCAGGACACCGAGCGGCAAGATCCAGAAATTCGTCCTCCGCGACTGGGCCAAGGAGCTGGCGGCGGGCGGCTGAAATCTACCAACGTCGTCACTCCCGCTTTCGCGGGGATGACGACCGGAGAAACACGGGAGACCGGTTTAGAATCCCCGAGACCGATGGAGGAGAAGGCATGGCGGACGAGATCCAAGCGAGACTGGCAGCACTGGAATCGCGGGTCCAAGAGCAAGCCGACACCGAGGCGATCCGCCGGCTCAGGAACCGCTACCACCAATGCATCAACGACGGCCTCTACGACGAGATCCCCTTGCTCTTCACCGAGGACGCGAGCCTCGACTTCAGCTATATCGGCAAGACCCAGGGCCGGGCCAAGATCACCAAGTTCTTCGCCGTGACGCCGGACGTGCTGCCCTTCATCAAGCAGTTCATCCACAACCACATCATCGATATCGACGGCGATGGGGGCACCGGCGTCAGCTACATGGAGGCGCGGACCGTCAACAAGGGCATCGCCTACGTCGTCGCCGGCCGCTATGACGACGAATACGTCCGCGAGGCCGACGGCTGGAAGTTCAAGACCATGAACTTCGAGGCCTACTACACCGTTCCCCACGACCAGGGCTGGGCCCAGGAAGACCTCCTGCAGATGGCCCGTAAAGACAAGTAGCCGTCGCGCTCAGCTGCCCACTTCCGCCCGGTGGGCCTCGGCCATGGCCGCCATCGAGGTGAAGTAGAAATCGACCTCCGGCGTCTCGCCGACCGACTGGGTGGCGCCGAAGCCACCCTTCTCGGCGCGGCGGTGGATCCAGGCCGAGGCGAGGCCGAAGGTCTTGGCCGGCACATGGTCGTGGAAGAGGCTTTCGGCCGTGTGCAGGATCTCGTCCCGGCCGATGCCGAGGTCTTGCTTGAGATGCGCCAGCAGGTACTCGAAATTGCGTGGGTCCGGTTTGTATGAGCCGACGTCTTGCGCCGTGTAGATGGCATCGAAATCGACCTCGAGCCGCTTGTTGGAGGCGGCGAAGCCGGCTCGGTGGACGTTCGAAAGGATGACGAGCTTGTAGTGCTGCTTCAGGTACCCGAGTGCGGCGGCCGAGTCGGGAAAGGCGGGCCAGTCCGGTACCGAGGCGCCGAAGGCGGTGGCGAGAGCCGGGTCCGGCTCCAAGCCCCAGTCGCGGGCGATGGCGTCGTGCACGCGCGCCAGAATATCCGGATAGACCGCGTCCGGCGTGCGCCGCTCCTCTTCGCTCTCATGGGCGCTGAAGGCGGCGAGCGCCTCGTCGCCCGATACAGGCCGCCCCAGCCTCTCGATCAGGGGTCCGAGTGCCGCGGTGATGCCGCTCTCCCAATCGATGAGCGTGCCGTAGCAATCGAAGGTCAGGGCCTTGAAATCGCTGAGCTTCATTCGTGATTTCCTCGTTCATTCAACCCAGCGCCAGGCTGAGCGGCGAGATCTCCTCGGCCGTGCGGCCGGCGAAATCGTGGTTGGGCACGTCGCGAACCATTCGCGCTTGTGCCTCGGCGAGACGGCCGGCGGCATCCACCCGGTCGAGCGTCAGCACCTCGCCGCCCGCCACCACCTTTCGGCCATCGACGTAGACCTCGGCCACGGCCCGGTCGGCGGCGTGGTAGATCAGGCTCTTCAACGGGTCGCGCACCGGCATCATCGCCGGGTTGGCGAGGTCGACCAAGACGATGTCGGCCTTGGCGCCCGGCGCCAGGCGGCCGATATCGTCGCGCAGCAGCGCCTTGGCGCCGCCGACCGTGGCCATGTGGAAGAGGTCGGAGGTCGACGAGGCGTGGATGTCCTTGGTCATCAGGTGGCTGGCGATGAGCGCCAAGCGCATCTCCTCCAAGACGTTGTGCGGTGCGACGTCCGTGCCCATGCCGAGATTGACGCCGGCCCTGAGGTAGCGGCCGACGTCTTCCATGGCATCGCCGTAGCGGGCGAAGGGCGAGGGGCAGTGCGCCACCGAGGTACCGGTCTCGGCCAGGATGTCGAGGTCCTTACTGGTGTGCCAGCGCAGCGAGGAATGCTCGTCGATGAAGATGCAGTGGCCCAGGATCGTGCTTCGGCCCAAGAGGCCGATCTGGTCGGCGTACTGCACCGGCGTCACCCCGTGGCGGCGGACGATCTCGTTGAACTCGATAACGCTCTGCGACAGGTGCGTGGTGCAGGGCCGCCCGGTCTCGCGCGCGAAGGCGACGCTGTCGCGCAGCAACTCCTCGGTGCAGGTCTCGATCTGGGCCGGGAAGACGATGCCCGTCAGGCGGCCGCAAGGGTGCGCCTCGGCCTCCTCGATCAGGCGGATCGCGTCCTCGAAGCCCTGGCGGCCGGCGGCCTCGTCCCACTCGAAGCCGAGGACATGGGCGTTCTCCAGCTTCCAACTCGACGAGGCGTAACCCGGCGCGACGAAGCCGCGCAGCCCGCTGCGGCCCAAGAGGTCCAGCCAGCCGCCGAAGTCGGAGGAGAGGTCGGCCAGCGAGGTGACGCCCGACAACAGCAAATCGCCATAGGAAAGCTCGGCCCCGGCGCGGCGCCCCTCGACGTCCAGCCGAAAGGCCAACATGCGCTCGTAAAGGCCGGTCATGTACATCTCGGGCACGCCGTGCTCTTCGCGGATGCCCTTGCTGGCGCTCTCGTGATGCGGATGGGCATGGATGTTGATGAGGCCCGGCATGACGAAGAGGTCCTTGCCGTCGATCGTCTCGTCGGCGGCGCCCTCGTAGCCGCTGCCGACGAAGTCGATGACATTGCCGGTGAAGGCGAGGTCGGCGTCGCGAAGATAGACGTGGGAGCCGGCGTCCGCGTCCCAGGCCGCCAGCCAAGCGGCGTTCTTGATCAAGGTCGTCGTTGTCATGCTGCGCTCTCCCAAGCAGTCGTCGGCGCCAATCTAGCACGGGCGGTTGACTTATGCCGCCCCGCCGGGGAGCATTTCGCCAACCCATCAGCCTTCAGGAATCCAATTGAGATGACCGTACACATCGGCGTAGACGTCGGCGGCACATTCACCGATTTCGCCGTCAGCGTGGCGGGCGGCGACGGCCTCGTGCTGCACAAGCTGCCCTCGACGCCGGACGAGCCCGACCGCGCCATCGCCGAGGGCTTGGCCGAGATCCTGGCCCGGCACGAGATCGAGCCCAAGGCCGTGGTCCGCCTGGCGCACGGCACCACGGTCGGCACCAACGCTCTGATCCAGCGCCGCGTCGGCAAGGTCGCGATCGTCACCAGCCAGGGCTTTCGCGACCTTTTGGAGATCGGGCGCCAGATCCGCCCCAAGGTCTACGACATCCATCTCGACTATCCGAAGCCGCTGGTGCCGAGAAAGCTGCGCCTCGAGGTGCCCGAGCGAATGCGCGCCGACGGCCGCGTGCACGTGCCGCTGGATGAGGCCGCGGTGGCCGAGGCCGGCGCCCGGCTGAAGCTGGAAGGGGTCGACTGCGCCGTCGTCTGCTTCCTGCACGCCCATGCCTATCCGGAACACGAGCGACGCGCCGTCGAGATCCTGCAAGAGGTGCTGGGCGCGCAAGTGGCCGTCGTCGCCTCCTCGGCGATCTATCCCGAGTTCCGCGAGTACGAGCGCTTCTCGACCGCGGTCCTGAACGGGGCGCTGCTGACGGTGATGAACGCCTATCTCGACCGCTTCACCCAGCGCATCGCCGAGCTGGGCGTGCCGGTGGAGCCGACCGTGAGCCAGAGTGCGGGCGGCTTGATGTCGGTCGGCATGTCGCGCGACGTGCCGGTGCGCTCGGCGCTGTCCGGGCCCGCGGCGGGCGTGATCGGCGCCGCCTACCGGGCCGGAGCCGCCAGCCACGACAACGTCATCACGCTGGACGTCGGCGGCACCAGCGCCGATGTCAGCCTGCTGGCGGGCGGCACCCCCGCGGTCGTCCACAGCCGGCGCCTTGCCGGCTTTCCGTTGCGCCTGCCGGCATTGGACGTCAACGCGGTCGGTGCCGGCGGCGGCTCGATCGCCTGGATCGACACCGACGGACTGCTGAAAGTGGGACCCGACAGTGCCGGCGCCCACCCGGGCCCGGCCTGTTATGGCCAGGGCGGCGAGGCGGCGACGGTAACGGACGCCAACGTCGTGCTCGGCCGCCTGCCCGCCGAGGCCCTGCTTGACGGCCGCATGGCGATCCGCCGCGACCTCGCCGAGGCGGCCATCGACCGGTTGGCCGAAGGCCTGGGGATGGAACGGTTGGCGACGGCGCACGGCATCGTCCAGGTGGCCTCGGCGGTGATCGTCAAGGCGATCCGCACGATCTCGATCGAGCGCGGCCACGACCCGGCCGAGTTCGCTCTCTTCGCCTTCGGCGGTGCCGGCCCGCTGCACGGCCACGACGTCGCCCGCGACCTTGGCGTCCGGCGCATCGTGGTGCCGCCGAACCCGGGCATCCTCTGTGCGGAGGGGCTGTTGGGGTCCGACTTGACCGCCGATTTCGTTGTCTCGCGCCTGTCGCCCTACGACGCAGCGGTGGGCGACAGCCTGAACGGCGGCCTGAACGAGCTGACGGGGCAGGCCGAGGCCTGGTTCCGCCGCGAGGGGGTGGCCGATGATGACCGGCGCCTCGCCTGGCACGTCGACTTGCGCTACACCGGCCAGAATTTCGAGCTGTCGATCCCGATTTCCGGGCAGTCCTTCGACGAGGCGGCGGTCGAGGCGCTGCGGCGGACCTTCAAGGCGGCGCACGAGCAGGCCTACGGCTTCGCCCAGCCCGGCGAGCCCATGGAAGTGGTGCATCTGCGCCTCGCCGTGACCGGCATCCTGCCGAAGCCGGCCTTGCCGGAATGGCCCGAAGCCGCGGCAGCGACGACGGTCGGTGCCCGCCAGGTGATGTTCGACGACGGCGCCTGGCATGAAACGCCGGTCTACCGCCGCACCGACCTCGCCCGCGACCAGCGCCTCGACGGCCCCGCCGTCATCGAGCAGATGGACAGCACGATACCGGTCTTTCCCGGCGACGTGGCCCAAGTCGACGCCTGGGGTAACCTGGTCGTCGATATCGGCGGCGAGGCTTGAGGGGGCTCGTCGAGATACGATGCCGGCGTCGGAAGGAGCAAGCGATGATCTGCTCTGATGCGCCGCGCCGCTTGGCGCCATGGCTGGCACTTTTGGTGGCGCTGGCGATCGCGATGCCGGCGACGGCGAAAGCGGTGCTCTACGGCCAAGGGCTGTTGTGGCGTGTCCAGGGCCATGGCGCGGCGCCGAGCTACCTCTTCGGCACCATGCATTCCTCCGACGAGCGCGTGCTGCAGATACCGAAGCCGGTTCTCGACGCCTTCGACGCCTCGGACCGCTTCGTCTTCGAGCTGATCATTCCGCAACAGCAGACCGGCAAGCTGGACCGGACGCCGAGGCTCCGCTTGCCGGCCGCCGTCGAGCTGCGGCAGATCGTCGGCGAGGAGGTCTATGCCAAGATCGTCGGCCGGGCGACGCGCTACGGCATCCCCCAGGCCAGCATCGATCGGGTGCACCCCCTGGCCTTCGTCTTCGTCTTCCGCAAGACGCCGCACGAATATCGCCGCCAGCTCCAGGGCTGGGCCTTTCTCGACCAGGCGCTGCAGAACGAGGCCCGGGCACTGGGCAAGCCGGTCTACGCGCTCGAGACCATCGAGGAGCAGCTCTTGGGCTTCAAGAGTCTCGGCCGCAAGGACATCGGCACCATGCTGAACGCCATCATCGACCGCAGCTTTCGGGCCGAGCGGGCGCATGAGACCCTGCTGCAAAGCTATCTGCGGCGCGACCTCGACGCCATCTTCACCGGCATGGACTTGGAAGCCTCGAGGCTCTCCGGCGAGGAGCGCCACGGCCACGACCTCTTCATGTCCTGGCTCTTGGACTATCGCAACCATGTCATGGCCACTCGCGTCGTCCAACATCTGCGAGCCGGCAAGGCCTTCGTCGCCGTCGGCGCGGCGCACCTGCCCGGCCAGATGGGCCTCCTGCACCTCTTGGAGCGGCAGGGCTACCGGGTCAAGCGGCTCTATTGAGGGCGTCGTCGGGCGGGTGACGGCGGCACCACCAGATCCTACTATCGCCCAGCTACAGTGAAACGAGGCCAACCCATGGCAATGAGTCCGATCGAGATCGAGTTGTTCCGGAACGCCCTCGCCAGCATCTGCGACGAGATGTACGTGGCGCTGATGAAGAGCGCCTATTCGACCAACATCAAGGAACGCCACGACCATTCCGCCGTCGTCTTCGACGCCAAAGGGCGGGTGGTGGTGCAAGGCTTCAGCCTGCCGCTGCACCTCGCCTCGATGCTGGGGCTGGCCGAAGTGGTGCTGGAGCGCTACGGCGCCGACGGCATCCGGCCCGGCGACATGTTCGCCTCCAACGACCCCTTCGTCGGCCGTGGCTCGCATCTGCCGGACGTCGCCATCCTGGCGCCCGTGTTCCGCGACGGCGAGCTGGTGCTCTTCGTCTCCAACATCGCCCACCACGCCGACATCGGCGGCATGGCGCCGGGCTCGATGGCCGGCGGCATGAGCGAGATCTACCAAGAGGGCCTGCGCATCCCGCCCGTCAGGATCTGCCGCGACGGCGAGATCGTCGACGACATCATGCGGATGATCCTGCTGAACGTGCGCGTGCCCGACGAGCGGCGCGGTGACTACATGGCCCAGATCGCCGCCAACCGGCTGGGGCTCCGGCGCCTGGACGAGCTTTTCCAGCGCTGGTCGACGGCCCAAGTGGCCGAGGGCTCGGAGCGGATCATCGAGGCTGTGGCCCGGCGCATGCGAGCCGGCATAAGTGCCCTGCCCGACGGCGAGTACGCCTTCCAGGACATCCTCGACGACGACGGCATGGGCACCACCGACATCCCGGTCGAGGTCAAGATCCGGGTCGCGGGCGAGGAAATCTGGTTCGACTTCGAGGGCTCCGGCCCGCAGGTCAAGGGCAACATGAACAACTCGTTTGCCGGCCTGCAGGCCTCGGTGCTGTTCGCCCTCAAGGTCCTGGTCGATCCCGACGGCCCGACCAATCACGGCATGATCGAGCCCGTGCACATCGCCGCGCCCGAGGCGAGCGTCGTCAACGCCGCCTTTCCGGCCGCCACCGCGGCCCGGGCCCAAACCTGCCAGCGCATCATCGACGTCGTGCTGGGGGCGCTGGCACCGGCGGTGCCCGAGCGCAGCCTCGGCGCCTCCAATGGCGCCAACGGTTGCGCCACCTTCTCCGGCACCGGCGAGAACGGGCGCTACTACCTCTATCTCGAGACCATCGGCGGCGGTGCCGGCGGGCGCGCTTACTGCGACGGCAGCGACGGCATCCAAGTCAACGTCACCAACACCTCGAACCTGCCGATCGAGGCGCTGGAGAACGAGTACCCCTTGCTGGTCGAGCGTTACGAGCTGGTCGAGGATTCCGGTGGCCCCGGCGCCCATCGCGGCGGCATGGGCTTGCGCCGGGTCTATCGCGGCCTGGAGCACACCTTGACCTTCTCGGGCCAGGGCGAGCGCTCGGTGCACCCGCCGTGGGGCCTCTTCGGCGGTGGCGGTGGCGGCACCGGCCGCATCCAAGTGGTGCACGACGACGGCCGCGTCGACGAGCTGGCGGTCAAGCCGTCTTCGTTGGAGGTCCCACCCTCGGCCATGGTCTGGATCGAGACCCCGGGTGCCGGCGGCTACGGCGCCCCCGAGGCGCGCAGCCGGGAGGAGCTGATCGACGATTGGGAGAGCGGTAAGTTCTCCGCCGCCTACCTGAAAGAGCACTACGGCTTCGAGCCCGAGAGGACGGAGTAGCCGATGCCCGAGACCTTCGACGCCATCGTCGTCGGCGCCGGCATCACCGGTGCCTCCACGGCCTATCATTTGAAGAAGCGGGGACTGGAGCGCGTCCTGCTGGTCGAGCGCGAGGCCCCGGCGGCCGGTGGCACCGGCAAGAGTGCGGCCATCATCCGCCAGCACTATTCGACACCGGTGCTGTCGGCCCTGACGCGCGACGGCGTCGCCATGCTGTCGGCGATGGAGGAAGAGCTCGGCCAGCCCAGCGGCTTCGTCCAGTCGGGCTGGTACTTCCTGGTGCCGGAGGAAATGCTGGAACAGGCCGAGCGGAACATCGCCATGCATCAGGAGCTCGGCATCGAGACCGGCATGTTGACCGAGCGCACGATCATCGAGACCATGCCCTGGCTCAACCGCGAGGGCGTCGGCCGCGTCGTCCACGAGCCCTTGGGCGGCTATGCCGACCCGGTGCAGGCGACCGAGGCCTATGTCGCGGGCTTCAAGGCGTTGGGCGGCGATTTCCGGGATCGAACGCCGGTCCGCCGCCTGTTGCGCCAGCCGGGTCGAATCACCGGCATCGAGACCGACGACGACGAGATCAGCGCCGGCACCACGGTCAACGCCGCCGGCCCCTGGGCTTGCTTCCTGGCCGAGAGCGCCGGCCTCGAGCTGCCGCTGCGCGCCGTCCGCGAGCAGGACACGGTGTGGCAGGCCCGCGGCAACCGACCGTTGCCGACGGCGCCGATCTCGAATGCGGTCGACGCCACCTACATCCGGCCGCTGGGCGAGAACCGCTACGTCCTCGGCCGCGGCTATCCGAAGGACTATGTCGACGTCGACCCCTACAACTACAAGCTCACCGCCGACGACGACTTCATCCGCGTGGTGCAGGAGCGGGTCGAGCATCGGGTGCCGCCGATGGCCGGGATGACGTTGATCGCCTCCTACGCTGCCCTCTACGACGTGACGCCCGACTGGTACCCCTTCTACGGCCCGCGCCAGGGGCTGAAGGGCTATGCCGACGCCTCGGGCGGCAGCGGCCACGGCTTCAAGATCGGCCCGGCGGCGGGGCGGACACTCGCCGATTGGATCGTCGATGGCGAAACCTCGGACGCGTTCCGGGCGCTCAGCTACGACCGCGTCCCCGAGGACCGTCTCTTCACCGGCAACCTCGGCGGCAACCGGGGCTAGGGGGGGCCGAATGGCAAACGAGAGACGGGTGCTGCTCGACGGCCTGACCTTCCCCGAGGGGCCGCGCTGGCACGAGGGCCGGCTCTGGTTCTCCGACTTCTATTCCCACCGTGTGATCGTGCTGGCATCCGACGGCGCGGCCGAGACCATCGTCGAGGTGCCGCGCCAACCCTCGGGCCTCGGCTGGCTGCCGGACGGTCGGCTGCTCGTGGTCTCGATGCTGGACCGAAAGCTGCTGCGCCTCGATCCGGGCGGCCTCGCCGAGGCGGCGGACATCTCCACAATCGCCACCGGTCCCTGCAACGACATGGTCGTGGACGGCGAGGGCCGGGCCTATGTCGGCAACTTCGGCTATGACCGCCACGCCGGCGAGGCCGAGCGGCCCGCCAAGCTCGCCCGCGCCGACGCCGACGGCACCGTCGCCGTCGTCGCCGAGGACTTGGGCTTCCCCAACGGCATGGTAATCACGCCCGACGGCGAAACCTTGATCGCGGCCGAGACCACGAACCATCGCCTGACGGCCTGGCGGCGGGACGCGGACGGTGGCCTTGCCGGGCAACGGCTTTTCGCCGATCTCGGCGAGAATGTCCCCGACGGCATCTGCCTAGATGCCGAGGGCGGCGTCTGGGTCGCCGACCCGCGCAACAACGAAGTGATCCGTGTCCGCGACGGCGGCGCGGTAACGGCGCGGATCTCGACCGGCGACCTCGGCGCCTATGCCTGCATGCTGGGCGACGACGACCGACAGACCCTCTACATCTGCACCAACACCACGAGCGGCCCCGGTGCCGCCGAGGCCAAGGGCGGCCGCATCGAAGCCGTTCGGGTCGAGGTGCCGGGGGTCGGCTGGCCATAAGGAGAACGACCATGTTGGCACGCGACGATCATGGGCTCGACGGCAAGGCGGCCATCGTCACCGGCGGCGGCAGCCGCGACGAGGGCATCGGCAACGGCCGAGCCGCGGCGATCCTGCTGGCCCGGGCCGGCGCCCGGGTACTGGTCGTGGACCAGACGACCGAGGCGGCCGCCCTGACGGTGAAGATGATCGAGGACGAAGGCGGCGAGGCCAGCGCCTTCGCCGCCGACGTCACGAAGAGCGACGACTGCAAAGCGATGGTGGCCGCGGCCATGGATCGTTACGGCCGCCTCGACGTCCTCGACAACAACGTCGGCATCTCCAGCCGCGGCTCGGTGGTGGAGGAGCGCGAGGAAGTCTGGGAAAACCTGATGAAGGTGAACGTCACCGCCATGTTCCTCGCCGCCAAGCACGCGGTGCCGGCGATGATCGAAAGCGGCGACGGCGGCGCCATCGTCAACATCTCCTCGATCTCGGCACTGCGGCCCCGCGGCCTGACGGCCTATACCACCACGAAGGGGGCGGTGATCGCACTGACCCGAGCGATGGCGATAGATCACGGCCCCGACGGCATTCGCGCCAACTGTATCGCCCCGGGGCCGGTCTACACGCCAATGGTCTACACCGGCGGGATGAGCGACGAGGCCCGCGAAGCCCGGCGCAACGCCTCGGTCATGGGGATGGAGGGCACCGGCTGGGACATCGGCGAAGCGGTCCTTTTCCTGGCCTCGGCCCGGGCCCGCTTCATCACCGGTCAGACCCTGGTGGTCGACGGCGGTGCCACCCTGGTCGGGCCGAAACGCGAATATCGCGGCGGCTAACTCGGGGGCCGATCGAGGCACCGATGCCTGGTGGCGCCACGAACGGCCGCGACAGCGACCGCTTCTACAACGAGCTCCCCCCCTTCCACGACTTCTCCGATTTCGCCGCCCTCGACGCCTACCGGCCGGTCCCCGACGACTGGGTTGTGATGATCGCCGACGTCGAGGGCTCGACACGGGCGATCGAGGCCGGCCGCTACAAAGACGTCAACATGGTCGGCGCGGCCTCGGTCATCGCCGTGCTCAACGTCTCTGGCGAGATCGAGTTGCCCTTCGTCTTCGGCGGCGACGGTGGCACGGTGGTGGTGCCCGCTTCGCTATCGGCCCCGGCATCCGATGCGCTGGCGGCGCTGCAGGCGATATCGGAATCCACCTTCGGGCTGTCGCTCAGGATCGGAGCGATCCCGGTCCGGGACCTGCGCGCCCAGGGCGCCGACCTTCTGGTCCGCAAGATGGAGCTCAGCCCGGGCAACCACTTGGCGATGTTCGCCGGCGGTGGTGCCGAGCTTGCCGACGGCCTGCTGAAGAGCGCGGCCCCGGGGTCGCCTTATCTGATCGAGGCAGAGGCAGCGACCGGAGAACCGGATCTCGAGGGATTGTCCTGCCGTTGGGAGCCGCTTCGCGCGCGGGACGGCTGCATGATGACGATCATGGTGCAGGGCAAGGCGGCCGATCCTGGGGTGGAGGGCAGGTTGCTCACCGAGGTCCTGGGCGCGATCCGCGAGATCCTGGGCCACCCGCTCGGGTCCGCGGCGCCGGCAAGCGCTCGCTCGATGCGGTTTCGCTGGCCGCCCCGGGGCCTCGCCCTCGAGGCCCGCGCCACCGCCGGCCGCGGCAACTACCTCGTGCGCTACCTTTCCATACTTCTGGAATCCCTGATTCAATACTGCTGCGAGCGCTTCGACCGCCACGCTGGCCCCTACAACGCCCCGGTCTACCGCGAGGAGCTTCGCGCCAACACCGACTACCGCAAATACGACGGCATCCTGAGGCTGGTGCTGGAGGCGAGCCGCGAGCAGGCCGGCCACATCGAGCGCTATTTGGAGGAGCAGTGCGCGGCCGGGCGCCTCGTCTACGGCGTTCATGTCGCCGGCAGCGCCTTGATGACCTGCCTCGTCTTCAGCCTCGAGGAGAGCCGGCACCTGCATTTCATCGACGGCGCCGACGGCGGCTTCGCCATGGCCGCCCGGGGCTTCAAGGCCCGCCTCGCCGAGCGCTCGTGAGAAGCGGACCGCGCTTGCCCGTCTTGCTGTGATAGGCTTCTAAGCGCCCATAGCGGGCAAGCAGGGGAGGATCGCCATGGCGCTCTACATCACGCTGATGAACTTCACCGAGCAGGGCATCAAGAACATCAAGGAGAGCCCGGCCCGGGTCGACGCGGCCCGCGAGATGATGGCCGGCATCGGCGCCGAGCTCAAAGCCTTTTACCTGACCATGGGCAGCTACGATGCGGTCGCCGTCACCGAAGCGCCGAGCGACGAGGTCGCGGCCAAGATCGCCCTCACGGTCGGCGCGGGCGGCAACGCCCGGACCTTGACCATGCGAGCCTTCGACGAGGCCGCCTATCGGGAGATCATCGCCGGCCTCTAGCGGCCCTCGGCGCTATCGAAGCGGCGCCGTTGCCTTTAAAGTCGGGGCACGATTGCGGGTTTCGACGAGAGGGCAGGCGCGATGAGTTGGCGTATCGGCGTTGATATCGGCGGCACCTTCACCGACGTGGCGCTGGTGAGCGAGGAGAGCGGCGAGATCGGCATCGCCAAGGTCTCGACGACACCGCGCGACCTGGCGGAAGGTGTTTTGACGGCGCTCCGAAGCGGCCTAGACGGCCACGGCGTCGCGGCGGCCGATGTCGGCTTTCTCAGCCATGCGACCACGGTGGTGACGAACGCGCTCTTGGAATCCAAGGGCGCGAAGACCGCGCTGGTGACGAGCCGCGGCTTCCGCGACGTCCTGGAGCTCCGCCGCTCGGCCCGTTCCGACCTCTACGATCTCTTCCAGGATCCGCCTTCGGTCCTGGTGCCGCGGCATATGCGGCTCGAAATTACAGAACGACTTGACGCCCAGGGCGAGGTCGTGACCCCCTTGGCCGAGGACGAGATCGACGAGGTCATCGATTTCCTGAAGGCGCACGACGTCGAGGCGATCGCCGTCTGCTTCCTCTATTCTTTCCTGAACGACGCGCATGAACGACTGGTCGGCGCCCGCCTGCGCCAGGCCATGCCCGAAATACCGATCTTCCTGTCCTCGGAGGTGCTGCCGGAGATCCGCGAGTTCGAGCGCACCAGCACCACTGCGGTCTGCGCCTATGTCGGGCCGATCCTGGCCTCGTATCTGGAGCGGCTGGAAGCGGTGACGACCGAGATGGGCCTGCCGGCGCTGCACGTCATGGCTTCCTCGGGCGGCGTATTGGAGGCCGACGAGGCCCTGAAGATGCCGGCGATGGCGGTCGAGTCCGGCCCCGCCGCCGGGGTCGTCGCGGCGCTGCAGATCGGCCGCGACCTCGGCATGGAGAACCTGCTCTCCTTCGACATGGGCGGGACCACGGCCAAGGCCAGCCTGATCGAGGGCGGCGAGGTCGAGACCACGTCTGAATACGAGGTCGGCAGCGGCGCCAATGTCAGCCGCTGGCTGCACGGCACCGGCCATCCGATCCGGGTGCCGGTGATCGACCTGGCCGAGGTCTCGGCCGGCGGCGGCTCGATCGCCTGGATCGACCCGGGCGGAGCACTCCGCGTCGGGCCGCGAAGTGCGGGTGCCGAGCCGGGCCCGGTCTGCTATGGCCAGGGCGGCACCGAGCCTACCGTGACCGACGCCGACCTTGTCCTCGGCTATCTCGACCCGGAGAACCTCTTGGGCGGCGACCTGCCGGTCGACATCGCCCGCGCCCGCCAGGCCATCGAGGAGACGATCGCTGGCCCGCTGGGGCTCGACCTGACCGACGCCGCCCTCGGCATCACCGCCGTCGTCAACAACGCCATGGCCGAGGCGCTGAGGATCGTTTCGGTCGAGCGCGGCCACGATGCTCGCGAGTTCAACCTCGTTGCCTTCGGCGGCGCCGGGCCGGTGCATGCGGCCGCACTCGCTGCGGAGCTGGAGGTCCCCCGCGTCGTTATCCCGCCGGTGCCGGGCGGCTTCTCGGCCCTGGGTCTGGTGGCAACGGACATCAAACGCGACTACGTCCGCACCTTCTACACGGTCCTGGACGAGGCCGACCTGGGGGGCCTCGACGAGGCCTTCGGCGAGATGGAGGACCGGGCCCGGACCATGCTGGCGGCGACGCCGGTGCCGGAGGAGCGCTGGCGGATCAGCCGCCAAGCCGACCTCCGCTATACCCGCCAGGCCTATGAGCTGACGGTGCCGGTAGCGGACGGTGCCATAGACGCGGACAAGCTGGCGGCGATGGCCACCGGATTTCACGAACGCCACCGCCAGACCTACGGTCACGACAACCCCGACGAGGCGGTGCAGCTCGTCAACATAAGGCTGACCGCGACCGGGGCGCTCGATCCGCTGCGGCTGTCTCTGGCGGCCAACGGGGGCGAGGGGGCGTCCGCCGCCGGCCGGCGCCGGGCGCACTTCTCGAACACGGGGGCCGTCGAATGCCAGGTGCTGAAGCGCGATGACGTCAGGCCCGGCGTCGCGGTCGACGGCCCGGCCATCGTCGAGTCGATGGACAGCACGATCCTGATCCCCCCCGGCTGGCGCGCGACGGCGGAGGCCAAGGGCTACATCATCATGGAGGCGACGGGCGATGGCTGACGGCGAGCGGGCAACCCTCGAAGCGGTGGCGCCGACGACCGACCCGGCGACCTTCGAAGTCGTCAAGAACTCCCTCTATTCGGCAGCGGAAGAAATGCGCGTGGTGCTGGCTAAGACGGCCTACTCGCCGATTTTGAAGGTGGCCGGCGACTATTCTTGCGGCATCTTCGACCGCGATGGCGACATGGTGGCGCAAGGCCCCGACCTGCCGATCCATCTCGGCTCCATGCCGCTGGCAGTGAAGGCGGTGATCCAGGCCTGGGGTGAGTTCCGACCGGGCGACGTCTTCATCCACAACGATCCCTACTACGGCGGCAGCCATCTGCCCGACGTCAACGTCATCACCCCCGCCTTCGCCGACGGCGCGCTCTTGGGCTTCGCTTGCATCCGGGCACATTGGCCAGATGTCGGCAGCGCCTCGCCCGGCAGCTATGGCGCCACCACCGAGATCTTCGGCGAGGGACTGAGGTTGCCGCCGGTGCGGCTCTACATCGCGGGCGAGCTCAACCGCGACATCGACGATCTGATCTTCGCCAACGTCCGCACGCCCGACGAGCGGCGCGGCGACCTCCGCTCGCAGATCGCCGCCAACCGGCGCGCCTGCCAGCGCCTGAAGACCCTGGCCGGCAAGTACGGGTCCGAGACCCTGCTCGGCATCATGGCCGAGGTCATGGACTACTCCGAGACGATGATGCGCAAGGCCCTGGCCGCACTGCCCGACGGCGAGGCCTATTTCGAGGACATGCTCGACGGCGACGGCATCCTGGATGAGGGCGGCGAGGACGCCAGCTTCTGGATCCGCATGAAGGTCGAGAAGCGGGGCGACCGGCTGGTGGTCGACTTTACCGGCACCGACCCCGCGGTGCCCGGGCCGATGAACGCGCCCCTGACCGTCACCGCGTCGGGCATCTTCACCTCGGTCAAGATGGTGGCCGATCCCGGCAGCCTGATCCCGCCGAATTCGGGCTGCTGGCGCGCGGTCGAGGTGATCGCACCCAAGGGCAGCGTCGTGCACGCCCAAGAGCCCTCGCCCGTGGTTTACGCCAACCACGAGATGTCGCACCGGGTCGCCGACATGTTCTTCGGCGCCTTCGCCCAACTGGCGCCGGACCGGGTGATGACCTGCTCGCAAGGCACCTCGGCGATCCTGACGCTGGGCGGCGTCGACTACCGTTCGGGCCGGCGCTACGTCAGCTACGAGACCCTGAAGGGCGGCTTCGGCGCGCGGCCCAACAAGGACGGCATCAACGCCATCGCCAGCGGCATCTCCAACACCATGAACACGCCGATCGAGGTGCTGGAGATGAGCTTCCCGATGCGGATCGAGGCCTATGAGCTGATCG
>JASLMY010000095.1 GCA_030746295.1 Alphaproteobacteria bacterium | reverse complement strand
GTGGCCACCCCGCTCACGGCATCCCGATCCTCACGGGACGCTCGATCATAGGCAATCGCAAACAGACAATCGCGAGGAGGCGAAGCCGACGACGCGATCCAGTGTATCGACTTCGAATCTGGATCGCTTCGCTCCGCTCGCGATGACGCCAGCGGGGTCCGTCTCGCAAATCAGCTCTTTGAATTCCCGTTATCAACCGCCGCGGGCGGCGGCGATCAGCAAATCGTCGATGACCCGCTCCAGGTGCTTGACCGTGTTGCAGACCTTGGCGATGTGGCAGTAGGGGACGTAGCGGGGCATCTCGCTGTCGCCGCTGCCCCAGAAGGGCCTGGGCTCGGGGTTGAGCCAGATCACCCGCTTGGCGCGCCGGTAGATCGCCTCCAGCAAGTCGGCGCGCGGGTCGGTGTTGTTGGAGCGCCCGTCGCCAAGGATGATCACCGTGGTCTTGCGGTCGACGTCGCCGAGGTAGTCGGCCTCGAAGTCCTCCAGCATGCGGCCGTAGTCGGTCGGCCGGAAGCCGATCTTGTCCAGCACTTGGATGATCGCCTCTTCCGCCGTTTCCTCGTCGAGCGTCTGGCTGACCTCGGCCAGGCGGTCGGAGAAGGCGAAGGCCCGAACCTCGGCCAAGACCTCGTTCAGGCTGTAGAGGAAGAGCAGCAGGAAGCGGGCCGCTTGGCTGACCGAGCGGCTGACGTCGCAGATCGCCACCACCTTGGGCTTGTCGATCCGCCGCTGCCGCCAATAGAGCTCGAAGGGCACGCCGTCGTGGCCCATGTTGCGGCGGATCGTGCGGGCGATGTCGAGGCGGCCGCGCTTGAGCCGGCGCAGCCGCCGGGTGTGCTTCTCGGCCAGGCGTTTGGCCATGCGGCGGACGATCCGCTGCATCCGATCGAGGTCGCGGATCTCGAGGCTGGAGAGCCGCGACTCCTCCAGGAACTCCTCTCTCAGCCGCTCGGAGTTCGGCACCGCGTAGAGCTGGATCTGGCGGTCGACGAAGCGCCGCGCCTCC
The DNA here is from genome assembly GCA_030746295.1 of Alphaproteobacteria bacterium. The sequence continues at coordinate 16,115 of JASLMY010000095.1, read as the reverse complement.
TCCAACAGGTAAGTGCGGCCGGCCTCCAAGGCTTGCGCCTGAGCCAGGCCGGCGGGCCGGCCCTGGCGCCGCAGGCCCCAGATCATCTGCTCCAACTGGCGCAGCCCCATCTCGTCCAGCATCCGCCGGGCCAGGATGCCGCGCTGGGTGGTGTAGCGGATCTCGGCAACGCCGGCCCGGTTCGCCGCCGCCTCCATGGCCGCGGCGATGGCCTCGACATTGGCCTGGTTCAATAGCTCGACGATCTCCGGCGCCTCGATCTCGAGCTCGGTACTTCCCTCGTCATCGAGCGCCGTCGGCAGAGCCGGCGCCGCCGCCGCCTCGCGATCGAAGAAGAGGTCGAAGCAGGCATCGAAGCGGTCCTTCTCATCCGCCGACTTGGCCACCGTGACGGCGAGGGCGTCCTTCAGGCGGCGGCGGTCGTCGAAGCCGACGATGCCGGTGACCTGGTAGGCCTCCAGCGTCTCGCGCACCGAGACCGGGACCTCGGCGGCGCGGAGCGCCTTCAGAAAGCGGTCAAGCGCGGGCTGCATCGCCGATGCCCGCCTCGCGCGCCGACTTGCGGGTCATCTCCACGACCCGGGGCGAGACCTGCTCGATATCGACCTCGAATTTCAGCAGCACGTTGAGGGTGTCGCGGACGAGCTCGACCTCCAGCTGATCGGCGTTCAAGAGCATCAGGACGCGGGCCCAATCAAGCGTCTCGGCGAGCGAGGGCAGCTTCTTCAGGTCCTCCGAGCGGAGTTGCTGGATGAAGGCGACGAGCTGCCGGTTGAGGTCTTTCGCGATCTCGGGCAGGCGGGCGGCGACGATGCGCTCCTCGGTGCGGCTGTCGGGGAAGGGAATGAAGAGATGCAGGCAGCGCCGCTTCAGCGCGTCGCCCATCTCGCGGGTATTGTTCGAGGTCAGGAAAACGAAGGGCGGCGTCGTCGCCTTGACGGTGCCGATCTCGGGGATCGAGACCTGGTAGTCGGAGAGGATCTCCAAGAGGAAGGCCTCGAACTCCTCGTCCGACTTGTCGATCTCGTCGATCAGCAGGACCGCGCCATGGTCCTGGCGGAGCGCCTTCAGAAGCGGTCTCGGCTCCAGGAACTGCTCGGAATAGAAGACGTCGCCCTGGTGGCGCAGGCGCTCCAGGGCCTCGTCCAGGTTCTTGGTGCCGTCGATCACGTCGCCCAGCTTCTCCTTCAGAATCTGGGTGTAGAGAAGCTGCTTGCCGTATTTCCACTCGTAGAGCGCCTTGGCCTCGTCGAGGCCCTCGTAGCACTGCATGCGGATCAGCGGCAGATCGAGCCAAGCCGCGGTGGAGAGCGCCAGCTCGGTCTTGCCGACGCCGGCCGGCCCCTCGACCAGGATCGGCTTCTGCAGGCTGGCGGCGACGAAGATCGAGGTGGCGATGCGGCGCGAGGCGATGTAGTCGACGCTGCGCAGCCCCTCGGTGATGCTCTCGACGCTGGCCAGTTTCTCTTGCCGATTGGCGTTCATGACGTTCCCTTGGATGCTCCGATCAGGGCCGCGCCCCGCTTTCGCCGCCGGGCGCCTCGGGCCTGGAGGGCGATTCCGAGCGACTTGGTGAGGTCCCTTGTTACCCGCTCGAGGGCCGGATCGCCACCGATTTCATGGTCCCGGACGAAGCCGGAGACGATCTCCTGGAAGCGCCCGGCGATCAGCCGGAAGCCGCCGGCGATGGCCGAGCTCGGCGGCTCGCCGAGCGGCGCGGCGTCGAGCTCGGCCGCTGCCCGCAGCGCCGCCGCCTCGAGCACGGCCAGGCGTTCCGCGAGGCCGCCCAGGGTTTCGAGCGCCTCCCCGTCGTCGAGCCCCTTGGCCGCCGCCAGCTCACCGAGGCGGTCGAGCTGCCAGCGCGCAGCACCGGCCAGTGCGCCCGTCATCACCGCGTCCTCCAAATCGCGCAGCGGCCCCGCCATGGCCTCGAAGGCGCCGCCCTCGGGGCCAAGCCGGGCATCGGCGGGAAGCCGGCAAGCGTCGAGCCGGAGGCCGCAGTGCGGCGAAGGCTCGAGGAAGCCGAGCGGCGCCATCGGCACGATCTCCAGGCCCGGCGTCGAGCGCGGCACCAGATAGGCCGAGAAGCGTTTTCTGGCCGCCTCTTGGCCGCTGACCGCGAGGACGATGAAGAGATCCGCCATCGGCCCGTTGGTGAGCCAGTGCTTGGCGCCGTCGATGACGACCGCGTCGCCGTCGCGTCGGGCGGCGGTCGCCAGGTGCTTGGGATGCGCGCCTGCCTCGGGCTCCGAGATCGCCACCGAGACCGTGATCTCGGCCGTCGCCAACTTCCCCAGCAGCGCCTTCTTCTGGCGCTCGTCGCCGAAGCCGAGGACGAAGAAGCGCGGCACCAGGCATTGCAGGGAATAGGAGGTGGCCAGCCCGAGGCAGCCGCCGACGGCGGCGAGCGTGGCGGCGGCGGCGGCGATCTCGGCGTAGCCGCCGCCACGGCCGCCATAGCTCTCGGGCAAGCCGAGGGCGAAGAGCCCGGCCCGGCCGAAGCCGCGCCAGAGCGCCGCCGGCACCGTCTCCGCGCCCACCAGATCGTCGCGGCCGGCGACCTCGGCCTCAGCGAATGCCGCCATCTCATCGCTCATGCCACCGCCTCGTCGGTTCCCCGGCCGGAGCGGCCGAGCGGCCTATCAATAGCCGGAGTTCCCGACGCCGCCAACGGCGGCGGCCGAATCGCGGGCGCAGGCCACCATCGGGCCGACCGGGTCGACCCGTCACTCCCTAAAAGTAGTGGTCCCGCTCGGCGCCCTGGTAGCGCTCGCTCCGGAGGCAGCAACGCTTGAAATCTCCGTCCCGAGCCGCAGGGGCAGAGATCGTTCCGGCCCAGCTTCTCCACGAGATCCTTGTCGCCGTGGACGACGCGGTGGCCGCGCTTGACGCGGGCCTCAGACGGGAACCCCTTGCGACGCTTGCTCATCGGCTCGAAAGCAGGGTTCGCAGTCGCGGTGCTCGTTCTTTGCCATGACGCACCTCCTCCGCCCCGTTGGCGGCCAATTCCGCCGCGGGCGGGGGCTTTCTATAGTCGAACGGCGGTGGCCAATCAAATCGTCGATGGGCGGGCCGGCGCCCGAGCTGATATGCTTTAGCCTCCTGTACAAGAAGCTGGCGGGGAGAGAGGCAATGAGAATAGCGGTGATGGGAGCGGGCGCCATCGGCGGCTACATCGGGGCCCGCCTGGCGAGCGCCGGGCACGAGGTCGCCTTCGTCGCCCGGGGGGCGCACCTGGCGGCGATCCGGCAGGACGGGCTGAAGGTCACGAGCCCGGTCGGCGACCTGCACATCGCGCCGGCGACGGCGACCGACGAGGTCTCCGAGATCGGCGCCGTCGACGCCGTCCTCTTCGCCGTCAAGCTCTACGACGTCGAGGCCGCGGTCGAGAGCATCCGGCCGCTCGTCGGGCCTGAGACGCTGGTGATCTGCCTGCAGAACGGGGTCGAGGCCATCGACATCGTCGGCGCCGCCTACGGGCCCGAGCGGGTCGCCGGCGGCGTCGTGCTGATCAACGCCGAGATCGCCGCGCCGGGCGTGGTGCAGCACAACTCGATGAACGGCCTGACGCTCGGCGAACTCGGCGGCGGCCCGAGCCCCCGGCTCGATGCGCTCGCGGCCGAGCTCGACGGCACCGGCGTCGAGACCCGGGTTAGCGACGACATCCGCCTCGAGCTCTGGCGCAAGTTCCTGGGCTTGGCGCCGATGAGCAGCATCAGCGCCATGACCCGGCTGCCGCTGGAGCGGATCCGAAACCAGCCCGAGACCTGGGCGCTCGCCGAGATGGCGATGCGCGAGGTCGTCGCCGTCGCCAACGGCCAGGGCATCGGCCTCGACGACGGCGACGTCCGGGACAGTCTCGCCTTCGTTCAGGGTATGAAAGAGAGCTGGAAGGCCTCGCTGACGGTCGATCTCGAGCGGGGCCGCCGCCTCGAAGTCGACTGGCTGGCCGGCACCGTCTGCCGGCTCGGCGCCGCCACGGGCGTCGAGACGCCCTTCCACCGGGTCGCCTGGGGCGTCCTCAAGCCGTTCGCCGACGGACGCGGCTAGGCGATGGCCCGCTCGGCGCCCAGCGACGGGGCCTGGTGCTCTTCGGAAAAGACGTGCGCATAGAGACTGGCGACCCAGAGCTTGCCCTGCTGGGTGACGCGCAGATAGCGGATTGCCGATCCGATGTAAGGCTCTACGTTGCCCCAGAAGAATTTCGGATAGGCGGCCCTGAGATCGGCCGGCGTCCTGTAGCCCAGCCGCGCGTTCATGCCGGTCTCCTGGAATTCGGCGAAAAGCGCCGGTCCCTTGCGCAGATAGTCGATATCGGCCAACTGGCCGATCAGGTCGGCGGCGCGCAGCAAGCCCGGAAAGCTGTCGGTGCCTTTGTGGGCCTCGTCCTCGGGCACCGGGAAACGGGTGTGCTCGATGTTGACGAGCACCGCCTCGACGTCGACTTTGGGCACCTTTCGAAAACGCTCTCTGACGAAAATCTCGGAGCGGTTGACGTGATAGGGCGTCAACGAGGCGTCGGTCGCGCCCGGCGGTAGGGTCGTGGTCTCGCCTCGGGCGTCAATCACGTATCTGCCGTCACCGTCGCCGTGACAGACGCCGCGGACGTAGCCGATGTCGTGGCAGAGCAGGGCGATGACGAAGTGGAGCCAGTCGCCAGGCGAGACGTCGCCTTCGGTGATGTGCCGGCCCCTCAAGATCTCCTGGCCGACGTCGGTGACCATGCAGGTGTGGCCGACGTCGTGATACGGCGCGTCGCTGTTGGCGATGTTCTCCAACGCCATGCGGCCGACGAAGGCCAAAATGCTCGGATACTCCGGCTCCAAAAGGCCATAGACCCGCTGGTATTTCTCTTGCAGCCGCTCGACGAAGGCGTCGATCACGATTTCGGTCGCATTGAACATGGATTTTGACTTCCTGTGCACCCCAGTCGCCGATATGTAATACACTAAATTGACATGTAAAGCCGCCCTCCCGTTTTCCGATCTGTCTTGACAAACGCCGCGACTGGCCCCCCCATGCGGGGCATGTTGCGCAATGCCGGCTTTTGGACATCGCTCGTGGTGCTGGCCTTGGCGCTGACCACGCTCGTCATCGAGCCGCGAGAGACCGCGGCGCTCCGCAATCTCGCCTTCGACAGCTACCAACGTTGGCAGCCTCGGCCCTACCGAGACGTCGGCGTCAAGATCCTGGACATCGACGACGAAAGCCTCAGCCGCCTCGGCCAGTGGCCCTGGCCCAGGGCGCGAATGGCCGAGATCGTCGAGCGACTGTTCGAGGCCGGGGCCAAGGTCGTCGCCTTCGACGTCATCTTTGCCGAGCCGGATCGCCATTCGCCGGAAGCAATGCTGGCGCCCTGGGCCGAACGGCCCGCCGTCGCCGAGCTGATCGAGGGCCTCACCGATCCCGATCGCCAATTCGCCGAGGCGTTGGCAGGGCGCCGAGTGGTCATCGGTTTTGCCTTGGCCGACGCACCGGGGATCAACGGCGCCCCGGACAGGAAGGCAGGAGTTGCCACCGCCGGCGGCGACCCGAGGCCGTTCCTGCCGACGGCAGCGGGGGCCGTGGTCTCGCTGCCGATGTTCCAGCGAGCCGTGGCCGGCAATGCCGCCCTTCACTTCACCGGCGATGCCGGCGGCGTCATTCGCCGGATACCGGTGCTGGTGCGGATCGGCGACGAAATCCACCCCACGCTGATGAGCGAGGCCCTCAGGCTCGCCGCCGGCGCCAAGAGCTACTTCGTCAAGTCGGCCGGTGCCAGCGGTGCCGACCGCTTCGGCGAGGAGACGGGCATCCTCTCGGTCAAGACCGGTCCTTTCGTCATCCCGACTGATCCGACGGGGCAGCTCTGGCTGCACTATTCGGAGCCGTCTACGGCCCGCTACCTCCCGGCCTGGCGGTTGCTGGCGGGGAAGGTCGAGAAAGACACGCTCAAGGACGGCATCGTCTTCGTCGGCACCTCGGCCGCCGGCCTCAAGGACCTGCGGTTCACCCCCTTCGGCTTCGCCGCCGGTGTCGAGGTCCACGCCCAGGCCGTGGAGCAGGTATTGGAGGGGTCCTTCCTGATCCGCCCCGACTGGGCCAGCGCCGCCGAGGCCTTGTTCCTGCTCGGTCTTTGGATCCTACTGCTGGTGATGCTGTCCTATCTCGGCGCCATCTGGTCGGCGGTGATCGCGATACTGGTCGGCGGCGCCGCCGTCTTCGCGTCCTGGCATGCCTTCAGTGCCTATGGATTGCTCGTCGACCCGGTGCTGCCGGCACTGGCGACGGTGGCCCTCTACCTCGCCTGCTCTCTGCCCCGCCATATCCAGAGCGAGCGCCAGCAGCGCTGGATCCGGCAAGCCTTCTCCAGCTACATCTCGCCCAACCTGGTGCAGCACCTGATCGATCACCCCGACGCGCTCAGCCTCGGCGGCGAGCGCCGCGAGTGCTCGTTCGTGCTGACCGATCTCGCCGGCTTCACGGCCATGGTCGAAGGCTCGGAGCCGGACGCCGTGGTTGAGGTCTTGAACGACTATCTCGACGGCATGGTCAAAATCGCGCTGGCGCACGAGGGCACCCTCGACCGGATCATCGGCGACGCCGTCGCGGTGATGTTCTCGGCCCCGGTGCAGCAAGACGACCACGCCGCCCGCGCCGTCGCCTGCGCCCTCGAGATGGACACCTTCGCCAGCGACTTCGCGGCCGAGCGGCAACAGCGTGGACTGCCCTTGGGGCGCACCCGGATCGGCGTCAACACCGGCCTCGTCACCATCGGCAACGTCGGCGGCAAGTCGCTGTTCGACTATCGCGCCCTCGGCGATGCGGTCAACACCGCCTCGCGCCTGGAAAACGCCAACCGCCAGCTCGGCACCAATATCTGCGTCGCCGCCAGCACCGTCGCCGGCTGCCCCCAGTTCCAAGGCCGGCCGATCGGGACCCTGATGCTGGTCGGCAAGCGCGAGGCCGTGCCGACCTTCGAGCCGCTGCCGCCGGCACGGATGCAGGCGCCCGAGACCGACGCCTACCTCGAGGCCTTCGGGCTGCTGGAGGCATCCGACCCCGGGGCGCAGGAGGCCTTCCGCGCCCTCGGCCGTCAGTGCCCCGACGACCCCTTGGTCCGTTTCCACCTCGAGCGCCTGGAGGCCGGCGAGCACGGCGCCACAATCGTCTTCGCCAGCAAATAGCGCCAGCACGCCGTGGCGGCGACCCGGCCGATGGCGACGCCGGCGGGCGGCTATTCCCGCCGAACTGTCGCTTTCGCTAGACTTCGACCGTGTCTGCGGGAATGGTGCGGCGGTCGGTCGCGATCAAACGGCCACAGGAGTGGACTGCCGAGCGCAATGAGATTCGGGTCTCCACCCGCCAAGTGGAAGGATGCAAGCCATGCTGACGATCGACGCGCAAGTCCACGCCTACGAACGCGACCACCCGGGCCGACCCTGGGCGGCGGTCCTCGCCGGCCCGCCCGAGGTTACGGGCGACGACATGGTCGGGGCGATGGACGCGGTCGGCGTCGACGGCGCCCTACTGGTCTCGGCCTTCACCATGTACCGATACGATGCCAGCTATGCGGTCAGCGTCCAGGCAGCGCATCCGGACCGCTTCGCCTTGGTCAAGCCCGTCGACACGAGCGATCCGGGCGTGGCCGAGACGATCGCCGACTGGGCCGCGATGGCGGGCACCGTCGCCGTCCGCATCATGCTGGTCGAGGGGGTTTCGAGCGACGCAGACGATCCCGGCATCAACCGGGCGCTCGCTGCCGCCGCGCATTGCGGCCTGCCGGTCAACCTCTTGTGTTGGGGCCGCCTGGGGCAGGCCGCGAAGCTCGCCGCCAAGAACCCCGAGACGAGCTTGGTCATCGATCACCTGGGCCTCCAGCAGCCGTTCGAGCCGCCGGCGCCGCCGGAACCGTTCGCCGACGTACCCAAGCTTCTCGATCTGGCGACGTACGACAACGTCGCGGTGAAGATCTCCGGCGCCTGCACCCTGTCGCACGAGCCCTTCCCCTACGATGACATTTGGGAGCCGCTCGGCCGCATCTTCGACGCCTTCGGCTTCGAGCGTTGCATCTGGGGCACCGACTGGACCCGGGCGGTCAACCTCTTGACCTATGCCGAGGGGGTGGAGCCGTTCCGCCTCACCGACCGCCTGTCGGACGGCGACCGCGCCGATCTGATGGGCCGGACCCTGCAGCGCGTATACGATTGGGCGCCCGCGCCGGGTTGATTAGAAAGACCGGTGCCACCCCGTCCCCGGCGGCCTATTTGACGACCACCTCGACCCGGCGGTTGCGCGGCTCGGCGACGTCGTCTTCGGTCGGGATCAAGGGGTTGTTCTCGCCGTGCGAGGAGACCGAGATCCGGGCCGGGTCGACGCCGATGGCGACGATTCGCTCCCTGACCGCCTGGGCTCGCTCGAGCGCCAGCTTGTTGTTCAACTCCGTCGAGCCGGCGCGGTCGGCGTGGCCGCTGATATCGACCTCGGGCGCGGGACGGGCGCCGATGGCCTCGAGAATCTTCGGCAGCTGCTGCTCTGACTCAGACGTCAGCACGGCACCGCCGCTCTCGAAATAGATCAGGAACCTGACCGGCGGCTCGGGGCTGGCGGCGATCGCCTTGCCGAAGACCTTGTCGACGTCTTCCTGCTTGGCGACGAAGACCTCGCCAGGAGCCTGCTTGGCGCGAAGCTCGGTACCCTCGTTGACCTTGCTGAGGACCTGGCTCTTGCCGGCGTTGGCGACCTCGACCTCACCGACGCTGCCGTCCGCGTTCGCCAGCAGCACTACCGCGTTGTCGGGAAGGCCGCCGCAACCGGCCAGCAGCAACAGCGTCGCCAGGATGGCCGCCGTCAGGGCGGCGGGGAAACGGTTGGGTGTCATGGCCTCCCGCTCCCTTCTACTTGCCGCCGGCCCGGACGACGAAGCGGGTGCCGCGGACGCCCACCGTGCCGCCTGGCGTCACCACCTTGGTCGACTGCGGCGACAGCTTGGCGATCAGGCCGGAGACATAGAAGAGGGTGCCGCGGCTAATCCGGGTGACGAACGAGTATTTCTTTTCCTCGGGCTCGAAGGCGAAGCTGTCGAGATGGAGCTCGGTGTTGGGTCCGACCGAGATCATGGTCTCGTCTTTCAGCGTCACGCCCATGCTGCCGTCCTTGCCGGTCTGCAGGGCGTCGTGGCGGAATACCGCGGTGCCGACCTTGGCCGCCTCGCGTTTGCCGGCGCGCTCGACATGGGCGCTGCCCTCGACCGTCTTGACGCTGCCGATGGCATCCTCCGCCGCCGCCGACGGCCCAACCCATAACGCCGCGACCAGCAGCGCTGCCACAGCTACGATACGCATCGGCTTCCCTCCCCCTCTACTCGGGCGCCTCGACCTTGTGCCGGCACAACTACTTTATACACTTTACACAACTCTCGCGAATTCCGCAGCACTACCCCTTGATCGTCGTCAATGGAGCCGCCGCCAATTGGCCGTCTCACCCGCGCCGGCAGCGCCCGGCGGCACGAGACGGGCGAGAATGGCTCAGTTGACCTGCTTCTCATGGCCCTCCCAGAAGGGTCTTCTGAGCTCGGTCTTGAGGATCTTGCCGGCGCCGCTCAAGGGCAGGGGCTCGTCGCGAAAGTCGACGCTTCGGGGGCACTTGTAGTTGGCGATCAGGCCCCGGCAATGGTGGATCAACGCCGCCTCGGAGAGCGTCTCGCCCTCGAGCAACCGGACGACGGCGTGGACCCGCTCGCCCCAGTCGCTGTCCGGCACGCCGATGACGGCGCACTCCGCCACCGCGGCGTGCTGGTGGATGGCGTTCTCGACCTCGGCCGAGTAGACGTTCTCGCCGCCCGAGATGATCATGTCCTTCAACCGGTCGACGATGTAGACGAAGCCGTCCGCGTCCATGTAGCCGCCGTCGCCGGTATGCAGCCAGCCGCCGCGAAGCGTCTCGGCGGTCAGCTCCGGCTGCTTCCAGTAGCCGAGCATAACGTTGGGGCCGCGGCCGCAGATCTCGCCGACCTGCCCCCGTGGCAGCTCGCGGTCGTCGGTATCCAAGATCCGGATCTCGGCGCCGAGGACGGCGCGGCCGATCGAGCCCCGGCGCGTCTCGTGATGCTCGGGCGCCAGTTGGGTCAGGGCCGGCGCCGCCTCGGTCTGGCCGTAGCCGTGCCAGAAGGCGACCTCCGGCATCAGCGCCATGGCCCGGGCCAGCACCGCGTCGGGCATCGGCGAGGCGCCGTACATCACCCGCCTCAGATGCGAGAGGTCGTGGCGGCCGACGTCCGGGTGCTGCACCATCATGTTGATCATGGTCGGCACGAAGAGCCCGTTGCTGACCCGATAGCGGTCGAGAGCCTCCAGCGCCGCGGCCGGATCGAAGCTGGAGATGAAGCTGTGCCGGCCCCCGGTCATGGTCACCGCGAAGGTGCAGGCGCCGTCCGCCAGATGGAACATCGGCGCCGCGTGCAGATAGGACGAGGCCTCGGTGAACTGCATCGCCGGCATCATGTTGAAGGCGTTGGAGACGAGGTTGGTATGGCTCAACATCACGCCCTTGGAGCGGCCGGTGGTGCCGCCGGTGTAGAAGATGCCGGCGAGGTCGCCGCCGCCGGCAAGCGCGTCCGGGGCCGCCTCGGCGCCGGCGACCAGCTCCTCGTAGGGCAGCATGCCCTGGGGCGAGGCGTCGTCGACCATGTAGACGACGTTCTCGATCGTCTCCAGCTCGGCGCGGATCTCCTCGAAGAGGTGGTGGAAGTTATCGTCGAGGAAGAGGACCCGGCTCTCGGAATCGTTCAGCCAGTAGACGACCTCGGGCCCGGCGAGGCGAGTGTTGACCGGCACGAAGACGCCGCCGGCCCAGGCGACGGCAAAGAAATATTCGAGATAGCGGTCCGAGTTGAGAGCCAGGATCGCCACCCGGTCGCCCGGCGCGATGCCGAGCCCGCGAAGGGCGCCGGCGAGCCTGGCCACCCGCCGGGCGAACTCGGACCAGGACCGCCGTCGCTCACCGAACTCGGTGGCAATGCCGTTTCGGTTGATCTGGGCGGCCCGTTTCAGCGCCTGCGTCAGCTGCATCGTCATCGGCCGCCCCCGAGGCTCAATCCCGCACCAGCTCCCAGGCCTGCTCGGCGCGGAGCCGGCAGTCGTCCTTGAAGCCGATGGCGCGCTCGGAGGAGGCGATGCCGTCGAGGCCGCGCTTGTAGACCCCCTGCACGATCGCCGCTATGCGGAAGAGCGAGAAAGCGACGTAGAAGCTCCAGTTCTCGATTTCCTCGCGGCCGGTGGCGGCGCAGTAGCGGGCGACGAAGGCGGCTTCGGTGGGAATGCCCGTGGCCTCGAAGTCGATGCCGATGAAGCTCTCGATATGGCCCAGGTCGGCGTGATAGCCCATGCAGGCATAGGAGAGGTCGGCCAGCGGGTGGCCTAGCGTCGAGAGCTCCCAGTCCAGGACCGCGACGATCCGGGGCTCGGTCGGGTGGACGATGCAGTTACCGATCCGGTAGTCGCCGTGCACGATCGAGACCGTGTCCGATTCCGGCACGTTCTCCGGCAACCATTCGATCAGGCGGTCCATGGCCGGGATGTCCTCGGTCTCCGAAGCGCGGTACTGCTTGGTCCAGCGGCCGATCTGGCGGGCGTAGTAGCTGCCGGGGCGGCCGAAGTCGCCAAGTCCCACCGCCTCGTGGTCGACCGTGTGCAATGCAGCCAGAACTTCGGCGAAGTGGTCGTAAAGGGCGCGCCGGTCGGCGGCCGAGAGGCCGGGCAGCAAGGGATCGACGAGGACTCGGCCGGCGACCCGTTGCATAATGAAGAATGGCGTGCCGACGATGCTCTCGTCCTCGACGAAAAGCAGTGTCTCGGGCACCGGTACGTCGGTCTCGGCCAGTGCGGTCATCACTCGGTATTCTCGGTCGACCGCGTGCGCCGAGGGCAAGAGCTCGCCGGGCGGCTTCTTGCGCATGACGTATTGGCAACCCGGCGTCTGCAACAGATAAGTCGGGTTCGACTGCCCGCCCTCGAACTGGCTGACCCTGAGCGGGCCCTCGAATCCGTCGAGATGGGTCGTCAGGTGGCGCGCCAGGGCGGCCTCGTCCAGGCGGTGCGCTTCGCGGACCGGGACGATCTCGACGCCGTCGTGGGCCTCGCTCATCCGGCCAGGGCCTCGACCTGGGCCCAGGCGGCTTCCGCGATCGGCCGCGCCCGCCTGCCCTGCTCGAAGGCGTGCTCGCTGGCCGCCGTGCCGTCGAGCGCCCGGCCCATGATGCCCTGCAGGATGCCGGCGAGCCGGAACATGTTGTAGGCGAGGTACCATTCCAGGTTGTCGATTCCGTCGCGCCCGGTGCGCCGGCAATAGGCGGCAACGTATTCCGCCTCGCTCGGGATGCCGAGGGCCTCGAGGTCGGCGCCGGCGACGCCGCGGAAGAGATCGCCGCCGAGGCGCCAGCCCATCAGCTGATAGGTGAAGTCGCCCAAGGGGTGGCCCAGCGTCGAGAGCTCCCAGTCGAGGACCGCCAGGACCCGCGGCTCGGTCGGGTGGAAGATCATGTTGTCGAGGCGATAGTCGCCATGCACCACCGTGGTCTCGTCGGGGCCGGGTATGTTCTCGGGCAGCCATTCGATCAGCCGCTCCATGGCCTCGATCTTCTCCGTCTCCGAAGCCTTGTACTGCTTGGTCCAGCGCGAGATTTGGCGGGCGCAGTAGTCGCCGGGGCGGCCGAAATCGCCCAATCCCACGGCCTCGTAGTCGACCTTGTGCAGCTCGGCCAAGACCTCGTTCATGGCGTCGTAGACGGCGCCGCGCTCGGCCTTCGAGAGGCCCGGCAGGGTCGGCTCCCAGAAGACCCGGCCCTCGACCCATTCCATGATGTAGAAGGCGGTGCCGACGATGCTCTCGTCCTCTGAGAGGGCGTAGCTCTTGGCCACCGGCACCGGCGTGTCGTAGAGGGCGCTGATGACCCGGCACTCGCGGTCGACGGCATGCGCCGAGGGCAACAGCTTACCGGGCGGCTTGCGGCGCAGGACATAGCTCTTGCCGCCGGCGGAGAGCTTGTAGGTCGGGCAGGACTGGCCGCCCCGAAACTGCTCCACCTCCAGGCTGCCGGAGAAGCCCTCGACATGTGCTTCCATGTAGCGCTGCAGGCGGGCCGGATCGAAACGGTGCTGCTCGCGCACCGCCATGGTGCCGGCGAACGTGTCCTCCAACTGGGTCATCGCTGTCTTCCGAGGCCTCCGAGGCGTACCCGACTGCAAGGGATGCTAGCACAAGCCTCCCCGCCCGGAACAACCCGCCGGGACGGTCGGCAACGATTTCCGAATCGTTGGGGAAACGCCTCAGGCGACGGCGCTCTTGCTGGCGATGGCGCGGCGGTTCTTGTTGATGGCGCGCAGGAACTCGATGCCGTCGGCGGCGATGGCGTCGCCGACCATGACCTCGCCTTCCGCCTCGAGCTCGGCCATGTCGACCCAGCCGGCATAGAGGCCGCGAGTCCGCTCGGTGATGATGCCGGCCTTGAGGAGCGTCTTGGTCAGAACGCGGAAGACATTGGTGCCTTCCTTCAGCTCGTTGCGACGGTCGGCATCGTCATAGACCTCGCGTACGCCTTCGCGCACCTCCTCCCAGTCGAGACCGAACTCGGGATAGATGACCTGCTTCTGGCGGATGTTGACGAGGTTGAAGAGCAGGACCTCGAAGACCTCGGCGGCCCAATCCTCGATCTCGTCGCGCTCGGCCGCGGTCATGTGCGGCATGGTGCGCTCGGCCCAGATCTTACCGAACTTGTGGTGGAAGGCCTCGTCCGTCATCACCAGCTGCACCAGGCGCCGCAGCACCGGGTCGTTCGTATTGGCATGCAGGTTGGCGAAGGCGCCCATGGCCAAGCCTTCCAACAGCATCTGCATGCCGACGAGCTTCTTCCAGACGACCTCGGTGGTGACGAGGTCCGTCAGGAGGTCGCCCAGAACCTGGCCGATCTCCAGCGGCTCGCCCCAACGGACCTCGATGTAGCGAGCGAAGGCGGTGACGTGGCGTGCCTCCTCGCGGGCCTGGTTGGCGGCGTATTCCTGGGCGCCCGGGTCCATCAGCAGGCTGCAGAGCCCGGCCGAGAGCGAAAGTGCGGCCTGCTCGCCGTGCAGGATCGAGGACAAGAGCCAGTGGGTGATGCGGCTGGAGAGGCCGAACTTCCGCTCCTGATCCAGCTCTTGCACGACAGGGGCGCGGAACTCCTGCATCCGCTCCGGCGGCATCATGTACTCGGCAGTGGCATCGAACGGGATCGAGAAATCGACATAGGCCGGGTCCAACGGGTCCCAGAAGTGGTCGTGCGTCGCCGAGATAATGGCGTCGAACGCGTCCGAGCGCCGGCCGTAACGGTCGACCTCGATCATGCGGCGGAAATCCGTCGGATCGACGACGGCGTAGGTGGAATCGTAAGTAATCTGATTGCTCATAGCCCTACCCCTCGCGGGCCGCCCCTACCCACGGGCCGCATTCTCTCAACTATTGCGCCTTGGGTCCAGTCAGCCGGCCACCCGCCAACCGATGTCGCGGCGGCAGAAGCCCGCCGGCCAGTCGATCACGTCGACCGCCTCATAGGCGCGTGCCTTCGCCGTGGCGATCTCAGGCCCCAGTGCCGTCACCCCCAAGACGCGGCCGCCATTGGCATAGATACGGCCGCCGTCGGCGCGGGTACCGGCGTGGAAGATGGTGATGTCGGGCAGCTCGCCGGCTGCGGCCAGGTTCCGGATCTCGCTGCCCTTGTGATAGGCGCCAGGATAGCCGTCGGCCGCCATCACCACGGTCAGCGCCGCCTCTTCGCGCCAGCGCAGGTCGGCATGATCGAGGACGCCGTCGGCGCAGGCGATCAGCGCCGGCAGCAGGTCCGAGCGCAGGCGCGGCATCAGCACTTGGGCCTCCGGGTCGCCGAAACGGACGTTGTATTCGATCAACTGCGGCCCTTCGGCCGTGATCATCAGGCCGGCGTAGAGCACCCCCTTGAAGGGCCGGCCCGCCGCCGCCATCGCCTCGACCGTCGGCAGGATGATGCGGTTCATGGTCTGGTCGACCATGGCCTCGGTCATCACCGGGGCCGGCGAGTAGGCGCCCATGCCGCCTGTGTTGGGACCGGTGTCGCCGTCGCCGACCCGCTTGTGGTCCTGGGCGGTGGCGAGCGGCAGGACGTGGCGGCCGTCGGCAAGGGCGAAGAAGCTCGCCTCCTCGCCGTCGAGAAAGCCCTCGACGACGATCTCGGCCCCCGCCGCGCCGAACTGCCCGCCGAGGATCGCCTCGGCCGCCGCCGTCGCCTCGGCCACGCTCTCGCAAACGATGGCACCCTTGCCGGCGGCGAGGCCGTCGGCCTTGACGACGATCGGCGCGCCCTCTGCCTCGATGTAAGCCTTGGCCGCGTCGAGGCCACGGAAGCAGCGATAGGGTGCGGTCGGGATGCCGTGGGCGGCGCAGAGGTCCTTGGTGAAGGCCTTGGAGCCTTCCAACTGGGCGGCCGCGGCGCTCGGCCCAAAGGCCTTGATGCCGGCCGCGTCCAGCCGGTCGACCAAGCCGGCAACGAGCGGCTGCTCGGGCCCGACGACGACGAACTCGATCTCCTCGGAGCGGCAGAAGCCGACGATGCCGTCGGCGTCCATGGCGTCGATGTCGACGCAAGTGGCGTCGGCCTGGATGCCACCGTTGCCGGGGGCGCAGTAGAGCGCGTCGACCAGCGGCGAAGCGGCGAGCGCCCAGACCAGCGCATGCTCGCGGCCGCCGGAGCCGACGACGAGGACGTTCATGGCTTGGCTGCCCTCCCTGACCGGCCCGCTTAGCCAGTGGCGCGGGCTTTCTGTTCCTTGTTCCGATCTTGTATCATAGCGGGCCAGAGGGACACAGCCCGATGACCGAGCCGCCCGCCGCCGCCCCGGCCCAAAACCTGCCGGAATACAGCGTCTCCGAGATCTCCTTCCGCCTGAAGCGGGTGGTCGAGGAGAGTTTCGCCTATGTCCGCGTCCGCGGCGAGATCTCGGGCTTCACCCAAGCGCGCTCGGGCCATCTCTACATGTCGCTCAAGGACGAGAAGGCGGTCCTCGACGCGGTCTGCTGGAAGGGGATCGCCGCCGGCATCCGTTTCCGGCCCGAGGACGGGCTGGAAGTCG
>JASLMY010000094.1 GCA_030746295.1 Alphaproteobacteria bacterium | reverse complement strand
GGAACGTTAGAAACGGGAGATATAGAACGACTTGGGATCTTCATTAGGGATTGGGTTAAACAGGTCGGCGCGTAGTAATGCGCTCCTGGGAGATGTGTTCATGACTCTTGGAAGCGGCCCAGGTGTGCAGGCATCCCAGTTCCGAATTGAAAACCTGATGGCCCACATGCCACGAAAAACGGGCTCAGACCCCGTTTAATCGGCCGGCATCCGATTTCCTAACTTGTTGATCCGAAATGGATAATTGGGAATAAATTGGGGGCTGAGCCCATTTGATGTGGCGTCTTCGGAGGAGGGGGCGCCGGCCTTCCGGCGGGCCTCGTCGTCTCGCGGCGGCCCTCAGTTGGTGAACATCTTGCCCGGGTTCATCAGGTTATCCGGGTCGATCGCCTGCTTCAGGGCCTGCATGACGTCGACGGCCTCGCCGTGCTCGGCGCGCATGTATTTGGCCTTGCCGATGCCGATGCCGTGCTCGCCGGTGCAGGTCCCGCCCATCGCCAAGGCCCGCTTGACGAGGCGCTCGTTGAACCAGTTCATCTGGCTGACCTCTTCCTCGTCCTCGGGGTCGAAGGGCACGGCGACATGGAAGTTGCCGTCGCCGACATGACCGCAGAAGGGGGCGATGAGGCGGGTCTGGGCGATATCGGCCTTGGTCTCCAGGATGCACTCGGTGAGCCGCGAGATCGGCACGCAGACGTCGGTGGCGAGGATCCGGCCGCCCGGCTTCAGCGCCTTGTCGGCGTAAGCCGCGTCGTGGCGGGCCTGCCAGAGCTTGGTCCGCTCCTCGGCCTGGGTCGTCCACTGGAATTCGCCGCCGCCGAACTCGGCCGCGATCTCGTCCACGGTCTTGACCTGCTCCTTGACGCCCGCCTCGCTGCCATGGAACTCCAAGAAGAGGGTCGGCTTGGCCGGGTAGTCGAGGCCCGAATAGTCGATCGAGGCCTGCATCTGAACCTCGTCCAGCAGCTCGATTCGGGCCACCGGCACGCCCGATTGGATGGTCAGGATGGTGGTGTTGACGGCGCCCTCGATGTCGTCGAAGGCGACGACGGCGGCCGAGATCGCTTCGGGAATGCCGTAGAGGCGAAGCGTCACCTCGGTGATCAGGCCGAGCGTGCCCTCGGAGCCGACGAAGACCCGGGTCAGGTCGTAGCCGGCGGCGGACTTCCGGGCCCGGCCGCCGGTCTTGATGACGCGGCCGTCGGCCAGCACCACGGTCAGGCCCAGGACGTTCTCACGCATGGTGCCGTAGCGCACTGCGTTGGTGCCGGACGCCCGGGTCGCGGTCATGCCGCCGAGGCTGGCATCCGCCCCCGGGTCGACCGGGAAGAAGAGCCCGGTGTCGCGCAGGTACTCGTTCAGTTGCATGCGCCGGACGCCGGGCTGGATCCGGCAGTCGAGATCCTCGGCGTTGACCTCGAGGATCTGGTTCATCTCCTGGACGTCGACCGAGACGCCGCCGTGGGGGGCCTGGATATGCGCCTCCAGCGAGGTGCCGGTGCCATAAGGGATGACGGGGGCGCGGTGGCGGCGGCAGATCTTGACGATCTCGACCACTTCTTCGGTCGTGTGCGGGAAGACGACGGCGTCGGGCGGCATGGTCTCGTACCAGGCCTCGTCGTGGCCATGACGCTCCAAGACCGAGGGCGAGGTGGAGACACGGTCTCCCAACAATTCCTGCAATTCCTCGACCAGGGTGTCGACGACGCTGGCAGCCAAGCTCATATCTTCCTCCTCCAGTGACCGATGAAATGGTTCGTCGACCGGAAAAGGCAATCTACGCCGCCTCGGACGCGACCCGCAAGCAAGCCAGGCCAAGGTCTTTCGCCGGGCCGGAGGGGCGGAGTATGATCGCTTTCGCCATGAGCCTGCCCAGCCCCTTCGACCCCGATGCCGACCCGGTGCCGGCACATCCCTTGGATGTCGCCGGCGAGCCGGTCAGGCCCGAGTGGATCGACTACAACGGCCACATGAACCTGGCCTACTATGTCCTCGCCTTCGACCACGCCACCGACCGCTTCCTCGACCTGCTCGACCTCGGCCATGCCTATATGCAGCGGAGCAACCATTCCTCCTTCGTGCTGGAGACCCACGTCACCTATGCCCAGGAGGTCAAGCTCGGCGATCCGATGCGCTTCACCTTGCAGCTGCTCGACGCCGACGAGAAGCGACTGCACTACTACTTCGAGATGTTCCACGGGGTCGACGGCTATCTGGCGGCGGCCTCGGAACTGATCTCGATGCATGTCGACTTGGGAACCCGCCGTTCGGCACCGATACCGGAGCTGGCGTTGCGCCGCATCGCGGCGATCCAGACGGCGCATCGCGACCTGCCACGGCCGGCGCAAGCCGGCCGGCTGATCGGCATCCGCCGCCCGAAAACGGGCTGAGGCGCGCATGCCAGCGCCAGCTATGGGGGCATGACGGCCGGTGTTGCTGAGCGAATTGCCCAAGATCTGGCACCGGCTCTCCCATCACGAGCAAGTCGTATTGTCGCTCTTGGCGGTGGTGGTCGGCATCGTCGTCGCCTATGCCGCAATCGGCTTTCGCCTCGCTATCGGCGGGGTGCAGTGGCTCGGTTTTGGCTTCACCACCGAGATTGTCTTCGAGAAGGCGGCGCTGTTGCCCTGGTGGCAACTGCTGCTGGTGCCGACCCTGGGCGGGCTCGCGATCGGCCTCTTCCTCGAATACGTGATGCCGGGGCGGCGGCCGCAGGGGGTCAGCCACGTGATCGAGGCGAACGCCCTCAAGGGCGGCCGGATGGACTTGAAGGAAGGCTTCGCCGCCGCCGCGGTCAGCGCCGCCTCGATCGGCGTCGGCGCCTCGGTCGGCCGCGAGGGCCCGGTGGTGCATTTCGGCGCCGCCATCGCCTCGAACGTCGCCTACCGCTTGCGGCTGAGCCAGGGCCTGTCGCGGACGATCCTGGGCTGCGGCGTGGCGGCGGCGGTCTCGGCCTCGTTCAACGCCCCCATCGCCGGCGTCTTCTTTGCCCTCGAAGTGGTGATCGGCCACTACGCCCTCTCCGCCTTCACGCCGGTGGTGATCGCCAGCGTCGCCGGCACCGTGATCGCCCGCATTCACCTGGGCGAGGCCCCGGCCTTCATCGTCCCGGCGCAGCAAATCGCATCCTTTCTGGAATTCCCGGCCTTCCTGCTGCTGGGTATCGTCT
Organism: Alphaproteobacteria bacterium; assembly: GCA_030746295.1. The sequence goes on along the minus strand of JASLMY010000094.1, from coordinate 14,096 downwards.
CGGCCGGCATCGCCATGATCTTCATGTGGAGCATCATCTACGCCGACCATGTGGTCGGCCGGATCCGCATGCCCGAATGGCTGAAACCGGCGACGGGCGGGCTTCTGATCGGCGCCGTGGCGATCGAGTTCCCGCACGTGCTGGGGGTCGGCTACGGCGTCACGGACGCGGCCTTGAAGCACGCCTTGACGCTGGAGTTGCTGCTGGCCCTACTCGTCCTGAAGACGGCGGCGACCGCGGTCAGCCTCGGCTGCCGATTCGGCGGCGGTGTCTTCTCGCCATCGCTCTTCGTCGGCGCGATGACCGGCGGTGCCTTCGGCCTCATCGCCGCCAAAATATTCCCCGAGCTCGCCTCCGAGCAGGGCGCCTATTCGCTGATCGGCATGAGCGCGGTCGCGGCCGCGGTCCTGGGGGCACCGATGTCGACGATCCTGATCGTCTTCGAGCTGACGGGCGACTACAAGACCACGATCGCCGTCATGGTGGCGACGGCGACGGCCTCGATCATCGTTCAGCAGGCGCTCGGCAAGAGCTTCTTCCACTGGCAGTTGGAGCAGCGCGGCCTGAACCTTCGCGGCGGCCGGGCGCGACACCTGTTGCAGACCCTGACGGTGCGCAACGTCATGACGGCCGAATTCAATCTGGTCGCCGAGAGCCGGACGATCGGCCAGATAAAGGCGATGATGGCGGACTTGCAGCCGGGCGAGTTCATCGTCACCGACGCCGGGGGCCGGCTGGTCGGCACCTTTGGCTTCGCCGACCTCAAGGAGATCGCCTTCGACCCGGCGCTCGACGAGTTGGTCAACGCCCGGGACGTCGCGCACGAGCGCTCGCCGGTGGTGACGCCGGACGAGGACCTGGAACGCGCGCTCCGCCTGATGGAGGTCGCACACGAGGACCAATTGGCGGTGGTCGAGGATCTGGACGACCAGCGCGTCGTCGGCATCGTCTACCACAAGGACGTCCTCAGGGCCCTCAACCACGCCCTCCTGGAAGCGCAAGCCGAGGAACACGACGAGCGTCGCTAGCCAGTCAGCGCATGCAACATCGCCGTTCTGCGATGGACGATCGGCGTCCCGGATCGGCCATCGGCAGAGCGGTCCTCTACGCCGCCAACGAGGACGATGCCGGAAGGGTCGCATCGGGGCGTAACCGGCTTGGAGGACGGTTCTCTTGCGAGCCCTCGGGCCGTCTCTTGGACTCCGTCAAGTCCGGGGCGTAAGATCGCGCCAATAGCTAGAAGCAGAGCGGACTCCAGCGGCCGACCGGAAGCTGCGACGGGGGGCTCGCCGCTCTCGTCGGCGCCAATGGCGTGGCGTGGAACCGCCTCATGGCGCCCGACGAGCTGCCGCCGAGACCCGCCCCGAGGCCGGCATCGCCGGACGCGCCATACCCGAAATCGCCACGCCCGCCGGCCGCATCGGGCGAAATGGAGGGAGCAGTGGACCTTATCTTGCGAAACGCTCGGGTCGCCCGGGCCAACGGCGGCAACCCCATCGACATCGGCGTCGAGGGCGGCAAGATCGTCGCTATCGAGGCAAATCTGGCCGCCGATGGTGAAGAACTGGACGTCGGCGGGCGGTTGGTCGGGCCCGGCTTTGTCGAGACCCACATCCATCTGGACAAGTCCTGCATCCTGGAGCGTTGCAAGTCCGAGAAAGGACACCTGGAAGAAGCCATCGAGCAGGTCGCCAACGTGAAGAAAGATTTCACCGCCGAGGACTGTCGTGAACGTGCCGTCCGGACATTGGAAAAGTGTCTTCGTCACGGCACCACGCACATGCGCACCCACCTGGAGGTGGACCCCGTCATCGGACTTCGCAGCCTGGAAGGGATCATGCCCTTGGTCGAGGAGTACAAATGGGCCATCGACCTCGAGATCTGCGTCTTTCCCCAGGAAGGGTTGCTCAACAATCCCGGCACGGACGAGTTGATGGTCGAAGGCCTGAAACGGGGCTGCCGGGTCGTCGGGGCGGCCCCCTACACGGATAGCGATCCCAAGGGGCAGATCGACCGGGTTTTCGAAATGGCCCGCGAGTTCGATGTCGATATCGACATGCACCTGGACTTCGGGCCGGACCACGAAGAGTTGGACATCCTCTACGTCTGCGACTTGGCGGACAGGTTCGCGTACGGCAGCCGCGTCGCCGTCGGTCACGTGACCAAGCTGTCGAACTTGCCCAGGGGCAAGTTCGACGAGATCTCGAAGCGGGCCGCCGATGCCGGAGTCGCCGTCACCGTGTTGCCGTCCACGGACCTCTTTCTCATGGGCCGGCACATGGAGCACGACGTGATGCGCGGCGTCGTGCCTGTGCACCGGATGCTCGAGACCGGCGTCAACTGCTCGTTGTCCACGAACAACGTGCTGAACCCGTTCACCCCGTTCGGCGACTGTTCGCTGATCCGCATGGCCAACCTCTATGCCAACATCTGTCACGTCGGCAAGCGCGACGACGTGGTCGAGTGTCTCAACATGGTCACGGAACGCTCGGCTCGGCTCATGCGCCTCGAAGGCTACGGCGTCGCGGTCGGCAACGACGCCGATCTGGTGGTGCACGACTGCGAGGACCCGGCGACGGCGGTGGCCGAGCTGGTGCCGCCGGCCTATGGCTTCAAGCGCGGGCGGCGGACCTTCACCCGCGAGCCGACCGTGCTGCACCGGCCCTAGTGCGGGCGCCTGATCGTCGAGAGGCGTCCCGCCGAGGAAGGAGTAATAGCGGATGGACGATCCGTACGGTGCGTTTTGCCGCGACACCCACGTCGCCCTAGTCGGTGAACCGGAAGGGCCGCTTGCCGGTCGCAGCTTCGGCGTCAAGGACATCTTCGATATCAGCGGACACCGAACCGGTTACGGCAACCCGACATGGCTGGAGACCCACCCGCCGGCCGACGAGACCGCGTCCGCCGTGCGCCGCCTACTCGACGCCGGCGCCGACATGGTGGGCAAGACCCTGACCGATGAAATGGCCTACAGCCTGACCGGCGAGAACGTCCACTACGGCACCCCCGTCAACCCGGCAGCGCCGGACCGTGTGCCTGGGGGGTCTTCCAACGGCTCCGCCTCGGCGGTGGCGGGCGGGCTCGTGGACTTTGCGCTTGGGACCGACTGCGGGGGCTCGGTGCGCCTGCCGGCCAGCTATTGCGGCATCCTGGGCATGCGCCCGAGCCTGGGTCGCGTCCCGGTGGACGGCGTCGTCCCCTTCAGCGCCAGCTTCGACGTCGTCGGCTGGTTCACCCGCGAGGCCGACCTCTTGGAACGGGTCGGCCGGGTGCTTTTGGCTGACGACGGACCGGCCTTCGAGCCCAGGCGACTAGTCATCGCCGATGACGCCTTCGAGATGCTCGATCGGCGGGTCGGCGAAGCGCTCGGCTCCGCCGTCGAGCATATGGCGGAAGCCTTCGGCGAGCGCCGTCACGTGACCGTCAGCCCCGAGGGTCTGCCCGAGTGGTTCGAGGTTTTCCGGGTTATCCAGGCCTCGGAGATCTGGGCCAATCGTGGCGAGTGGATCACGACGGCGAAGCCCGACCTCGGGCGCGGAATCCGCGAGCGTATGGCCTGGGCGAGCAGGGTCGAAGCGGACGAGGTCGCGCGGTGCCGGCGGGAACGCAGCCGCATCCAGGCCCGTCTGGACGAGTTGCTGGGACATGGTGACGTCTTGTGCCTGCCGACCTCGCCCCGCGTTGCGCCACTTAAGGAATCGCCCGCCGACGACGTCGAAGTCCGCTACCGCCATCAGGCGATGAGCCTGCTCTGCGTCTCCGGTCTCGGCGGCCTGCCGCAGATCAGCCTGCCGCTGGCCGAATTGGACGGCTTGCCGCTGGGCTTGTCGATCGTCGCCCGGCCGGGTGCCGACCTGATGCTGTTGGGCCTGGCACGGCGCCTGATGGCCGGCCGGGATGGAAGCTGACGGCTGTGCGCGTCGAGTTCGGCGATTCGGTCCGACATCAGCGAGCGGGCGAAACCACTCTCGTGGCGTCATCGTAAGGAAGCGATGCCGACGAAGCGGTCCGGTATCGAGGTGCCTGCCACAGAAACAGCGTTGCCGCCGCAAGACGGCGCCATTTGGCCGGGCCTTGCACCAAGGGTGGCGGCTCGATCCCGACCGTCTCGCCTCAGGCCGGGGTCGGCGGTTCGTCCTCGCCCGGGCCGCGCTCGATCCGCTTGCCCTCGAGATCCTTTTCGCGGCGACCGCGCTCGGCGTCGCCGGATTGGCGGTCGCGTTTCGAGAGGCCGTGTTGCAGGCGGTTCTCCGCGGCCTTGTGGCCGGCTCGGCGGCGCTTCGCCTTCTTTCGATATTGCTGCAGGTTGACGATGTCGCCCATGCGCGTCTCGGTCCCGGCGAGAGCAGGTGGCTATTTCCGCCGGCGCCTCGCCTAGGTTGGCTCAACTGGGTTAGCTTACTCCAACGCGGGCGTCTTGCAACCGCCCGTTCAACCGACCGCTCGCAACCCGCCCCGCCGCCGACTCGGCCCCGGGAAAGTGACAAACGAGGATAGCTGTTGAGGAAAGTCTTCGTCGCATTCGTGCTCCTCGTCGTGCTGCTGGTGGGGGCCGTGCTGGTCGGACCGAGCTTCGTCGATTGGAACGCCTATCGGCCCGAGATCGAGGCAGCGGCGAAGCGCTTGACCGGGCGCGAGATCGCCATCGACGGCGAGATCGAGTTCGCGTTGCTGCCGAAGCCGCGACTGACCGCATCGCAGCTGCGGCTCATGGGTCCCAAGTCCGAGGCCGGCCCAGACCTGCTGCGCCTCAAGGCGCTGGAAGTCGACGTCGCCCTGCTGCCCCTGGTCGCGGGCGATGTGCAGGTCGAATCGATACGATTGCTGGCGCCGGAGGTCTCGATCGTCCGCGACGGCGACCGCATCCTCGGCTGGGACCGGGCGCCGGATGAGGGAGCGATCGGCGGACGCGCCGGCGGCATCGACACGGCGCTCTCGCTGGAGTCGGTCGTGGTCGAGAACGGCATCATTCGTCTCTCCGACGCCAACACCGGCCAAAACCTCGAGATCAGCGGACTGAACCTGACCGCGGCGGCGGCCTCGCTGGCCGGGCCCTTGCAAGCGCGGGGTGCCTTCCGTCTCGGCGGCGTAGCGCTTCGCTTCGATCTCCGCCTCGGGCGAATCGGCACCGCCGGCCAGCTGCCGGTACCACACATGGCGCTCGGCCTCGCCGATCAGACCGGCGCGCTGACCTTCTCGGGCCGGCTGTCGAAACCCGCCATGGACGGCACGCTGACGGGGCGCATGACCATGCGGACGCCGAGCCTGGCCGCGCTCGCGGCGGCACTGCTGCCCGCCGCCGACGCCGGAATGCTGCCCGCCGTGCCCGTCGCGGCGGAGGCGCGGCTTCGGGCCTCGGCGCGCGATGTCGCTCTCAACGACCTGACGGTGCGAATCGCCAAGGCGCAGGTAAGTGGCGCGCTCGGAATCCATCTGGACGACCCGATCCGCTTCGATGCGGCCCTCGCGGCCGGACGCTTCGATCTCGATTCGGTCGTCCAGGCGCTCGACGCCGGCCGAGGCAAGGCGAAGGCCTGGCCCGCCGCGCGGTGGGCACTTGGCCTCGGCTTGCCCGGGGTTCCAATCCGGCTCGCCGGCAACCTCGACCTCACCTTGGACGGCGTGACGCTGAAGGGCGGGGTCATGCGGCAGGTGCAGCTCAATGCCGGGCTTGCCGACGGCGTCCTCACCTTGAACCAAGCCCGCGCCCTTTTGCCCGGCGGCTCGGAGCTGCGGCTGACGGGAGCGGCCACGCGGACCGAGGGTGTGCCGCGGTTCGAGGGCCGCGTCGAGCTTGCCTCCGACAACCTGAGAAGGCTTGTCGACTGGCTCGGCTACGACCTCGGCGAGGTGCCGGAGAACAGGCTCGCCAACGTCTCGCTTACCGGCAACCTGCGCCTGACACCCGAGGCCCTGGAGGCCCGCAGCGTCTCGCTCAGGCTGGACGCGACGAACGCACGGGGCGGCATCACCTACCGTCTGCAGGGCCGGCCCTCGTTCGGCCTCGACCTCGCCGTCGACCGCCTCAACCTGGACGGCTATCTGCCGGCGGCATCGACTGGCGGCGACGGTGCCGCGCTGCTGGGCGTCCTGCCCCTGGCGCGGCTCGAGGAATTCGATACCAACCTCGCCTTCAAGGCGAAGCGGCTGAGCTATGCCAATACCTCGGTGAGCGACCTGGCGGTGGCGCTCTCGCTCGTCGGCGGCAAGCTGACCGTGCACGAGGCCCGGATCGGCGACGTCGCCGGTGTCGAGGCAGAGCTGACGGCGGCGGCCGAGGGCTTCGCGGCCGAACCCCATTTCAGCACCCAGCTCAGCCTCGCCGGCGGCGATTTCAGTGTCCTGGCCGCGGCCCTCGGGCTGCCGGCGCCGCCCTGGCTGGCGCGGCTCGGCCGGATGGAGATCGAGACCCTGATCGAAGGCGGTGGCGCGACCGTCGTCTTCGAGTCCTCGGCCCGCGCCGGCGAGGCAAAGCTGGCGGCTAGCGGCGAGATCCGGAACCTTTCGGAGACGCCGCGCCTCGATGTGGCGCTCCACCTCAAGCACGACGATCTCGGCGCCGCGCTCAGCCGCTTCGGCCTAGCACCGTCGGCCGGCGAGGCGGCCGCCACAGCGCTGGCATTGCAGGGCCGGATCGAAGGCGACCAGAGCCGACTGGAAGTCGCGGTCGGCGGCTCGGTCGGCGGCGCCAAGATGCACGTCGAGGGCAGCATCGCCCAACCGCCGAGCGGCCCGCTTCTAGACCTGGCGCTGGAGGCGACACACCCGGAGGCCCGGCGACTGCTGCAGGAGTTGGGATACGACTATCGCCCCTCGGCCAATACGCTGGGCGAGCTCGGCTTTTCGGGTCGGCTGACAGGCGCCCCGGCGGCACTTCGACTGGAGGCAGCGGCGTTGAGGTTGGGCCCAGCCCGGGTCACCGGCGAGGTGGCGCTCGATACCGCCGGCAAGCGGCCGCGCCTGGAAGCCGAGCTTCGGGCCAATGTCCTCGACCTCGACGCGCTGCTGCCGGGCCAGGCGGCACCCGCGAGGGCCGCCGACGAAGCCGAAGGACGTTGGTCGACGCAGCCGCTGGCGCTCGATCCGCTGCGCCGCCTCGACGGCCGGCTGGCGCTTCGGGCCGACCGCATCACCTATCGTGGCCAAAGCATCGCCGACGGCGACATCGCGCTCCACGTCGACGACGGCGTATTGACGTTGGACCGGTTCGAGGCCGGCCTCTACGGCGGCAAGCTGACCGGCAAGGGACGCCTGGCGGCCGGCGTGCCGCCCTCGTTCGACGCCACCTTCGCGCTCGCCGCGGCGCGGCTGGCCGAGGCCGCGGCCCTGCTGGAGCTGGGCGGCATCGACGGCGCACTCGACATGCGGGGCCGGATCGAGAGCATCGGGGCGAGCACCTGGGAGCTGGCCAACAGCCTGAACGGCGAGGTCCGGGTTCGGGTTCGGAACGGGATTGTTTCCGGTCTCGCGCTCGCCGGCCTCGGCGAGGCGCTCGCCCAGGCCCGGCCGGGAACGGCGAAGGCGGTGCTGGAGGCTGCCTTCGCCGGCGGCGAGACGGCGCGGGCGACGGCCGAGGGAAGCTGGCTTCTCACCAACGGCGTCGCCCGAACCGACGACACCGTCGCCAGCCTGGCCGGGGCCGAGGCGACGCTTGCCGGCGGCCTGGAGCTGGGGCGCTGGCGGCTCGGCCTCAGCAGCGATCTGCGTCCGGCCGGGCACGCGTCCGCCCCTGCCATCGTGATCGATCTCAAGGGTCCACCGGACGACATCGCGGTCACGCTCAGGGCCACCGCCTTCTTGCGACACCTCGCCCGGCAACAGGCCGCGGTCAAATCGCCCGAGGCGCGCTAGCCCTTCGGAACCACTCCAGGAGATAGACGCGAACGGCGCTCGACAGGTTGCCGCTGCGGCCGGAGTCGATCTCGGAGACGAGAGAGTTGATCGAGCGATCTTGCGCCCGCGCGACCTCGGCCAACGCCTGCCAAAAGGCGTCCTCGAGCGAGATCGAGGTGCGGTGCCCGGCGACGACGACGGAGCCCTTGCGGAGCGCCGTCGGCCGCTCCGGGCTCACGCTTTGGGCCCGATCATCCGCTCCGGCCGGACCCAGGCGTCGAAGTCGGCCTCGGAGACGAGGCCCAGGCCGAGTGCAGCCTCCTTCAAGGTCAGCCCCTCGATGTGCGCGTGCTTGGCGATCTTGGCCGCGTTGTCGTAGCCGATGTGCGGCGCCAGCGAAGTCACCAGCATCAGAGAGCGGCCCATCAGCTCGTCGATCCGCTCGAGGTTGGGCTCGATGCCGACGACGCAGTTGTCGGTGAAGCTGGCGGCGGCGTCGGCGAGCAGCTGCACCGACTGCAGCAGGTTGTAGATTATCACCGGCTTGAAGACGTTGAGCTCCAGGAAGCCGCCGGCGCCGGCCATGGTGATGGTGGCGTGATTGCCCATCACCTGCATCGCTACCTGGCTCAAGGCCTCGCACTGGGTCGGATTGACCTTGCCGGGCATGATAGAGGAGCCGGGCTCGTTCTCGGGCAGGTTCAATTCGCCCAGGCCCGAGCGCGGGCCCGAGCCCAAGAGCCGAATGTCGTTGGCGATCTTCAAGAGACTGGTGGCGACGGTGTTGAGGGCGCCCGAGGCCTCGACCACGGCGTCGTGCGCGGCCAGGGCCTCGAACTTGTTCTCGGCCGTCTTGAAGGGCAACCCGGTGGCAACCGCGATCTCAGCCGCCACCGCCTCGGCGAAGCCCTTCCTGGCGTTGAGGCCGGTGCCGACCGCGGTGCCGCCCTGGGCCAGGCGGCAGAGCCGGGGCAGCGTCGACCGGATCCGCTGGTCGCCGTATTTGAGCTGGGTCGCGTAGCCCGAGAACTCCTGCCCCAGCGTCAGCGGCGTCGCGTCCTGCATGTGGGTCCGGCCGATTTTGATGATGCGGCGCCATTCCTTGGCCTTGGCGTCGAGCGCCCGGCGCAGGCGCTCGAGGTTCGGCAGCAGCAAGCGCTCGATCTCGGACACCGCGGCGACGTGCATCACCGTCGGGAAGGTGTCGTTCGAGGACTGGCCCTTGTTGCAATGGTCGTTCGGGTGCACCGGCGACTTCGAGCCCAGCTCGCCACCCAAGAGCTCGATCGCCCGGTTCGAGATCACCTCGTTGGCGTTCATGTTGCTCTGCGTGCCCGAGCCGGTCTGCCAGACGACGAGCGGGAAGTGGTCGTCGAGCTTGCCGTCGGCGACCTCCTTGGCGGCGCGGACGATGGCGCGGCCGATCTTCGGCGGCAGCTCGCCCATCTCGAGGTTGGTCTTGGCGGCTGCCATCTTGACGACGCCGAAGGCGCGCACGACGGCGATCGGCATCCGCTCCCAGCCGATGCGGAAGTTCTGCAGCGAGCGCTGGGTCTGCGCGCCCCAGTAGCGATCGGACGGCACCTTGATCGGGCCGAAGGAATCGGTTTCGGTACGGCTCTTGGCGGCTTTCTTCATGGTTCTTGCGTCCTTCGACAAGGTGGCGGCGGGGTTTCGCCGCTTTGATCTAAAGGCGCCGCGGAAGCCGGTCAACCGTGGCACAGGCCACCGCCCTCAAGCGCCGACGAGGTCGAGCCAGTCTTGCTCGCTGATGACCTCGACGCCGAGCGATTCCGCCTTGGCCAGCTTCGAGCCGGCGCCGGGCCCGGCGATCACGAGGTCGGTCTTCTTGGAGACCGAGCCCGCGACCTTGGCGCCTAGGGCCTCGGCCCGGGCCTTGGCTTCGGAGCGCGTCATCACCTCCAGGCTGCCGGTGAAGACAATCGTCTTGCCGGCGACCGGCGAGGCCTCGGTGTCGGCGGCGGCCATGGCCTCGACCGTGACTTCGGCCGCCAAGGCCTCGACCGCGTCGAGGTTGTGGCGTTCGGCGAAGAAGTCGAGGACCGCGCCGGCGACCGCCGGACCGATGCCGTCGATGTTCAAGAGCTCGTCGTAGGCCTCGCCCTCGCGCGGTGCCGCCGCCCGCATGGCGCCCGAGAATTCCTCGAAAGTGTGGTAGGTGCGGGCCAAGAGGCCGGCGTTCGACTGGCCGACATGGCGGATTCCCAAGGCGTGGATGAAGCGGTCGAGGCCGATCCGCCGGCGCTCGGCGATGGCGGCAAAGAGATTTGCGACCGAGGTCTCGCCCCATCCCTCGCGCACCGCCAGTCCCTCTTCGCCACCCGGGTCCCGGGCTTCGAGGGTGAAGATGTCGGCGGGCGCCGTTATCAGCCCTTCCATGAAGAAGGCGCGGATCTGCTTTTCGCCCAGGCCCTCGATGTCGAAGGCATCGCGTGAGACGAAGTGGCGCAAACGCTCCATTGCCTGGGCCGGGCAGACGAGGCCACCACTGCAGCGCCAAACCACTTCGCCCTCCTCGCGCACCGCATGGCTGCCGCAGACCGGGCACGCGTTCGGAAACGCGTAGGTCGAAGTGCCTTTCGGGCGCTCGCTCCGGATCACCTCCAGAACCTGAGGGATGACGTCGCCGGCCCGTTGCACCACGACGGTGTCGCCGATCCGGATGTCCTTCTCGACGATGTAGTCCTCGTTGTGGAGCGTGGCGTTGGAGACGACGACGCCGCCTACGGTGACGGGTCGGAGGCGCGCCACCGGCGTCAGGGCGCCGGTGCGCCCAACCTGGATGTCGATGCCCTCGACGATCGTCCGGGCCTGCTCGGGCGGGAACTTATGCGCCGTCGCCCAGCGCGGGGCCCGGCTGACCTGGCCGAGACGAGCCTGCCAGTCGAGCCGGTCGACCTTGTAGACGACGCCGTCGATGTCGTAGGGCAGCGCTGCCCGCCGGGCCTCGATGGCGCGGTAATGGTCCAGCATCTCGTCAAGGGTGCGGCAAAGCCGGATCTGCTCTTGGATCTCGAAGCCCCAATCGCCGAGCGCCTGTAGGACGCCCCACTGGGTCTCGGCCGGCAGAGCACTGGTCTCGCCCCAGGCATAGGCGAGGAAGCCGAGCTGCCGGCTCGCTGTGATGGTGGCGTCGAGCTGGCGCAGCGAGCCGGCAGCGGCGTTCCGGGGGTTGGCGAAGGGCGGCCGTTCGGCCGCCGCCTGCGCTTCGTTCAAGGCCAGAAAGGCCTGGCGCGACATAAAAACCTCGCCCCGGACCTCGAAGACGTCGGGTGCGGTGGCCGGCAGCTCGGCCGGAATTTCGGCGATGGTCTGCAAGTTGCGAGTGATGTCCTCGCCGACGCGGCCGTCGCCTCGGGTGGCGCCGACGACCAGGCGTCGGTCCTCGTAGCGCAGGCTGGCCGAAACCCCGTCGATCTTGGCCTCGGCGACGACGGCGACCTCGGCCGCCGCCTCCAGGCCCAGGAAGCGGCGCACCCGATCGAGAAAATCGGCGACGTCGGCGACGTCGAAGGCGTTGTCGAGCGACAGCATGGGCCGGGCATGGGTCACCTTGGCGAAGCCCCCGGCAGGCGCGGCGCCGAGCCGGTCGCTGGGGCTGTCGGGCCGCTTCAGGTGCGGGAAGCGGGCCTCGATGGCGGCGTTGCGGCGGCGCAATGCGTCGTACTCGGCATCCGGGATCAGCGGCGCGTCGCGGGTGAAATAGGCGGCGTCATGCTTGGCGATCTCGGCCGCCAGCTCTGCCAGCTCGGCAGCGGCCTCGCTCTCGCCCAAGGCCTCGACCGGGGTCTCGTCGGCCACCGTCACAGCTCGGCCGCCGCGATCAGGCTGCCGGCGGCGGCACGGGCCTCGGCCGTGATCTCGGCGCCGGCCAGCATACGGGCGATCTCCTCGCGCCTGGCCTTGTCGCCGAGCTTGACGACCGTCGTCCGGGCGCCGTCGTCGGCCTCGTCCTTGACAACGTGCCAATGATGCGCCGCCCGGGCTGCGACCTGCGGCGAATGGGTGACGACGAGGACCTGCGCCGTTTCGGCGAGCGCCGCCAGCCGGGCGCCGACCCGGTCGGCGACGGCGCCGCCGACGCCGCGGTCGACCTCGTCGAAGACCAGGGTCTGGGCACTCTTGGTGCCGGCGAGCGCCACCTTCAGCGCCAGCATGAAGCGGGCGAGCTCGCCGCCGGAGGCGATTCGGTTCAGCGGCCCCGGCTCGGCACCCGGGTTGGTGGCGACCAGGAAGCCGACCCGCTCGCCGCCTTCCGCCGACCACTCCGATTCCGCCAGGGGCTGCAACCGGGTCTGGAAGACGGCATTCTCGAGCTTCAAGGGGCCGAGCTCGCGGGCGACCGCCCGATCCAGCCGCTTGGCGGCCTTTTGGCGCGCCCGACCGAGGGCCGCCACCGCGGTGGTGAAGCGCTCGCGAGACCCCGCCACCCCGGCCCGCAGCGCTTCCAGGCGCTCTTCGCCTGCCGCCATGGCACCGAGGCGCGCCGCGAACTCGTCCTGCAAGCGTGCCAACGAGTCGACCCCGGTCCGGTGCTTGCGGGCTACCTCGCGTAGCGCGAAGAGACGCTCCTCCACGGCCTCCAGACGGTGCGGGTCGGGCGCCAGCTCGGCTCCGGCCTGCTCGACCAGCGCCAGCGCTTCCATCGCCTCGACGGCGGCACGGCCCAGTCCCTCGAGCACCGCATCGAGCTGGCCGCCGGCCAATTCGGCGACCCGGGCGAGCGCCCGTTCCGCCCGGCGCAGGCGGGTATCGATGCCCTCGGGCTCGGCCAGGGCCGCGGTCGCCTGGGTCAGCGCCTCGACCAGCTTTTCGCCTTGACGCAGGCGTTGGCGCGTCGCCACCAGCTCGGCCTCCTCGCCAGACCGTGGCGCCAGGCGCTCCAGCTCAGCCAGAACGTGCTCCAGGTAGTCGCGCTCGCCAAGATCGCGGGCCAGCGCCGCCTCCGCCTCGGCCAGTGCCGCTGCCGCTGCCTCGACGGCCTGGTGGGCTTTGCGGCAGGACCGGCGCAAGGGCTCGGCGACGGCGAATTCGTCGAGCAGGGCCCGGTGTCCGGCGGCGTTCAGGAGGCCGCGCTCGTCGTGCTGGCCGTGCACCTCGACCAGGCATTCGCCGAGCCGGCGCAGCAGCCCGACGGCAATCGGCTGGTCGTTGACGAAGGCCCGGCCGCGACCATCGGGCGTCAGCACCCGGCGCAGGATCAGTGTCTCGCCGCCGTCGAGCCCTCCTGCCTCCAGGATCTCGAGAGCCGGATGGTCGGTCGGCACCTGGAAGGCGGCGGCGACGCTGCCGCGCTCGGCGCCGTGGCCGATCAGGCCGGCATCCGCGCGCGCGCCGATGGCCAGACCCAGGGCATCGAGCAGGATCGACTTGCCGGTTCCGGTCTCGCCGGTGAGGACGCAGAGGCCGGGCGCGAACTCGAGCACCAGCCGCTCGATCAGGACGATATCGCGGACGCTCAGACCGGCCAGCATGGAGCGATCAGAAGACGTTCGACCACAGCCGGCCGATCCAGGAGCCCTTGTGCGCCTCCGGCCTGAGATCCTGGCCGGTGAGCAGCGCGTAGCTGTCGGTATACCAGCTGCTGCCCGGAAAGTTGTGGCCGAGCACCGCCGCTGCGGTCTGCGCCTCCTCCTCGACGCCGAGCGCCAGATAGGCCTCGGTCAGGCGGTGCAGCGCCTCGGGCGCATGGGTTGTGGTCTGATAGTCCTCGATGACGGTGCGAAAGCGGTTGACCGCGGCGGTGTACTGGCGGCGCTTCAGGTAGTAGCGGCCGATTTCCATTTCTTTGCCGGCGAGATGGTCCTGGGCCAAGTCGATCTTCAACCGGGCATCGCGCGCGTACGCGGTGTCCGGGTAGCGTTCGATGATCTCCTGCAAGGCGGCGAGCGCGCGCTTGGTGATATTCTGGTCGCGCCCGACGTCGGTAATCTGCTCGTAGTAGGATAAGGCGATGAGATACTGGGCGTAGGGCACGTCCTTGTTGCCGGGATGGAGCTGTATGAAGCGCTGCGCCGCCAGAATCGCCTCGCCGTATTGGTTGGTCAGGTAATAGGCATAGGCACCCATGACCTGGGCCCGCCTGGCCCAGACCGAGTAGGGATGCTGGCGCTCGACCTCGTCGAAGTTGCGTGCCGCCTCGCTGGCGCTCCCGTTCACCAACTGGTCCATGGCGAGATTGTAGAGCTCCTCCACCGGGCGCTCGACGTAATCCGGGTCGTCGGCTTCGCACCCGCCGAGCA
>JASLMY010000093.1 GCA_030746295.1 Alphaproteobacteria bacterium | reverse complement strand
GTCGACCTCGCTCCAGACCGACATGCGCAAGACGTCGGCGCCGAGGCAGACCAGAAGGTCGTAGTCGGAGAGGGCGTCGCGGACCTCGGCCTGCTCGCGGGTCAGCGCGCCCATGAAGGCCGGGTGCTCAGAGAGGAAATGCGCCCCCCAGGGCACGGTCTGCTGATAGACCGGCGCCCCCAGGACCTCGGCGAAGCGGGCCGCCTCGGCCAGCGCGTCGCCGCTCTGGACCTCGTGGCCGGCGACGATCACCGGCTTCTTGGCCGCCAACAGGCGGTCGGCGAGCCGCGCCAAGGTCTCATCCGAGGGCCGGCCGGCGGCCTCGACGCGGGTGCGGCCGCCGAGCTCGATCGCCCCCTCGTCGTTCAGGATGTCGCCCGGCAGCGAGATGAAGACGGGGCCCGTCGGCGGCGTCAGCGCGATCTTGGCGGCGCGGCGAACGATCCGCGGCAAATCGTCGAGGCGGTTGATCTCGGCCGCCCATTTGACCAGCGGCTGGGCGATCGGCACCAGGGGGTCGTAGAGCAAAGGCTCGGTCAGGCCGTGACCCTGCTCCTGCTGGCCGGCGGTCAGGATCATTGGCGTGCCGGTGAACTTGGCGTTGTAGAGCGCGCCCATGGCGTTGCCGAGGCCGGGTGCTACGTGCACGTTGCAGGCCGAAAGCTTGCCCGAGGCACGGCTGAAGCCCTCGGCCATCGCGACCACGATCGATTCCTGCAGGCCGAGGACGTAAGTCAGGTCCGGGTGGTCTTTCAGCGCGTGCATGATCGGCAGCTCGGTCGTGCCCGGGTTGCCGAAGAGGTGGCTCACCCCCTCGTCCTTCAGGACCGACAGAAACGCCGACCGGCCCGTGATCCTGTTCACCTCGGCTCCACTCATTGCCTACCCTCTCACGCGTTTGTTTATTCCGTGAAATCGCTTAGCACAGGCCCGAGCGGGCCGGCAAACGGCTGCGACCATTCGGCCTGTTGCAAGGGCCGCCTCGGGCAGAGGACAATTCCGGCCCGATCGAAGCAGACGACACGAGGTGCCTGATGGCGAACTACGAGACCTTGGAGATCGAGAAGGAGGGCGCGGTCGACTGGCTGACGCTGAACCGGCCAGAGCGGCTGAACGCCCTCAATTCCCAGATGGTCGACGAGCTGGGCGACTATTTCCACAGCCTCTGCCGTGACGAGGAGGTCCGCATCGTCGTCATGCGGGGTGCCGGCCGGGCCTTCTGCGCCGGCATCGACATCAAGGAGATCCGCGGCGTTGTGGCGAACGGAATCCCGCCCGACATCCGCGGTCAACGCCGGGTCTCGGAGATCATCATGGCGATGCGCCGCTGCCCGCAGCCGATCGTCGCCCTGGTGCAGGGCGCGGCCACCGGCGGCGGCCTCGGTCTGATGCTGGCAGCCGACATCCGCATCGCAGGCGCCAGCGCCCGCATGAACTGCGCCTTCCTGAAGCTCGGCCTCACCTCTTGCGACGTCGGTGTCAGCTATATGCTGCCGCGGATGATCGGTCTCTCGGCCGCCTCGGAGCTGATGCTGACCGGGCGCTTCATGGGGCCTGAGCGGGCATTAGCCACCGGCCTCGTCTCCGAGGTGGTGGCCGACGAGCGCCTGAAAGAAGCGGCCAAGCCCTACCTGGAGGAGATGTTGGCGGCATCGCCCTTGGGTCTGAAGCTGACCAAAGAATGCCTCAACATGACGGTGGATGCGCCCAGCCTCGAGGCCGCGATCGCCCTGGAGGACCGCAACCAGGTGCTGACGATCCAGAGCCCCAACTTCACCGAAGGCATCAACGCCTTCTTCGAGAAGCGCGAGCCGGTCTACCGGGATCAGTAAGAAAAGGCGACCCGCCCCACGCGACCGGCAGCCGTCGACGCGAGATTATCGGCGCTGCCGCCCGAGAGCGCGAAGACGAGATTCCGCGCGGGTGGCGGATTGCCGCCGATAACGCGCGTTCGAAACAACAACTCGCTGGAAAGCCAAACCGGGCTCTCTGGCGACGACGATCGACAGCTTCACCTCTCGACCACCTCGGCGACGAACGGGACGTCTTGCCTCCCGGTTTGGCCAATCGACGCCGGACGACTCCAGGCGAAAGGAATAGCGTCCGATCCCGGCCAGCGGGACGCTCGTCTCCGGTTTAGATTCGAGGCTCGCGGATTGGAGCCGAATGCCTTGATCGAGGACGATTGCACCGCCTGCTCAAGCGATCGCGACCTCTTGTCGCTGCCGCAGACGGCTGGCTTCGCATTGAGCATGTTTCTTGTCGGCTCATTCTTTCTCGCACTCTCGCCGATACTCCCTGACGTGGCTCGAGACCTCGACGCGGACACAACGCGCTTGGGTTATCCGGGGGGCGCCTATGGCCTCGCCCTGGGACTGACATCAGTTGCCTTGGCGCCTTTCCACGACATTGTTTCGCGCCGCATCATGCTGGCCGTTGGAATGAGCCTGCACCTGGTCGGCTTGATATGCGTCGCGCTATCACCGACATGGGCGGTCCTTGTCTTGGGCCATGCGCTTTGCGGCTGTGGCGGCGGGATTTTCATGCCGGCCGCCTACGCCGCCATTTCCGATCGCACGTCGGAGGCCACGCGAGCGAGAATCCTTGGCCGGGTCAATTCGGGTTGGGCGGCTTCGACATTGGTCGGCGTTCCGGCAGCGGCGTTTCTGGGAGAATCCGTGGGCTGGCGTGGCATGATGCTCGTTCTCGCGACCACTTGGTTGATCATCGCCGCCCTGACGGCGCGACTTTTCACGGCAAACGATCGGCCCGGCGGTGCGGTTGTCGCGATCTCTGCGTTCTGGTCGCGAAGCATTCGGTCGCGCATCCATGCTGCGCGCCTGCCGTGGCTGTTTCTCTCGACGGTCCTGACATTCATCGGCTTCTACGGCGTCTACGCCTATCTCGGCATCGCTATCCGAGGTGACTTGGGCGTTCAAGCTGGCGGAGCCGGCATTTTCGTCTCGATCTACGGTCTCGGCTTTTTGACCGGAACGCTCAACGGCTGGATCATCGATCGAGTTGGCCCGGAACGGAGCCTGTCTGTAGCGACGGCGGCTCTCGGCATGATCTTGCTATCGATCCCGCACACCACCCATTCGATGGTCCTGCTCGGACTGACGATGTACCTATGGGGCGTCTTCCAAAATGCCGCCTTTACGTCCTTCACGACGGCGATCGGCAAGGTCGACACGGCAATTCGCGGACGCGCCTTTTCGATCAACACGGCCTGCGTATTCACGGGCTCGTCGATCGGCACGGCCACGATGGGGGTCGTCATCGCAACCATGGGGTTCGTGACAGTTGGGATAATATGCATGGCCGCGACGGTCGCCGCGTCCGTGATCGTTACTTGCAAATTGGCTGTGGCAAGGCAGGGAATAAGACTAAGTCACCGTGAATAGAAATGACCGCATAGAGGGCGGGGACAGCCGTCACGACCACTTCTATGAAGCGTTGCTTCGCCGCGATCACGAATTCGACGGCGAGTTTTTCGTCGCCGTTCGGACGACGGGGGTCTACTGCCGGCCGATCTGCCCGGCGCCGAAACCCAAGCGGCGAAACTGCGTCTTCTATCGCACCGCGGCCGAGGCGGAGCGCGCCGGCTATCGACCCTGCCTGCGCTGTCGGCCGGAATCCGCTCCGGGCAGTCCGGCCTGGCTCGGAACGGCAACCACGGTGGGACGCGGGATGCGCCTGATCGAAGAAGGCTATCTCGAACGCCACTCTGTTCCCGAGCTGGCGGATCTTCTCGGCATCGGCGCGCGCCATTTGTCTCGACTCTTTCTCCGGCATGTGGGCGCGAGCCCCCGGGAAATAGCCAGGGTACGCCGGGTCCAGGCGGCAAAGAGGCTTGTCACGGACTCGAACCTGCCGTTGGCTCGCATTGCCTTCGAAGCGGGATTTGGAAGCGTCCGAGGATTCAACGACGCTTTTTTGAAAACATACAAGTGCGCACCATCGACATTTCGGCGCGGCCGGTCCTGAGGCACGGCAGCCTCGCTCGTGCCCGCTCGACCTGAGCGCCGGCCACGCTCGGGCTGGAGACGTCGGACCTCGACGTTGGTTCGCGTGCGCAATTTGAGAACGCCTTCGGCCGCAAAGCGAAGGCGAAACGCATCAACTGCGACGAGCGGGAGACAAGCTGGCGCCCGGTCCGCGAACTCGACGGCTGAGGCGCGGACGCCGGAGCGAGGCTTCAGAGCGCCGGCCGCTTGTCGGCCCAGGGCCGGGCCGCCTCGAAGGCGGCCGCGGCCTGCAATACGGTGAGGTCGGCGAAGCGCGGCCCGACGATCTGCAGGCCGACCGGCAGGCCCGCAGGCGTAAAGCCTGCCGGCACCGTGCCGGCCGGGTTGTGGGAGAAATTGAAGGGGTAGGAAAACTCGGCCCAGCTGACCCAATCCCAGGAATGCTGGGGCCAGTGCTCGGGCTGCAGGCGATCGGCCGGAAAGGCGGCGACCGAAACCGTCGGCGTCAGCAGCAGGTCCCATTCCTCGAAGAAGCGCTGCACCGCCTCGATATAGTCGTGCTTGCGGGCCCGCATGGCGAGGTAGTCGTCGGCGCTCTGGCCCACGCCGGCCTTGATGCAGGCGACCAGGCCCGGGTCCATCTTGTCCTCCCACTCCGCTAGGTAAGCGGCGTAAAGCCGCATGTGGGCCGACCAGAAGAAGCGGATAATCTCCGGCCCGTCCGGGCCGAAGCCGGGCGTCACCTCCTCGACGGTACAGCCGAGATCGGTAAACGCCGCTGCTGCCGAGGCTACGAGCTCGGCGACATCCGGATCGACGCGGGCATGGCCCAGGTCCGGGCTATAGGCCACCTTCAGGCCACGGATCCCCTCGGCCAGGAGGGCCGGGTAATCCGCCGGTGGCGCCTCCATGCTGTAGTGATCCAGGGGGTGCGGGCCCGCGATCGTCTTCAGCATCAGGGCGGAATCGCCGACGCTGCGGGTCATCGGCCCGAGATGCGAGCTCTGATCGTTGTTCGGCACCGGCACGTTCGGAATTCGGCCAAAGGTCGGCTTCAGGCCGAAGATGCCGCAGAAGTGCGAGGGCATGCGGATCGAGCCGGCACCGTCCGAGCCCTGGTGCAAGGGCCCGTAACCGGCCGCCGCCGCCCCTGCCCCGGCCGAGGAGGCGCCGGCGTTATAGCCTTCCTTCCAGGGGTTGGAGGTAATGCCGGTGAGCGGGCTCTGGCTGACCCCCTTCCAACCGAACTCCGAAGTCGTTGTCTTGCCGAGCGGGATGGCGCCTGCCGCCTTCAGCCGGGTGACGAAGGGTGCGTCCGTATCCGGCACAGCGCCCTTGAAGATGTGCGAGCCGCGCTCCGTCGGCACGCCCGCCATGACCGACAGGTCCTTGATCGTTACCGGTATGCCGTGCAGCGGCCCGAGCTCGTCCCCGGCCGCTACCGCCGCGTCGGCCTCGGCTGCCGCCGCCATCGCGGCCTCGGCGGTCAGGGTGGCGAAAGCGTTGACCTTGGGCTCCAAGGCCTCGATCCGGGCAAGCACGGCCGCGACGAGCTCGGAGACCGAGATCTCCTTGCCGCGGATCATCTCGCCAAGCTTCGTCGCCGGTGTAAAGCAAAGGTCTTCGTTGTTCATGGGGCGTGCGTCCGTTCGTTGAATTTGCGGTGCATTAGAAGATGCGCTTCCTCCCAGGGTCGTTCTCCCGGCGGGCGAGGTCAAGGGGCCGCGGCCGATCGTTCAGCCCGAATTCTCCGGTCTTCGCATTTATCGTTGTTTCGCTTCGAAAAAGACGGGAAGAATGCACCGCGGCAACGGGTGCCGGATCAGCATGCCATCGAAGGGGGACGAGCCCGATGAAGAGCCATGTCAAGGTAGCGGTGATCGGCGGCGGCGTGGTCGGCTGCAGCGTCCTCTATCACCTGACCAAGTTCGGCTGGCAGGACGTCGTCCTGATCGAGCGCTCGGAGTTGACCTCGGGCTCGACCTGGCATGCCGCGGGCGGCTTCCACACGCTGAACGCCGACACCAACATGGCGGCGCTGCAAGGCTACACCATCCGGCTCTACCGCGAGCTGGAGGAAATCAGCGGCCAGTCCTGCGGCCTGCATCATGTCGGCGGCCTGACGTTGGCGACGACGCCGGACCGGCTCGACCACCTGAAGGCAGAACGTGCCAAGCACCGCCATATGGGCCTCGACACCGAGATCTTCGGGCCGGAGGAGATCAAGAAGTTGTCGCCGATCGTCAACACCGACGGCGTCATCGGCGCCCTCTACGATCCGCTCGACGGCCACCTCGACCCGTCCGGCACGACGCACGCCTACGCGCGCGCGGCGCGCCAGCAGGGTGCGGAGATCTATCTCCGCAACCGCGTCCTGGAGCTGAACCCCAAGGCCGACGGCGGCTGGCAGGTCGTGACCGAGCAGGGCACCATCGAGGCCGAGCACGTGGTCAACGCCGGCGGCCTGTGGGCCCGCGAGGTCGGCGAGATGGCCGGCCTCTACCTGCCGCTGCACCCGATGGAGCACCAGTACCTCGTCACCGACGACATTCGGCAAGTCTACGAGCGCGAGGAAGAACTGCCGCACGTCATCGATCCCGGCGGCGAGACCTATTTGCGCCAGGAAGGCCGCGGCCTGGTGATCGGCATTTACGAGCAGGACTGCGACCCCTGGGGCGTCGACGGCACGCCTTGGGAGTTCGGCCACGAGCTTTTGCCCGACAACCTGGACCGGATCGCCGGACCGCTCGAAGCCGCCTACAAGCGCTATCCCTGCCTCGCCGAGGCCGGCATCAAGCGGATCATCAACGGCCCCTTCACCTTCGCACCCGACGGCAACCCGATCGTCGGCCCCGTGCCGGGCCTTGCCAATTACTGGTGCGCCTGTGCCGTCATGGCCGGCTTCAGCCAGGGCGGCGGCGTCGGCCTGACGCTTGCCGAATGGATGGTCGAGGGCGCGCCCTCGCGCGACGTCTTCGCCATGGACGTGGCCCGCTTCGGCGACTGGACCACCCGCCCCTACACCCGCGCCAAGGTGAGCGAGAACTATCGGCGCCGCTTCGCCGTCGCCTACCCGAACGAGGAGCTGCCGGCAGCCCGCCCCTTCAAGACGACGCCGGCCTACGGCATCTGGGCCGGCCAGCGCGCGGTCTTCGGCACCGCCTACGGCATGGAGGCCGTCAACTACTTCGCGCCCGAGGGCGAGCCACTGGAAGAGACGCCGAGCTTTCGCCGCTCCAACGCGCACGCGCCCGTAGCCGAGGAATGCCGGGCCGTCCGCACCGCGGTCGGCATCAACGAAATTCACAACTTCGGCAAGTACGAGGTCCGGGGCGCCGACGCCGAGGGCTGGCTCAACCGTATCTTCGCCAACCGGATGCCGGCCCGAGGCCGGATCGTGCTGACGCCGATGCTGAACCCGGCGGGCCGCCTGATCGGCGACTTCACCGTCGCCAGGCTGGGGCCGGAGCGCTTCCAGCTCACCGCCTCCTATGCCGCGCAGGCCTATCACATGCGCTGGTTCCAGGCGCATCTGCCCGACGCCGGCGTCGAGATCGAGAACGTCTCCGATGCCCGCCTCGGCTTCCAGATCGCGGGGCCCAAGGCGCGCGAGCTGCTGGCCCGCTTGACCCGGAGCGACGTCGGCCGCGACGCATTTCCCTTCCTCTCGGTGGCGGAGATCGAGGTCGGCCTGGTGCCGGCGATCGTCGCCCGTATCACCTACACCGGCGACCTCGGCTACGAGATCTACGTGCCGGCCGAGCGCCAGCTCGCCCTCTACCACGCGCTCGCAGAGGCCGGCCGGGACCTGGGCCTGAAACCCTTCGGCATGCGGGCGATGATGTCGCTGCGCTTGGAGAAGTCGTTCGGCTCGTGGATGCGCGAGTACCGGCCCGACTACACCGCCGCCGAGACCGGCCTCGACCGCTTCGTTTCTTTCGCCAAGAACGACTTCATCGGCCGCGACGCGGCGATGCGCGAGGCCGATACGCCACCGTCGCGGCGCCTCCAGACCTTCGTCGTCGAGGCCGAGGACGCCGACGTCTGGGCCGACGAGCCGATCTGGAAGGACGGCGAGGTCGTCGGCTTCGTCACCTCCGGCGGCTATGCCCATCACAGCGCGCAGTCGGTGGCGCTCGGCTTCGTGCCGACCGAGACGATCGCCGACGGTGCCGCCTTCGAGATCGAGATCCTGGGCGAGCGCCGCCCCGCCACGCTGGGATCGGAGCCCCTCTTCGATCCGGCCGGCGAGCGCATGCGCGGCTGAGCATTGCGGCAGGCGAGCATGCGGATCGCCCGCGCCATCGTCCGCCAGCCTGGGTCCGGGCTGGCCGGGGGCCTGACCACCGCCACATTCGGTCCGCCCGACCTCGCATTGGCGCGGCACCAGCACCGCGCCTATGTCGAAGCCTTGGAAGCAGCCGGCGTCGCGGTGACGACGCTGCCGCCGTTGGACGACTTTCCCGATTCCGTCTTCGTCGAGGATGTCGCCGTCTGTACCCCGCACTGTGCCGTCGTCACCCGCCCCGGCGCGCCCAGCCGGCAGGGCGAAGCGGCGCATATCGAGGCGGCTCTCCGGGATCACTACGAAGCGGTCGCGCGCATCGAAGCGCCGGGCCGGCTCGACGGCGGCGACGTCCTGGAGGTCGGCGACCACTACGTCGTCGGCCTGACGGACCGCACCGATGCCGAGGGCGCCCGCCAACTGATCGCCATCCTGGAGCGCCACGGCCTCTCGGGCGAGACGCTACCGGTCCAGGGCATGCTGCACTTGAAGAGCGGCGTCGCCTGGCTCGGTGACGACTTGCTGTTGCTACAGCCGGCGTTGGCCGAGGACCCCGCCTTCCGGGGCTACGACAAAATCCTGCTGGCGGCGGACGAGGCCTACGCCGCCAACGCTGTCGTGGTGAACGACCGCGTCCTCATGGCCACCGGCCATCCGAAGACGGGCCGAGCCATCGAGAACGCCGGCCTGAGCACGGTCGCGCTCGACGTCTCCGAGTTCCGAAAGCTCGACGGCGGCCTCAGCTGCCTCTCGCTGCGCCTCGCCGTGGCTTGAGAAGACTTGGTCGAACGGCCTTTTTCTGGCAGATAGGGGCCGCCCGGTCGGGGCGAGCGGCGGAGCGGGAACGATGAGCGAGACGGCGACAACGGAAGCGGGGCGAGACTTCATCCGCGAGGTCGTGGCGGCGGACCTCGCAGCCGGCCGGCACGAATCCGTCGTCACCCGCTTCCCGCCGGAGCCGAACGGCTATCTTCATATCGGCCATGCCAAGTCGATCTGCCTCAACTTCGGCGTCGCGGATGAGTTCGACGGCCACTGCAACTTGCGCTTCGACGACACCAACCCGACCAAGGAGGAGACGGAGTATATCGAGGCGATCAAGGCCGATGTCGCTTGGCTGGGCTTCGATTGGGGCCCGCACCTCTACTTCGCCTCCGACTACTTCCAGCAGCTCTACGACTGGGCGGAGCACCTGATCGAGACCGGCAAGGCCTATGTCGACGACCTCTCGGCCGAGGAGATCCGTGCCCATCGCGGCACGCTCACCGAGCCCGGGCGCGACAGCCCCTATCGCGAACGCCCGGTCGAGGAGAGCCTGGACCTCTTCCGGCGCATGCGTGGCGGCGAGTTCGAGGACGGCGCCCGCGTGCTCCGCGCCAAGATCGACATGGCGTCGGGCAACATCTCCTTGCGCGATCCGGTCCTCTACCGAATCTTGCACAGCCCTCACCCCAGGACCGGCGATACCTGGTGCATCTACCCCACCTACGACTTCGCGCACGGCCAGTCGGATGCCATCGAGGGGGTGACGCACTCGCTCTGCACGCTGGAGTTCGAGCACCACCGGCCGCTTTACGACTGGCTCTTGGAGCACTTGCCCGTGCCGACGAGGCCGCACCAGTACGAGTTCTCGCGCCTCAACCTGACCCACACGGTGCTGTCGAAGCGCCGCCTCGTCCAGCTCGTCGCCGAGGGCCACGTCGCGGGCTGGGACGACCCCCGGATGCCGACGCTGTCGGGGCTCCGGCGCCGCGGCATCCCGCCGGCGGCGATCCGCGACTTCGTCTCCCGCCTCGCCATCTCCAAGACCGAGGGCACGGTCGAGGTGGCGATGCTGGAGCATTCGGCGCGCGAGCTGTTGAACAAGACCGCCGAGCGCCGGATGGCGGTGCTGCGCCCCCTCAAGGTCGTGATCGGGAACTACCCCGAGGGCCAATCGGAAACGCTGGCAGCGATCAACAACCCGGAGGATGAAAGCGCCGGCAGCCGCGAGGTGCCCTTCGGCCGCGAGCTCTACATCGAGGCCGACGACTTCATGGAGGAACCGCCCAAGAAGTTCTTCCGTCTGGCCCCTGGCCGCGAGGTCCGGTTGCGCTACGCCTACTTCATCACCTGCCAGGAGGTGGTAAAGGACGCGGCCGGCGAGGTCGTCGAGTTGCGCTGTACCTACGACCCAGAGACCCGCGGCGGCAACGCGCCCGACGGCCGCAAGGTCAAGGCGACGCTGCACTGGGTCTCCGCCGCCGACGCAGTTTCGGCCGAGGTCCGGCTCTACGACCATCTCTTCTCACGCCCCGACCCAGGCGCCGATGGCGACGTCCTGGCCGACCTCAACCCGGACTCAATAGAGGTGCTGGGCGACTGCCGGCTGGAGCCGAGCTTGTCCGAGTTCGCGACTGGCGAGGTGGTGCAGTTCGAGCGCCTGGGCTACTTCACCCCCGACCCCGATGCGGTACCCGAGGGCCTCGTCTTCAACCGCACCATTGGCCTCCGCGACGCCTGGGCCAAGCTCAAAGGCAGGCGGGGCGGCAAGGCATAACGCTCTGCCGGGCTTGACATCTCGTCGGCGCAGGCGCATTTACCCGGCACAGGTTTCTCGCGATCGCGCGACGCGCTTGCCGATCCCCGGCGGCGCTTCATCCCGAGACAATCCCAAACAACCCCGTTTCCTCCAAGTGCGCGTGGATGGCGGCAACAAGCCACGGTCCCCGTGCGCCCGAGCGCGTGCGCGGCACTGGGCAGAAGGATAGTAACTCAGTGACCAATACCTCGTTTTCCGAACTCGGCATCGCCGAGCCGCTCTGCCGCGCTCTCGCGGCCGAGAACTACACCTCTCCGACCCCGATCCAGGGCCGCGCGATCCCATCGCTGCTGGCCGGTCGGGACCTGATCGCCATCGCTCAGACAGGCACCGGCAAGACCGCCGCCTTCGCGCTGCCGTTGCTGCAGCACCTGGCCGAGACGCGCGAGCCGGCCGGTGCCCGTGGCGCCCGTGCCCTCATCCTGGCGCCGACGCGTGAACTGGCGATCCAGATCGGCGACTCGATCCGAACCTATGGGCGGCACCTGCCGCTGCGCCACGCACTCGTCTATGGCGGCGTCGGGCAAGGGCCGCAGGTCAAGGCATTGGCCCGTGGCGTCGATATCCTGGTCGCCACGCCCGGACGCCTGCTCGACCTCATGGGGCAAGGCCACATCCGCCTTGACCGGGCCGGCCACCTGGTCTTGGACGAAGCCGACCGGATGCTCGACATGGGCTTCATCCGCGACGTCCGCAAGATCGTCGCCAAGCTGCCGAAAGCGCGGCAGTCGCTGCTCTTCTCCGCTACCATGCCGGCCGACGTCGAACGCCTGGCGGCGGAGATACTGACCGACCCCCTCCGCGTGCAGGTCTCGCCCGAGGCCGTCACCGTGGACCTGGTCGAGCAGCACGTCTACCACGTCGATACGGCCGAGAAGCGGGCCCTCCTGGACCGATTGCTGCGGGATCCCGCGCTGGACCGGGTAATCGTCTTCACCCGCACCAAGCACCGTGCCAACCGGGTCGCCAAGCAGCTCGACCAGGCCGGCGTGGCGGCCCAGGCGATCCACGGCAACAAGTCGCAGAACGCCCGCCAGCGCGCGCTCGAGGGCTTTCGGGCCGGCCGCGTCAGGGTGCTGGTCGCGACCGACGTCGCGGCCCGCGGCATCGACATCGACGGCGTCAGCCATGTCGTCAACTATGAGCTGCCGAACCTGCCGGAAAGCTACGTCCATCGCATCGGTCGGACCGCGCGCGCCGGCGCCGCCGGCATCGCGCTGTCTTTCTGCGATGCCACCGAGCGGCCCTATCTCCGCGATATCGAACGGCTGGTCGGGCGTGGCCTCAGTGTCGTCGGCGAAGCGCCACGGCGGAGCGACGAGCGCCCGAAGAAGGCTCGGCCGCCCCAGCAGCAACGGCAGCGGCGACGGCGGCGGGCCGAGCAGGTTCGCCGGGCCGCCTGAGGCCAGGTGCCGCTGCCGGCCTCGCGCGCTTCAAGTCTCGCAGAAAAGGTCGTAGAGCAGGCCGATGACCGCCTTGGCCTCGGTGGAGGCGAGGGAGTAGTAGATGTTCTTGGCGTCGCGCCGGGTCGTCACCAGGTTGTCGGCGCGCAACCGCGCCAGCTGCTGCGACAAGGTCGGCTGACGCAACGACAGCCTGGCCTCCAACTGGCTGACCGAAAGCTCACCTTCGGCCAGAAGGCAGAGGATCATCAGCCGGTTGGGGTTCGCCAACGCCTTCAGGAACGAGGACGCCATCTCGGCGTTCTCGAGCATCTCGTCGGTATCGATGTCCGTCTTCGCCCTGACCGCGTCCTGCAGCATGCCGATGGTCCCTTGATGGTCGCCGCCGATCGTCGCCTGAAAAAAGCGCAGGCGGCCCGTCCCGCAACGGCGGCGCGATTCAGCCCAACCTTACCGCGCCGAAGAGCCTCGGCTCAAGGGCGGCAACGCCGGCCGGCACCCGCTCGGTCGGTCGACAATGAAGGCGAACTCGCGTGCACCAAGAATATTGCCGCGAGGACACTCGCAATTCACTTGCGCGTCCTAACCGATATATTGTTCAATGGACGCTAATGAAGCGCGTGTCGGTCTCGGTCGTCTCGGCGCGCCGAAGATCGAGACGAGTCTTCGGGATTGGGGGGAAGATGAAGAAGCTGATGGTCGCTGCTTGTTTCCTTGCCTTCGGTTGCGCAAGCCAGCCCGACGACATCCAAACGTCCTACGTGTCCCCGGTCCAATACGAGAACTACGATTGCCAGCAGATACAGGCCGAGATGCAGCGCGTCTCTAACCGCGCCAGCAACCTGCGCGGAGACCTCAAGAAGAAGGCCGACAACGATGCCATTCAGATGGGTGTCGGACTGGTCCTCTTCTGGCCCACACTGTTCTTCCTGGAAGGCGGCGACGGCGCCGAGGCGTCCGAATACGCGCGCCTCAAAGGCGAGAAGGAAGCCCTCGAAAAGGTCTCCATCCAAAAGAAGTGCGGCGTCGGTTTCGGCAGAACCAGTTGAGCCGATCCTCGGTCGTAGGGCTACAAGACCATAGGGCCGGTGTGTCGGGCGCCGGGCTCATGCTTCTCGGCCGAGGCGCCAGAGCTTGAGCAGGGCCAGGAGGTTGCCCTCTTCCAGGTAACGCAGGCCCACATAGGCGCCGAAAAAGATCGAGAGAAGCGCGATCGGCGCGCTGAGCGAGAGCGTCGACATGGCGGAGACGCCCTGGCCGATGGTGCAGCCCAGCGCGACCACGCCGCCGACGCTGGCGATGCCGAAACTGACGCTGGCGCCGGTGAAGGTCATGAGATAGACGAGGCTCTCGCCCACGGGTGCAACGAAGGTCATCGAGGCCAGCGGCACCGGCTC
The DNA here is from genome assembly GCA_030746295.1 of Alphaproteobacteria bacterium. The sequence goes on along the minus strand of JASLMY010000093.1, from coordinate 4,006 downwards.
GAATTCATCGGCGCCGACGACGCCGGTGACGAGCCAGCCGGCCGCCACCACGGCGCCCAGAACAAGGGCGCCGACGAGATCGTCGCGGCTGGCGCGGAGGTCGCGGCCGCCGAGGCAGTAGATCAGCGCCACGGCGACGATCGGCGCCACTACCCAGGGCCGGACGGCATCGCTGTCGCTGCCGAGCGCCCAAGCCACCAGATCGGGCAACCCCTGTCCGCCGAGCGCCGTCAGGTCGAGGTTGGCCGGCTCGATGAAGGTCTCGCGGCCGAGCCCGGTCAGGCCGCGAAGCGTCGTATAGGCGGCGATACCGAGCACGACGACGACAATCAGCGCCTTGAGGTCGCCGCCCCCGGTCCGGACCAAGCTGCCAAAGGCGCAGCTGCCGGCGAGCGCCATGCCGAGGCCGAAGACGAGGCCGCCCAGAATGGCCCCCAACCAGCCGAAGTCCGGCGTTAGATAGACCGTCCGGCCGAGGTCGATGAGGCCAACCAGATGCATCGCCTGGGTCGCCGCCAGCGCGATCGCGATCGCCAGGACCCAGCCCTTGAGCCGGCGACGGTCGCGCATCAGGAAAGCGTCGGCGATGGCCCCAAGCGTGCAGAACTGGGTCACCCAGGTGCTGGCGCCCAAGACCGCGCCGAGGCCCAGACCCCAGGCCGAAACGTAGACGATCGGTGCGATCTCGCTCATGCCCCGCTCAACCGTGTCACGCGGCGCAGCTTGCGCCCTCCGCTCGGCGCTTTCAATAGTGGGGGCGTCTCACTTCGCTTTCGGGTGCTTGGCACGGTAGTCCCGCAGCAGCGCCCGTGCCCGCGTCAGATCCGTCGGCGTCAGCCGCCCGGCCACCACGTCGCGCGCCTGCAGGGCCTCGCCGATGCCGTTCTCGGCGGCGAGGCTGAACCACATATGGGCCTGGACAAGGTCCCGCGGCACGCCATAGCCGTTACCGTGGATGCGGCCGAGACCATATTGGGCGGCCCCGTGCCCCTGCGCCGCCGCCTTGGCGTACCAGCCGGCCGCAGCCAGGTAATCCCGCTGCACGCCGAGGCCCTTCTCGGAGATCATGCCGAGGTTGAACTGGGCCTCGGCCATGCCTTGGTCGGCGGCGGCACGCGTCCATTTCCGAGCCGTGGCATAGTCCCGCCCGAGTCCGAGACCGTTGAGGTAGAGATAGCCGAGATTGGTCTGGGCTTCGGCGAGACCCTGCTCGGCCGCGGCCAGATACCATTTCGCCGCCTCGCGATGGTCCTGGGGCACGCCGACGCCGCCAGCATACATCAAGCCGATGTTGTTTTGGGAGCGCGGGTCGCCCTGGGCCGCGGCCAGTCGATACCAGCCCAGGGCGGCAGCCGGGTCAGATGGCACGCCATAGCCCCAGCGATAGATTTCGCCGAGGATGTATTGGGCCTGGACATCACCGGACTCGGCGAGGGGCCGAAAGGCCTTCCGCGCGGTCTCGAAGTCGCCCTTGACGAAGGCCCGCCACCCGACATCGAAGTCCGCCGACGCCGCCATCGCCTGGAGCCCGGCGAAGATCGACAAGGAGAGAATCAGTCCGAAAACGTACCGCATGACCGCCTCCGATGGCTGTCTTCCTTGCGGGCACACTAGCGCCTCGCCCCCTACGGTGGCGTTAATTCCGGCAAGCTTTTCGCCACGGCGCGGTGGCAGCCGACGTGGCGATGGGTCTTTCCAAATAACCGAGCAGCCTTTTCTTCGGGAAGGCCGGCACTATTCGGCCCTTGTTAAGTAAACTTACACCATATTTGGTCGGTCACATAATCCAAATCGGTCTCTTTGCTGTGGAACTGACAAACGATGCCGATATATCCTTGACAATCACAAGAAAACAGTCATTCTGTACGTTGTGCTGATCGTCGTACGTTTTGCCATGGCAATGCCAGGGTTCGTCAACGCAATGTCGGTTTTCGCGACGAATATTCGCCAAGCCTGTTGCTGGCTTGCTTGTGTTTTCCTACTACCGGTTCTCATGACGTCGGGCGCTCAGGCGATCGAGTACCTGAGCCCACGCCCCCTCGCCGAGGCGAGCCTGCCAGCCGTCGCGGCCTGCAAGGGCGGTGGCACGGTGCGCCTGCCGGTGATCGCCTGGGGTGCCGATATCGCCACCTCGCTCGCCAACGGCAATGCAACCCGAACCGCCGCCGGCAGCCTGCTGGCCGAGGCCGGGCTCGACGTCGAGCTCTACCGCCAGGACGACTTCCAGACCCAGGTCGCCGATTACTTGAGCTGCAAGACGCCGTATCTGCGCGGCACCGTCGGCATGATCAACATGGCGGCCGAGGTTGCGAACCGCGACCCCCGGACCCGGATGAGCGTGATCTATCAGCTCTCCTGGTCAACCGGCGGCGACGCTCTGGTGGTCAAGTCGGGCATCGAGCGGCCGGCCGACCTGAAGGGCAAGACGATCGCGATCCAGGCCTACGGGCCGCACGTCGACTACATGCTCAGGGTCTTGAAAGACGCCGGCTTGAGCCAGAAGGACGTCACGATCAAATGGGTCCGCGACCTCATCCAGGTGGACGAGCGATCCTCGTCGCCGGCGATGGCACTGGCCGAGGACGGCAAGGTCGACGCCGCCTTCGTCATCATTCCCGACGCCCTGGCCTTGACCTCGGGCGGCGCCGTCGGCACCGGCTCGGAGGATTCGGTGAAGGGCGCCAAGATCCTGCTGTCGACCAAGACGGCCAACCGGATCATCGCCGACGTTTACGCCGTCCGCGCCGACTATCTGGAGGCAAACCGGGACGCAGTCGCGGGGCTCGTCAACGGTCTCCTCCGCGCCCAGGAGAAATTGGCCCAGACGATGAAGGCGGGCGGAGCCGAGAAAGGCCGCGTGCTGGCCAGTGCCGCCAGCCTGCTGCTGGACAGCCCCGATGCCGCCGAAGACGCGGCGGCGATGTACCAGGACGCGGAATTCGCCGGCTTCGAGGGCAACCGCCGCTTCTTCACCGACGCCGCCTACCCGCGCCGTTTCCAGCGCCTGACGGCCGACCTGCAGAGCGACTTCCAGGGCCTGGGCTTGATCAAGCGACCGACCACGATTGCGACCGCCGATTGGGACTACGACAGCCTCGGCCGCGGGCTGACGGCGCGCAAGGGCGGCGAGGTCGCGCGCTTCGACAAGGCCGCCGTGCGCAGCCTGGTGCAGAGCCGGCAGCAAAAGGGCCAGATGGCCGAGGGTGAGCTGTTCCGCTTCGAGATCTTCTTCGCCCCCAACCAAAACTCGTTTCCGGCCGACCAATACAGCGAAGCCTTCGAAAAGGTGATCGATCTGGCCTCGACCTACGGCGGCGCACTTTTGACGGTAGAGGGGCACAGCGACCCCCTCGGCTATCTGCGCAAGAAGAAGAAGAACGAGAGCGTGATGGTCCTGAAGCAGGTCAAGCAGGCGGCCAAGAACCTGAGCTACACTCGCGCCAACGCCGTCAAGACCAGCATCATCGGCTATGCCGGCGAGCGCGGCGTCACCTTGGACGCAAGCCAGTTCGGCGTCGCGGGGCTCGGCGTCTCGCAGCCGAACACGCCCAACTGCAGCCTGGACCAGAGCGGCGACATAGCACTCAGCTGCGCCCCGGCGACGAAGCAGGAATGGAACGCCACCCGGCGCGTGGTCTTCCGCATCATCCAGGTCGAGGCCGAGGCGGACGTATTCAAACCCCTAGACGAATGACCTGATCGAGTATGGCCGGGCCGAAGGCAAAATCCCTCCGCAGCATCGTCGTCGTCGTCCTGGTCGGCGCCGTCTGGGCCTATTTCGCGCTGTTCGGAGAGGAGCCGCCCCCGCCGCAACAACAGGCGCGAACGCCGCCGGCAACAAACGCGCCTCGGTCGGTGCCGAAGCAGACGCCGCCGCGCCTCGACATGGGCGCGATCTCGACCGCCCTCGAGACCGGGATCTGGCCACCGGCGGCGGCCAGCGACGACCGAGCGCTCGGCGAGGCTCTGGTCGACAACTACCTGATCGTCCTCGACAAGAGCGGCT
>JASLMY010000092.1 GCA_030746295.1 Alphaproteobacteria bacterium | reverse complement strand
GTGACGGTGCGCCGGGGCCCGAAGCGGTCGAGCAAGAGGCCGGTGGGGATCTGCATCGCCGCATAGCTGAAGAAGAAGGCGCTGGCGATCAGGCCCAGCATCTTCGAGCTGAGCGCCAGCTCGGCCGCCAGCTCCGGCGCCAGCACCCCCATCGAGGAACGGAGGAAGATGTTGGCGAGCGCCAGGCCGTAGAGCGCCACCATCATCGCGGCCAAGCTCGGCGAGGGGCCGCGCCTCATCGTTCTGCTACCCGCAACGCCTCGAACCGCTCTGTCGTCACCGACGACGTCTCAGGTCTGCTCGAGCGAGCCGGCGAGGTCGTAGTGGTCCATGAGGCCACGCACCAACGCCTCGGCCTTGTCCCAATCGTAGGTGCGGAAGCTGTGGCCACGGGTGACGAACTGGGCCCCGGCGTAGAACATCTCGTACTGGAGGTGGCGGCCGGCGAACTCCGAGCCGACCGCGTCCCAGGCGAGCTTCATCAGCTTGATCCGCTCCTTGTCGGTGCGGCCGTCGGCGGAGACCTGCACGCTTTCGATGATGCGGGCGAGGTCGGGATTGGCGAAGTCGGTGGCCGAGGACGGCAGCATGACGAGGGCGCCGCCGGCGAGCTCACGGATCGTGTTGACCATCTCGGGATAGAGCTCTTGGGTCAGCGTCTGCGCCGCGTAGACGGCGTGCCGGTCCGGCACGAAGTACTTGCCCCAATGCCGGCCCTTGGCCTCCATGCCCCACATCATGCTCTCGACCTGGGCCGCTTGCGCCGCCATCTTGCCGAGCGCGCCCGTCACCGACGGGATCTTGCCGGTGCCGATGGTCCGGGTGATCTGGCGCGCCAGGCCGACCAGGAACTTGAGCTTCACCGTCAGGCGAATTTGGGCCTGGTAGTTCTGATAGATGTGGCCCGGCGTGTCGTGGAACTGGCGCCGGCACATCTCCGGGTCGCGATGGACGAAGATTCGCTCCCAAGGGACCTTGACGTCGTCGAAGTACATCAGCGCGTCGTTCTCGTCGTAGCGCCAGGCCAACGGATAGTCGTACTCCGAGCCGGCATGCGCCTCGTAGGACTTGCGCGACAGCACCTTCAGCCCCTTCGTCGCCATCGGCATGGCGAACGAGATCGCGTAGTCGACCTCGTCCGCGCGCAAGGGCTGCAGATGGGCGACGAAGACCTCGTTCGCCATGATCGAGCTGGTGCCGAGCATCTTCGCGCCACGGACGGTGACGCCTTGGCTGTCCTCGTCGACGATGCGCATCATCGGGTCGTCGTTCTCGAGCTCGATGGCGGGGCGCGAGCGGTCGACCTGCGGGTTGATGATGACATAGGTCAGAAAGAGGTCGTTGTCCCGAGCAAAAACATAATAATTCCAAAATGCTTTCGCCCGTTCCTTATCATATTGCTCGAAGAGTCCCAAGGCCATCAATTGGCCCGTGACGGCGGAGGCCAGGTGGTCCGGCGAGCGGCCCATGAAGCCGCCGTGCTGCTCGGCCCAGGCCACGATCGCCTCCCGCCGGCGGACCAGTTCCGGGTAGCTCTCGGGCATCTGCCAGGCCCGGTTGACACGCCGCCCGCTGGTCGGCGATTCGAAGGTCATGAGCTCCACATTGGCCGGGTCGGCCTGGTAGTCGTAGAGGCCCGCCGCAGTCTGAATCGCGTTGCGGAAAGCCGGGTGACGGGTCACGTCGCCCACCAGCTCGCCGTCGAGGTAGACCGTGCGCTCGTCCCTCAGGCTCTCTAGATGCTCGGCGGCGTTCTTTACCGGCTGCTTGTCCATGCTCTGTCTCGCGGCTAAAGGCGGTTCCCGGTGCGGGTTGGTCTGAGCGGCAGGTGGACCTCGAGCAGACGCTTGCCCATCGCCCCGTCGAGCTGCCATCGTCGACGATACCTAAGCTTGCCGAGGAAGGACACATGCTCGCACAGCCGGCGCCGCCTCCGCCCCGACGCGCCTTCATCTCCTCACTGATGGCTGGAATCCTGGCCTCCACCGGCCTCGGCACGCGCCAGGCCGTGGCGGCCGCGCCCGAGGCGATCCGACAGCCCGACCGGCCCGCCCCCGAGGCCTTCGTCGCCCGCGCCTTCGAGATGCGCCGCCAGGCGGTAGAGAGCGGCGACCAGGCTTACGGTGCGGTCGTGGTCAGGAGCGGCAGGATCGTCGGCCAGTCGCCGAGCCGCGTCGTTTTGGACGGGGACCCGACGGCGCACGCCGAGATGGCGGCGATCCGCGATGCGGCACGCCGCCTCGGCAGCCGGGATCTTGACGACTCTGTCCTGTACTCGTCGTCGAGGGCCTGCCCGATGTGCGAGGCGGCCGCCTATTGGGCAGGAATTGAGAGGCTTGTCTATGGAAGCGAGGGCCGCGACGGCGGCGTGCCGACACTTTGCGGTTGACGCCGCCGACGGGAGCCCGACGCCTCGACGTCAGGCTTGCTGCCGAGTGGCGAGCTCCGGCACCGCGATCCTCGACAGGGCCAGCATGCCCGTCGCCGCCGGCTTGCGGGGCGCCAGCTCTGGCGACGCCGTCCGGCCGCGAACGCCGCGAAACCAGGTCGGCTGAATGGCCGGCGCCGCCGGCTCCTCGGCCAGCGGCGTCAAGAAGACGACGCCGATCTCACCACCCTGCACCCGCTGCACGGTGGCGTCGAGGAAACCGGCGCCCATGATGTAGAGCGACACCTGCTGGCCGGCATTGAGGTGGCGCGCCTCGGTCGCCATCAGGCCGTCGCCGTTCCGCGAGAGGTCGCTCACGACGCATTCGGTCTCGATGCCGCCGGCGAGCAAGATGGCCTCGATGTCGACGTCGTGGCGCCTGGCGGCGCGCCGGTTCTGCTCGACCCCGACGAGATAGCGGGCGACGTCGACCTCGTCGGCCTCGTCATGCAGGAACATCACGCCCTGATAGCCGTCGCGATCGTAGCGGACCTCGGCCGGAATGACGCCGTAGCCCGGCAGCTCGAAGTCGAGCGCTGTGCCGACGGGGACGCTGTCGGCCTCGAGCGCAACACAGGCACCGCTCGGCGAGAAGTCGTAGACCGTGCACTTGTGCCGCTTGCCGTCGACCGCCAACCAGGCCTCGAACTCGACGTACCAACGCCGGTGCCGGCGCGTCGGCGCACCATCGTCCTTCGGTGCTTCCAGGTTCTTTTCGGCTTGCTTCAACATCTTCCTGCCTCCCGTCCGTGTCCCCATCGCGGAATTCCCACAGGTATCGGGGACACCCCTCATGTGAGGACGCCCCCGGCGCATGCAAGTGACTTGTGTCACCCCGGGGACCGAAAGCTCGCGCTTCCGCCTAAAGGCGGAAGCCGGGGCGACGCGAAATCCTTGACGCCGCTCCCCCTTCGATGTTGTTGCCGTTTTGTTCCGAAAACAGCCGCCAAAGCAAAACCCCCGAAACCGAAACGGTTTCAGGGGCTTATAAGTGGGGCGAGTGAGGGGACTTGAACCCCCGACCCCCAGATCCACAATCTGGTGCTCTAACCACCTGAGCTACACCCGCCAGAGGCTCGGACCCCGCATTACGCTATTGCAGGGGGGCCGTCAAGCGGCACCGAATGCAGCGACGCGGCCTTTTCCCTGGCCCCTATATGGCCTTTGCCGCCTTCATTTGAAGTGGGCGCGAAGCCGCGACACGACCTCCTCCAGTACTGTTTCCTGCTTGCAGAAACAGAACCTGACCAGGTGCTCGACGCCGGCCTCGGCATAAAGCGCGCTGACCGGCACCAGGGTGACTCCGGCCTCGATCGTCAGGTGCCGGCAGAAGGCGATATCGTCACCGTCGAAGCCGAGCGGCCGGAAGTCGGCGTTCATGAAATAGGTCGACGGACAGGACAGGACCTCGAAGCCGATCTCGGCGAGCGCCCGGCTCAAGCGATCGCGCTTTTGCTGCAGTTCCGATGCCAAGCCCGTGTACCAGGCCACCTCATGCTCGAGGCCGTGCGCCACCGCGCGCTGCAGGTTCGGCGGCGTGGTGAAGACGAGGAACTGATGCGCCTTGGAGATCACGCCCAAGAGCTCGGGCGCCGCGGTCATGAAGCCGACTTTCCAGCCGGTCATCGAGAAGGTCTTGCCGGCGGAGCCGATCCTGACGCAGCGCTCGCGCATGCCGGGCCGGGCGATCAGCGGCAGGTGGCGGGCATCGTCGAAGATCAGGTGCTCGTAGACCTCGTCCGAGACCGCGTAGGCGTCGTGGCGGACCACCAACTCGGCGATGAAGTCCAACTCGTCGGCGCCGAACACCTTGCCGGTCGGGTTCATCGGCGTGTTGATGAGAACCAGCTTGGTTTTGTCGCTGAAGGCGGCGGCCAGCTTGTCGCGCGGCAGCTCCCAGTCCGGCGGGCTGAGCCGCACCAGCCGCGGCACCCCGCCGGCGCGGCGGATCATCGGCAGGTAGCAGTCGTAGAGCGGCTCGAAGACCACCACCTCGTCGCCCGGGTTGATGAGCGCCAATAGCGACGCCGCCAACCCCTCGGTCGCGCCCGAGGTGACCATGACCTCGCGCTGCCAATCGCAGTCGAGCCCATGGAATCGCAAGTTGTGGCCCGCGATGGCTTGGCGCAGCTCGGGAATGCCCATCATCGGCGGATACTGGTTGGAATATTGCCGGGTCGCCTCGTCGGCCACCCGCATCAAGCTCTCCGGCCCGCCTTCGTCGGGGAATCCCTGCCCCAGGTTGACGGTCTCGTGCTCGATCGCGAGCCTGGACATGATCTCGAAGACGGTGGTCCCGTAGCCCGACAGCACTTCGTTCGCCGGCTTCACCAAGAACCTCCCCGGAGCCATGCGGTCCGGCCCCACACGGGCGGTCCGGTCGAGGCTCCCATTCCCTCACACGCTCGGCGCTAATCTCTCAGATGGGAGGGACCCGTGCAACCGGCGCGGCCCCCTCACCGCGACCTCGGCCAGCCCCGTTCGAGCGCGGATCGGGGCCGCTGGGCGCCCGCCCGCGAATGCCGCCCCTGAATGCCGCATTGCCCGACGCCCCCTGTTGCCGCATACTGCCCAAAAAGCCTCGTTCGCGAGACGTGGGCTGACAAGCTGGGAGGCGGAAAATGCGGCTTCTTATCGTGACCGCGGTTGCCGTGCTTTGCGGCACCGGGACGGCGTATGCGGACGCCGGCGAGGATCTACAGCGCTGCTACGAGGAATCGGATGACCTCAAACTGAAGGTCGAGATCTGCACGCGCGCCATCGATTCCGGCAAGCTCGGCAGAGAAAACCTCGCCGTCAGCCTGGTCAATCGCGGCATCGCGCTACGCCGGCTGGGCAGCGGCGAGGCGGCGGTCGTCGACTACAGTCGGGCGATCGATCTCTCGCCGCGCCTCGTCAGTGCCTACTACAACCGCGGCATCGCCACCCAAGAGCTCGGCGACGACCGGGCCGCGGCCGAGGATTTCGGCCTGACCATCGCCCTCGAGCCCGATTTCGCCGGCGCCTACCTCGCCCGGGCCCGGGTCTACGTTCGCTTGGGCTATGTCGAGCACGGGATAAACGACTACACCAGCGCCATCGAGCGGGAGCCCGACAATGCCGACAACTACTTGGGCCGGGCCATCGCCAAGCACAAGTTGGCACGCTACGCCGAGGCGATCGCCGATTACGACGCGGGCTTGAAACTGGCGCCCAATCGGGCCGGCGCCTACAGCAACCGTGCCATTACCTACGAGGCCATGGGCAAGAAGGCCAAGGCGCATGCCGACTACTCCCGAGCCGTCCACCTCGACCCCGAGCGTGTCGGCGCCTATCTCAGTCGGGCCAAGCTGGCGGTTGGCCAGCAACGGCACAAGGCAGCGATCCACGACCTCAACAAAGTCCTTCAGATTCTTCCTGATCACACTGATAGTTATCACTTAAGGAGCGATCTCCACGTCAAGGTTGGCGACGACCGAGCCGCCATCGCCGACTTCAGCTACCTGTTGCAACAGCAACCCAACGATACCGGCATTCTGCTAAAGCGCGCCCGGGCCCACCTGAGACAAGGGCAGTCGGCGGCCGCCGGCCGCGACCTCGATGCGATCCTCTCGAAGGAGCCGCGAAACGCGGCCGCCCATCGCCTCAAGGGAAAGATCCATGCCGCCAACAACGATCCGGCACGGGCCATCGCCAGCCTCTCCGCGGCGATCGACCAGAACCTGAAAGACCCCGAGATCCATCTGGCGCGCGCGCGCGCCTACCAGGAATCCGGTGACGACGTCCGTGCCATCGCCGACTACAACGCCGCCCTGGCACAGCAGAGCGACCTGACGGCGGCGCTGATCGGCCGCGGCATGGCGCGATTTCGGCGCGGCCTGCATGCTGCCGCGGTCCCGGACCTGGCGAAGGGACTGCGCGGGGCGCCGAACGATGCCAACGCAACCCTTTGGCTCTATCTGGCGCGGGTCAGGAGCGGCACCAACGGCCTCACCGAGCTGCGCAACGCGGCCCGCCGGCTCGCGCTTCGCGGCTGGCCCGAGGCGGTGCTGGCGCTCTATCTCGGCAAGGGCGGCGCCGGCCGGGTCAAGGCTCAGGCCGAGAAATCCGGCGCCAAGCTACGCCGGAACCGCTTGTGCGAGGCCAGTTTCTATCTCGGCCAGCACGCCCTCCTGCAAGGCGACCGGGAAGCCGCCGCCCGACACTTCCAGGCGGCGGTCGACAGCGATGCGCGGCGCCTGGGGGCCTTCCTCGGCGCCAAGGCGGAGCTTCAGCGCCTGGGTTCTTGAGAGGAAAACAGATAAAAATGATTTTATTTAACAAATATTTATGAACTAGATCTAATCTAAATATTGAACAATTTCCGGGCATTCGTCCCGCGCACTTTCTCGCGCTGCCCCGCCGGCAAAGCGTCGACGCGGGAGAGGCAGCCCTTCATGTCGCCGATGTCGTGGGGATAGTCGGAGCCGTACATCACCTTGTCCTCGCCGCCGACGGCGATGCACAGTTCCAGCGCCTCCTGCTGATAGGTGACGGCGTCATAGTAGATGCGGCGGAGGCAGGCTGACGGCGGCTCGGAGATCCCGTCCTTGCCCGGCACCGTCATCTCCCAGGAGCGGTCCATGCGGCCCGCGAGATACGGCACCGTGGCGCCGACATGGGCGGCGATGATCTTCAGGTTGGGATAGCGGTCGAGGAAGCCGTCGAAGACCATGCGGGTGATCGCCAGCGTGGTGTCGAACATGAAGCCGACCGTCGAGGCCAGGCTGTAGGCGCGCATGTCCATGGCCGGCGTCCCCGGCGGCTCGGTCGGATGCACCAGGACCGGCAGCGCCCGCTCGTCGATGGCCTGCCAAATCGGCTGGAACGCGGGCTCGGTCAACTGCCGGCCGGCGACGTTGGCCAACACCATGACGCCGACGGCGCCGGCGTCGCACGCTCTCGCCAGTTCCGCCACCGCGCGCGTCGGGTGCTCCCAAGGCAGCGAGGCCAGCCAGCGGATCCGCTCCGGATAGCGGCTTTGGCCATCGGCCATGCTGTCGTTCATGATCCGGGCCGCCTCCAGGCTCACCGCCTCGCCGCCCCAGTAGACGTTTGGGCAGGTGAGCGAGACGATCGCGAGATCGACGCCGGCATCGTCCATGTCCCTGATCCTGAGGTCGTAGTCGAAATGCCCGGGCATCGGCGTCATGAAGAGGGCGCCATCGGCGTAGATCCCCTCCAGGTCCTCGGTGATCGGCCCGACATCGTAGCGCGGCGCCCCTTTTTCCTTGAGGAGCCGCAGCCATTCCCGGTCCAGCATGTGCGTGTGCACGTCGATGACGCTCATCTCTCACCTTCTCCCTTGACCTCAGCGGCCGCCTCGATCCCTATACCGGAGCGAGGAAATCGCGCTTCGCTAGCCTAGTCGAGCCGCCGAAGAACCGAAAGCACCGAAAAGTCGTGCTGATGATTCAAGAAAGATCGCAGTAATGACTGGCTACCTCGACCAGTTTGACCTCGTCGTTTTGGACATGAACAACACTTTCATGTTCGGCGAGGACCGATTCGACGCAGCCCAAGATTTCGCCAAAACCTTCCGAGAAGTCTCCAACATTCAAATGACCGCAGAGGAAATCAACACGATTATTCTGGACTGCTGTAATGTTCTCTTCGAATACTATCGGGATCCTGAACACTACGACGATTTCCCGAGCGTGGCCGAGGTCCTGGCCGGGCTGCCGTCGGCCCGCCAGTTGCCGAACGAGGCCCGCGACGCCATGGAGGCGGTGCTGGCGAGGCACGAGCTCGGGCAGGTGCCGCGCGCCCACGCCGAGGTCCTGATCGGGCTTGCGGGCAAGCATCGCCTGGCCCTCTTGAGCAATCTCTGGTCGCGGAAACGGCCCTGGCTGGCGGCGCTCGCCGAGGCCGGTGTCGGTGGCTTGTTCGAGGCGATGCTGTTCTCATCCGAAACACGCTCTATCAAGCCGTCGTCTCGCCTTTTCAATATATTGCTAGAGAAAACTCTAGTTCTTTCTGAGAAAGCGGTCTATATCGGCGACGACCTCGCCCGCGACGTCGCCGGGGCCCAGGCCGCGGGCCTGGCCTCGGTCTGGCTGAGCCATGGTCGCAATCGCGATCCCGACCAAGAACCGGTCCCCGACCGAGAGGTTCCCTCGCTGCTGGAGCTATCGCTTCTCGACGACTGAAATGTCCCGCAGTTGCTCCAGCAGGGGGCCGGGGAGTGGCGACCACAGCGCGGTCCGAACGCCGGCTTGGGCGAGCGCCTGCCGGCTCCACTCGTTGCAGGTGTTGAAGGGTCCGAAACGTCCTTCCGCCAGGAAGAAAGCATCGTTCGACCGGTAGCCGGCGCCCATGACCGCAATGGCGCGGCCGGCGCCGTCGCGCGTCAGGCTGCCCTCCACATAGGCGGCCAGACGTAGATAGGCCGCCTCGGAGATACCGACCCAGACCACGCCCCGGCCGCCGGGCCGGCTCGGCCAATAGGAGACGCGCAGCACTGTCCCGCCGAGACCCAGTATCGCCTTCAGGGCCGTCCAGGGGCGTGTCTCGGCCCAGGTCGGAGTCGTCAGGTAGAACTCGCGGTGGCCCCAGCCGATGCTGAGATATCGCGACGCCCAGGAGGCGTTCCGCAAGCCCGGAAAGGCCGTCGGCGGGAAGCGTCGGCGCCAATCGATGCCCGCCGCGTCGACCGGCAGGATCAGGTCGGTGTGGGCGCCGTTGTCGATGACGCCAATTTGGACGCCGATCTCGACAGGGACGAAGTCCGCGTTCACCGGAATCCGCGACAGCACCAAGGCGGCGGCGACGTATAGGACCGGCGGCAGCCCGAGAGCCAATGCCAGCCACCCCAGCCAGCGTCCCAGTCGTCTGATCGCCGTCACTCCTGAAGCCCAACGAAGCCCCATTATGGCGCCAAACGAGGCGTGAACGCGATTGCTCCGCCCTCGTCCGCATGGCATAACGCCTGGATGCAGCTTGCCGAACGAATGTCGCACCTGGGCACGGAGACCGCCTTCGAGGTCCTGGCCCGGGCCAACAAGCTGGCGGCCGAGGGCCGCTCGATCATCAACCTCGGCATCGGCCAGCCCGACTTCAAGACGCCGGGACACATCGTCGAGGCGGCGATCAAGGCGCTTCGCGACGGCCACCACGGCTACACCCCGGCGAACGGAATTCCTGAGCTGCGAGAGGCGGTTGCAGCCGACATCTTAAAGTACCGTGGCGTCGAGGTCGATCCCGACCACGTGGTCGTCCAGCCGGGCGGGAAGCCGACCATGTTCTTCGCCTGCCTGCTCTTCGGCGAACCGGGTGCGGAGATCATGTACCCCAACCCCGGCTTCCCGATCTACGAGTCGGCGATCCGCTTTTCCGGTGCGACGCCGGTACCGATCCGCCTGCACGAAGACACGGGCTTCTCGTTCAGCGCCGAAGAAGTGCTGGCGGGGATCACCGAACGGACCCGCCTGATCATCGTCAACAGCCCTGCCAACCCCACCGGCGGCGTCACCCGGAAGGCGGAGCTCGACGCCCTCGTCGCCGGCCTCGAGGCCCATCCAAACGTGGCGGTGATGTCGGACGAGATTTACAGCCGCATGGTCTACGACAACCAGCCGCATATCAGCCTGCTCGGCTACGAGGCGATCCGCGACCGACTGATCCTGCTCGACGGCTGGTCCAAGACCTACGCCATGACCGGCTGGCGGTTGGGTTATGCGGTCTGGCCGGCGGCCTTGGCCGAGCACGTGACCCGCCTCGCCGTCAACGACCATTCCTGCGTCAACGCACCGACGCAATATGCCGGAATCGCGGCGCTGACCGGGCCGCAGGACGAGGCCGACGAGATGGTCAGCGCCTTCGATGCGCGCCGCCAGGTGATCCTCGACGCGCTCAACTCCATCCCCGGCTTCCGCTGCGTCCGCCCGGGCGGCGCCTTCTACGCCTTCCCCAATATCGAGGGCACCGGCTTTGGCGCCCAGGCCCTGCAGGAGCGGCTCTTGGAAGAGGCCGGCGTCGCGGTCATCGCCGGCACCAGCTTCGGCGCCTTCGGCGAGGGTTATCTGCGCTTCTCCTATGCCGCCTCGACCGAGGACATTCAGGAGGCGATCGGCCGCATCCGGACCCTGCTGGGCACGGGCTGAGCGGGCCCTGCCCGTTTCCAGGGCAGGCTCTTGCCGTAAATTTAGGCAGAATGCCGAAACCGTGGGCACCCGTCTGCGGCGGCATTCGGCGATCCTTCGAAAGATCTTGATTCTTCAACAGGTTAACAGGCCCACTTAACTGGCACGCCTCGTGCTATGGAGACCGCAGCAGCGCTGCCGCCGGGCTGCGCAGGCGTGGGTTTCGAGGCAACGAAGAAGAAGATCGAGGCATGAAGAAGATCGAAGCGATCATCAAGCCGTTCAAGTTGGACGAGGTCAAGGAGGCGCTGCACGAGATCGGCCTGCAGGGCATCACCGTGACGGAGGCCAAGGGCTTCGGCCGCCAGAAGGGGCATACCGAGCTCTACCGCGGCGCCGAGTACGTGGTCGACTTCCTACCCAAGGTGAAGCTCGAGATCGTGCTGGAGGACGGCCTCGTCGACCGCGCCGTCGAGGCGATTCAACGGGCCGCCCATACCGGCCGCATCGGCGACGGCAAGATCTTCATCACCAGCGTCGAGGAAGCCATCCGCATCCGCACCGGCGAGCGAGGCACGGAGGCGATCTGACGACCCGCCGAGGTCCAGCCAGCCAGATATCCAATTTTGAGATCCAACGTTAGGAGAGTGATCCAATGTCCGATGCTAACACAGTTCTTCAGACCATCAAGGACCAGGACGTCAAGTTCGTCGACCTCCGCTTCACCGATCCCCGCGGCAAGTGGCAGCACCTCGCCATGGACGCCCTCATGATCGACGAGGACAGCTTCACCGACGGCATCATGTTCGACGGCTCGTCGATCGGCGGCTGGAAGGACATCAGCGAAAGCGACATGACGCTGTTGCCGGACGCCGCCACCGCGGTCAACGACCCGTTCTCGGCCCAGGCCTCGCTGATCCTCTTCTGCGACGTCCTGGAGCCGACCACGCACGAGGCCTACAGCCGCTGCCCACGCTCGGCGGCCAAGCGTGCCGAGGCTTATCTCACCAGCACCGGGGTCGGCGACACCGCCTTCTTCGGACCCGAGGCCGAGTTCTTCATCTTCGACGACGTCCGCTACGACGTGCAGATGCACAACACCTTCTACAAGATCGACGACGTCGAGGGCCCCTATAACGCCGGCGCCGAATTCGAGGCCGGCAATATCGGCCACCGGCCGGCGCAAAAGGGCGGCTATTTCCCGGTGCCGCCGGTGGATTCGAGCTCTGACTTGCGCGCCGAGATGCTCTCGGTGATCCGCGAGATGGGGGTCGAGACCGAGAAGCACCATCACGAGGTGGCGCCGAGCCAGGCCGAGCTCGGCATCAAGTTCGACACGCTTCTGCGCACCGCCGACAACATGCAGATTTACAAGTACGCGGTGCACAACGTCGCCCATTCCTACGGCAAGACCGCGACCTTCATGCCAAAGCCGGTGATGGACGACAACGGCTCGGGCATGCACGTCCACCAGTCGATCTGGAGTGAGGGCAAGCCGACCTTCGCCGGCTCGGGCTATGCCGACCTCTCGGACACCGCCCTCTACTACATCGGCGGCATCATCCAGCACGCGCGGGCCATCAACGCCTTCTCCAACCCGCTGACGAACTCCTACAAGCGGTTGATTCCGGGCTTCGAGGCGCCGGTGCTGCTGGCCTATTCGGCCCGCAACCGCTCGGCCTCCTGCCGCATTCCCTTCGCCCCGGGGCCGAACGGCAAGCGCGTCGAGGTCCGCTTCCCCGATCCGGGCGCCAACCCGTACCTGGCCTTCGCGGCGATGCTGATGGCCGGCCTGGACGGGATCGAGAACCGGATCCACCCGGGCGACCCGATGGACAAGAACCTCTACGACCTGCCGCCCGAGGAGCTGCAGGACGTGCCGACGGTCTGCGGCTCGCTGCGCGACGCCTTGGGCGCGCTCGATGCCGACCGCGAGTTCCTGAAAAAGGGCGGCGTCTTCACCGACGACCTGCTCGACGGCTATCTCGAGATCAAGTGGGAGGAGGTCTACGCCTTCGAGCACACCCCTCACCCGATCGAGTTCGCCATGTACTACAGCGTCTGACCGCGCTGGGGGCACCGCGAGGAAGGGCCGCCCTGCGGGGCGGCCCTTTTTCTTTGCGCCGACCGCGACCACCGTGCCACCTTCGAGCGACGATGAACCAAGGATCCGACGACGTGGCGACTGTGTTCCAAGACGCGGCGGGGCAAGCGCATCGGCCCGCGGGCGAGGCGGCGCGGGTGGTCTCGCTGGTGCCGAGCTTGACGGAGCTGATGTTCACGCTCGGCCTCGACGAGGCGCTGGTCGGGCGGACGACCTATTGCATCGAGCCGGCGGGGCGGGTCGAGGCCGTGGCAAGCGTCGGCGGGACCAAGAAGATCAACATGGCCAAGCTGGCGGCCCTTCGGCCAAGCCATGTGCTGGTCAACGTCGACGAGAACACCGAGGCGATGGCGACGGAGATCGCTCAAACGGGCGTCGCGGTCGTGGTCACGCATCCGCTGGTGCCGGAAGACAACGTCGCCCTTTTTCGCCTGATCGGTGGCCTTTTCGGCCGCGCGGCCGAGGCCGAGGCCCTGGTGCAGACGTTCGAGGCGGAACTCGAAGCAACTCAGGCAGCGATCCAAGATTATTCTTTTCAATCAGCTCTTTACCTGATTTGGCGGAATCCCTGGATGACTGTCTCACGGGACACCTATGTCTCAGCGATGCTGGCGCTGGCCGGCCTGGAGACGCTCTGCCACGATCCCGACCGCCGCTACCCGGAGGTCGAGGTGACGCCAGACTTGCTGGCGGTGGCCGACGCGGTCCTGTTCTCGAGCGAACCCTACGCCTTCGGCCCGGCGGATATCGAAGCGTTCCGGGCCGAGCATGGCATCGCCGAGCGACCGCGCCTGCTGGCGATCGACGGCCAGATGACCTCCTGGTACGGCAGCCGGGCGATCGCGGGCTTGCGCTACCTGCGCGATTTCGCCGCCAAGCTGGACGGTTGAAGCCGACAGCTTGGCAGGCGGGCAATCCCGGCTATGATCGGGCCATGACCGATATCGCATCCCCCGCCCCCGGCACCTCATGGTCCTTCGCCTACGGCTCCAACATGGCGAGCCGGTTGCTGCGCGAGCACTGCCCGAGCGCGAGCGTGGTCATGCAGGCGACACTTCCGAACTTTCAAATTGAATTTCGGCGCTATTCCCAAAATCTTGCCGGCGGAATCTCGACCATTATGCCAGCACCGGGCGGGCTCGTCCGAGGCATCGTCTTCGAGTTCCCCTCGTCCGAGCTCGCCGCCCTGGACATCTACGAGGGCGTCGACAAGGGCTTCTATCTGCGCGAGGGCTATCTGGTCCTGGGCGAAGACGGGGCCTGGCACAACGCCGAGCTTTACCGCGTCGCCAAGCCGGAAGGCCCGTTCCCACCCTCGGCCGTCTACCTCGACATCATGCTCGAGGGTGCGGCCGAGCAAGGCCTGCCGGCCGACTACATCGCCGGCCTGGAAGCGCTCCGCACCGGCAACGATTGAGCTGGGCGCGAAGCCTCAGCGCTCGCGCGGCAGCATGTGCTTCATCACCTTGCCGGTGGCGTTGTGCGGCAGCTCGTCGAGGAAGACCACCTCGGCCGGCACCTTGAAGCGGGCGAGGTTGTCACGGCAATGGCCGACAATGGCTTGTGCGCCAATATTCGCACCTGGCTTCAAGACGATAAAGGCGCGGCCGACCTCGCCCCATTTGGCGTCCGGGATGCCGATGACGGCCGTCTCCAAGACCCCGTCGAGCTTGTAGACGACGTCCTCGACCTCGGCCGGATAGACGTTCTCGCCGCCAGAAATTTACATGTCCTTCCAGCGGTCGACGATGGTGTAGAAGCCTTCCTCGTCGACCCGGGCGGCATCGCCGGTGCGGAACCAGCCGTCAATGTACGAGGTCTCGTTGGCCTCGGGCCGGTTCCAATAGCCGGGCGTGACGATGGGCCCGCGGATGACGATCTCGCCGACCTCGCCGGGGCCGAGGTCCCGGTCGTCCTCGTCGAGGATCCGAAGCTCGGCGTGCAGCACCACCTGGCCGGAGGAGCCGATCTTCTCGAAGGCCTTTTCCTTGCTGAGCATGGTGCCGATGGTGGTGGTCTCGGTCATGCCCCAGCCCTGCTGTAGGTAGATCCCCTTCTCGGCATAGGTCTCCAGAAGCGCCAACGGCGCCGCGGCACCGGCGATGCCGATGCTCTCGAGGTGGCTGAGATCAGCGGCGGCGAAGCCCGGTTCCTGGCTCATGAAGAGGAAGTTGGTCGGGACACCGTAGTTGTGGCTGATGGCGTTGGCCTTGTCGGCGAGATAGGCGAGCGCCCGGTCCGGCTCGAAGGTCCGCATCAGATGCACGGCACCGCCGGTGTGGAAGAGCGGGTTGGCGTAGAGGTTGAGGCCGCCGATGTGAAAAGTCGGCAGGTAGGTGAGGCAGGCCGAGGCCGAGGTCAGGCGCACCGCGACGGCCGAGTTGATGGCGTTGAAGAGCACCATGCGGTGCGTGATCATCGCCCCCTTGGGCCGCCCGGTGGTGCCGGAGGTGTACATGATGGTCGAGACGTCGTCGAGATCGCGCGCCGGCGGTGAAAGCGTCCCCTCGGCCCCTGCGACGGCACGCTCGTAGTCGGACTCGGCGCCGTAGGCGAGGCGCAAGAGGCGCGGCACCCCGGCCGCGGCCGCCGCGACGCGGGCCGCCTCGTCGAAGTCGTCGCCGTGGATCAACAGTTTGGGCGTCGCGTCGGTGGCGATGAATTCGAGCTCCGGCACCGCCAAGCGCCAGTTGAGCGGCAGGAAGATGGCGCCGAGCCGCCAGCAGGCGAACTGGATCTCGAAGCCGTCGGTGGTGTTCTGCGCCAGCAGCGCCACCCGGTCGCCCGGGCCGATCCCGGCCTCGTCGCGCAAGTAGAGGGCCAAGCGTCGGACCCGGTCGTCGAAGGCGGCATAGTCGTAGCGCCGGCCCGAGTCGACGTCCACCGCCGCCAAACTGCGGCCGGCATAGGCCGCGTGGTAGGCGATCCAATCGAAGGCTTGGTTGCTCACGTGCCGCTTCTCCTCATCCGTTTCCCGGCTTTCGCCCTGCCCCTCGGTCCGCCATCATATTCCGATCGGCCGGCGGCGGCGAAGCGTTGAGAGCAACGCCGGAGTGTGCTTCCCTGAACGGGACGATCGGCCTCTCGAAGCGAGGAAGGAGCTTGCCCATGGGCGTTGCGGTCGGGCTCGGCATCGCCGACTTTCCGTTTTCCGATGCGGCGGCCTACTGGCGCTGGGTCGCGCTTTGCGAAACGGGCGGCATCGACAGCATCTGGCAGACCGACCGCCTGGTCTCGCACCAGCCGTTTCTCGAATGCATGACCACGATGGCGGCCCTGGCCGGTGCCACCAAGCGGCTCAAGTTCGGCATGAACGTGGTCTCGGTGGGGCTGCGCGACCCGCTTTTGCTGGCGAAAGAATGCGCCACCATCGATTTCCTGTCGGGCGGCCGCTTACTGCCCGCCTTCGGCATCGGCACCCGTACCGCACCGGGCTGGAAGGCGACCGGGCGGCCGACCAAGGGCCGGGGCAAGCGGACGGACGAGGGCCTGGAGATCATCGCCCGCCTGTGGACCGGCGAGGCCGTTACCTTCGAGGGCGACTACTACCACTATGACAAGGCGCAGATCGCGCCGCTGCCGGCCAACAAGCGGATCCCGCTCTGGATCGGTGGTGCCAGCGAGGCCGCGATACGGCGCACCGGGCGCTTTGGCACCGGCTGGCAAGGGGCGTTCGAGCCGCCGGAGGAGGTGCCTGGCGTGATCGCCCGCATCCACGCGGCCGCGGCCGAGTTCGAGCGCCGCATCCCCTACGACCACTTCGGCGCCGCCATGGCCTTCCGCTTCGGCGATTGGTCGGACCCACCGGCGCGCAAGGCCGCGGACGCCTTCCAGGGCCGCTTCGCCCGCGACCCCAAGCGCCATATGGCCGTTGGCCAAGCGGGCGACATCATCCGCCGGCTGGAGGCCTTCTTCGAGGCCGGCGTCCACAAGTTCATCCTCCGCCCGATCGCCGACGACGACGAGGACATATTGGACCAGACCCAGCGCTTCATCGACGAGGTCCACCCCTGGATCGCCGAGGCCGACGCCAAGTCCCGCGCCATGGAGCCGGGCTGAGAGGCCGCCACTACTCCATCTCGCGGGCGAGGAAGTCCTGCATGGTCTTGCCGGGCTCGGGACGGAAGGGCTCGTCCAGGACCGCGGCCGAGGCCATCCGGTCGAGGCGGAAGGAGCGGAAGTCTTGGCGCAACTCGCACCAGGCGGCGAGCAGCCAGATCGGCCCGTAAAAGGACAGCGCCAGCGGGCGGACGCGGCGGCGGGTCGACTGCCCCTGGGCGTCGTGGTAGTCGATTCAAACCTTAAGCAAACTACGAACGGCGCGGCGCAATTCGCTGACGTCTATGGAAATTTCTTCGGTAAAATGGTCCTCCGGCGCCAGCAACGCGGTCTCTTCCATGTGGCGGCGCAAGGGTGCCGGGATCGCGCTCTCGATCTTGGCGAGCGCGTTGCCTGCCGCCTCGGCCAGCTTCGGATCGGCCCAGGATTCGACGATTCTGGCGCCCAGCACCAAGGCCTCGATTTCCTGTTCGTCGAACATCAGCGGCGGTAGGTCATACCCCTCCCTCAGGATGTAGCCGACCCCGGCCTCGCCGTCGATCGGCACGCCGCTCGCCATCAGGTCGCGGATATCGCGGTGGATCGTCCGCTCCGAAACCTCCAGGCGCTCCGCCAAATCGCGTGCTCGCACGAGCTTCTTTCGGCGCATCACCTGGATGATGTCGAACAGTCGGTCGGCCCGGCGCATGGCTCCCTCCCAAAGCTCGCTTTGCCGGAACCCTCCTGACAGCATCTGTCAGCAAAAGCAAGTCTAGCAAAGAACCCCTGACAGCATGCTGTCAGGAGACCGGCACCACATTGGGGCTATGGCGCGACCCGGAAGACAGGCCTCGAAGGCCATGCCCTGGGCGCCCGAGGCAACAGAAACGACGGTAGAGGGAGATTGAGAGATGACGCCACCACTGATGGCAGCGGCTCTGCGGGCGATCCGGGCTTGGCATCAGCGCCGGGCCACAATCCACATTCTCGAAGGCCTCGACGACCGCATCCTGAGGGA
>JASLMY010000091.1 GCA_030746295.1 Alphaproteobacteria bacterium | reverse complement strand
CTCTTCGGTCTCGACAGCCGACCGGCAGCGGAAGCCCTGCCGCTCTTGCGCCTCTTCAACGACGAGACCGCCGCACTGGTCGCCCGCCATCCCGATCGCTTCTCGGGCCTGGCCGCCTTGCCCTTCGACGACCTCGGCGCAGCGGCCGCTGAATATCGCCGCGCCCGAACCGAACTTGGCCTGATCGGCGCCATCCTGCCCAACAACTTCTTTCTCGATATCGGCCGCGCGGCCGGGCTGGGGCAGGTCTTCGACGCCGCCGAGGCCTTGGGCGGCCATCTCTTCGTTCATCCCGGCCGGCGGCCCGACGAGGCCGGGGCGATCGACCGGGCCGGCGAGACGCGCTATCCCGACAACGTCATGCCACGCCGCCAGTTGGAGATCCAGCACCAGGTCGCGCAGGCTATGGTGACGTTGATTTATGGCGATGTGATAGATGGTTACGATAACTTCTCCATCCATATCGCCAACATCGGCGGCACCTTGCCGCTGGTCATCGAGCGGATCGCCGAAACCGCGCGCCTGAGGGCGCCGGAGGCCGCGCCGCCGCTGGCGCGGCTCGGACGGCTCTACGTCGACACCTCATCCATGGGACCGCGGGCGATCGAGGCGGCGGTCGCCATCTACGGCGCCGATCGGGTCGTTCTCGGCAGCGACTGCCCGATCTATTCGACCGAGTTCTCGCTCGGGGCGCTCGACGCGGCGGCTATCGCGCCCGAGGCCCGCAATGCCGTTCGCACCGGCAATGCCGCGCGGCTCCTCGACGACCTGCTCGGCCGGCATCCCGGCGATTGACCGCGCTCAAGGTTTGTCGCCGGCATTCCGCGTATAAGGCCAACAGTTCGAAGGTTGCCGGCGGCCTGGCGCACCGGCGAAGATGACGGATGGGCAGAGAATCAGCCGAGATCAGCAGATTTCTCTTGCATTCATGTTGCACTGCACCATATAACTTCCGGCATCCGATAACGCGAGAGACAGAGCAATGGAAGACAGTCGTTCCCGCCGGGGCTGTCTGTGGCCGATGTGGCCGCACGAGTCCCGGCCCACCCATGAGTACTGCGGCAAGCATCGCCTCGAGGGTAGCTCCTACTGCACCGAGCACAAGGCTGCCTCGATCCGTGATTTCGAGGTCGAGCCGCGCCAGCCGTTCGTGCCGCACAAGGCGGCCGCCTAACCTCACCTACGGTTTTCGAACCGGACGCACATCGCCGTCGCGGCCCGGAGCCGCGGCGGCTTCGCGGTGTGCGTCTTCCGATCCTCTGCGGCAGTGCCCGCTACATCAACGACTGGGCGTCGTCGATGGGGATGACGGCACCGGTGATGTAGTCGGAGCGGCCGGAGGCCAAGAGCAGGATGATACCGTCCAGCACCTCGGGCTGCAGGATGCGCCGGGCCGGCATGCGGCTGATCAACTCCTTGCCGCCGCCGCTTTGCCAGTGTTCGGTGTTCATCTCGGTCTCGATGTAGCCGGGGCAGATGGCATTGACCTGGATGCCGTGGCGAACCCATTCCAGCGCCAGCGCCCGCGTCATCTGCGCGATCGCCGCCTTCGACATGGCGTAGAGCGAGAGCTGGCTCAACACCTTCAGGGCCAGAAGCGAGCTCATGTTGATGATCTTGCCGCCGCGACCATGCGCGATCATTCGGCGGCCGACCGCCTGGGCCGTCATCCAGGCGCCCTTCAGGTTGGTGTCCATGATCAGGTCGTAGTCGTCGTCGGTGCAGTCCTTGGCCAGCTTCTGCACCGCCAGGCCGGCGTTGTTGACCAGGATGTCGATACTGCCGAGCTCGGTTTCCGCGACATCGACGGCCTCTCTCACCTGCTCGGACTCGGTCACGTCCATGGTGATCGGCAGGGCCCGGCCGTCGAAGCCCTCGATCCGGTCGGCCAGCGCCGAGAGCCGCTCGCCGCGCCGTGCCGTGATGGCGACATGCGCACCGGCCCGCGCCAGGGTCAGCGCGATATGTTCACCGAGGCCGCTGGAGGCGCCGGTGACGAGCGCGACCCGCCCTTCGAGATTGTGCCCGCCGTCGATCACAGGGTTTTTCCTCCTAGAGCGGCATTGGTCCGCCGCCCGAACATCTCAAGCCGGTGCCCGTCTGGTCAAGGGTTCGAAACGGCTTGTTAACCGTGCGGCGCTAGCCTCAGGCGCGACAATCGGAGGTGCTGGATGGCAAGCTCGGCGCGCGTTCTGCTTTTGGATCCCCCGCATCGCTACGGCGACCTGGCGGCCAGAATTGAGGCCGAGGGTTACGCCAGCCTGGTTGCGCACGATATCGAGGAGGCCCGGAGCCTGTTGCGCGAGGCCGAGCCCGATATCGCCATCGTCGCCGTCGAGGTCGGCACGACCGAACTGCCCGACGCCCTCTCCGAGATACGCTCTAAGGCACCGATGCCATTGATCGTGCTCGAATCCGAGCCGGCGGACGAAGACGTCAGCCGCAACGGCGTAGATGCGATGACGGAATACCTGGCAGAGCCGTTCAGCGACGTCGAGCTCTTCAGCCGGCTGCAGGCCCTGTCACGCCTGGTGACGATGCAGGCGGAGCTGGTCAGGCGCGATGCGACGGCACGGGCCTGCGGCGTCGCCGGCGGCATCGGCGTGGCGCCGCCCGACAAGGTGGCCGGCGCGCAGATCCTCATCGTCGCCGGGCCGGAGCTCAACATCGCCGAGATCCACGCCGTCCTCGGCAAGAACGCCGTCTTGGCCGTCGTGGAGGAGACTCACGCAGCGCGCCGACGGCTGGAGCACGGCGGCTTCGATGCCGCGCTGATCTACGCCAAATCCGGTCATCACGGCTGGCTGGAACTTTGTCAGGGCCTGCGTCAGAACACCCGGCTCTACGATCTGCCGGTCCTGGTGGTCGCCGACGGCGGCACCTATCGCGAGCTGGAGGCCGCCTACGAGGCCGGTGTCACTGACATGTTGAGGCTCGAGATGCCGGTCGAGGAAGTCGCGTTCCGCACTCTCTCGGCGGTGCGCCAACAGCGCTATCGGCGGACGATCCAAAGGCTCTGCCGCGAGTGCCGACACGAGAGCACGAGCGATCACTTGACGGGGCTCTACAACCGGGACTTCCTGCTGGCCCACCTCGACGCCGAGATCGACGACGCGGCCCGCTGGAACAAGGCCCTCAGCCTCGGCTATGTGGAGGTATCCGACCTCGCCCAGGTCGAGGAGAGCTTGAACGCCGCGGCCGGCCAGCGGATCGTTCAGCAAACCGGCGGCCTGGTCGGCGCCCTCGTCAGGGGCGAAGACCTGCCGGCCCGCTATGGCGACGACAGCTTTTGCATCGTCTTGCCCAACACCTCCGAGAGCGCGGCGCGCCTGGTGCTCCGCCGCGTCGCCGCAGTGATCAACAACACGACCTTGAACGTCGCCGATACGGAGGCGCCGATCGGGGTCCATGTCCGGACCGGTTGCGCCGAGCTCGCCGGCGACGAGACCTCGGCGATGCTGATCGAGAAGGCGCGCGCGGGGCTTGCCCCCTGAGGCACTTTGCCTTTCCTCGGCGCCGCCCTATTTGACTGCCTGAGCGCGGCCATGAAGCGCTTAACGGCAGTGGCGGAGCCGAGTAAGCTCGCAATCATGATCTCGATCGACATCATCTCCGATACCGTCTGCCCCTGGTGCTATATCGGCAAGCGTCGGCTGGAGAAGGCAATTCGGGAGCGGCCCTGCTACGAGTACCGGATCGGCTGGCGGCCGTTTCAGCTGAATCCGGACCTGGCGGTCGACGGCATCGACCGCGACCGGTATCTGGCCCTCAAGTTCGGCGGTGCCGAGCGGGCGCGGCAGGTATACGATCACGTGCGCTCGGCTGGAGAGGCGGAGGATATTTCCTTCGACTTCGACGCCATTCTCCGCCAGCCGAACAGCTTCGATTCGCACCGGCTGATCCGCTGGGCGGCCCGCGCCGGCGTGCAGGATGGCGTCGTCGAACAGCTGTTCCGCCGTTACTTTACCGAAGGCGTCGACATTGGCGCGCCCAAGGTACTGCGGGAAATTGCCGCCGCCTGCGGCATGGACGGCGGGGCCGTCGGGCGCCTCTTGGAGGACGACACCGATCGCGAGACGGTCGAGGAGGAGGAGATGGTGGCGCGCCGAATGGGCGTGAACGGCGTACCCTGCTTCATCGTCGATCGCCGCTACGCGGTCTCGGGCGCGCAGGACCCCTCGGTGTTGGTCAATGTCTTCGATCTCGTCGCACGTGAGGCCGAGCAGGCGGTCGGGGCGCCTCAAGCAGCCGAGGAAGCCGCCGGCGACTGAGCCACCTTCGCCAGCTCGGCGACCAGACCTCTGACCCCCTTCAAGCGGTCCTCGGCCGTGTCCCACTGCCGCATATAGACGAGCCTGTGGTCGGGCCGAAGCTTGGCGGAGCCGACCTGATCGTTGATGAACGCGACCAATCCCGCGGGGTCGGGGAAGCGGTCGCCGTGGAACGACAGGGTCGCGCCCTTCGGTCCCGCCTCCACTTTCGCGACCACGGCCTTGCGGCAGAGCTGCTTGATGGCGACGATTTCCAGGAGATGGCCGACCTCTTCGGGCAACGGCCCGAAGCGGTCGACGAGCTCTGCCGCGAAGGAGTCGAGATCGGCTGCCTCGCGCAGCCGGGCCAGGCGCCGGTAGAGGCCGAGGCGGACGCCGAGGTCGGCGACGTAGCGCTCAGGAATCAGGACCGAGGTGCCGATGTTGATCTGCGGCGACCAGTCCTCCTCGCCCGCGTCGGGCTCGGTGCCGCGGGCCTCGGCCACGGCCTCTTCCAGCATCTGCTGATAGAGCTCGAGCCCGACCTCGCGGATATGACCCGACTGCTCCTCGCCCAAGAGGTTGCCGGCGCCGCGGATGTCGAGGTCATGGCTGGCGAGCGTGAAACCGGCGCCGAGCGTATCGAGGGCTTGCAGCACCTTGAGGCGCTTCTCGGCGGTCGCCGTCGGCAGGCGCCTCGGCGGCAGGGTGAAATAGGCGTAGGCCCTGAGCTTGGAGCGGCCGATCCGGCCTCTCAACTGATAGAGCTGGGCCAAGCCGAACATGTCGGCGCGGTGCACCACGAGGGTGTTGGCGCTGGGGATGTCGAGGCCCGACTCGATTATCGTGGTGCAGACGAGGACGTCGTAGGCGCCGTCGTAAAAGGCGGTCATCACCTCCTCCAGCGCCGTCGCCGGCATCCTGCCGTGCGCGGTGGCGAACTTGACCTCGGGCACATGGCTGCGCAGGAACTCGGCCGCCTCGGCTAAATTCTCGATTCTCGGGCAGACATAGAAGCTCTGGCCGCCCCGATAGTGCTCGCGCAGCATGGCCTCGCGCACGACCACGGGATCGAAGGGCAAGACGAAGGTGCGGACGGCCAGCCGGTCCACCGGCGGCGTCGCGATCAGGCTCAGCTCCTTGACCCCGCTCATCGCCATCTGCAGCGTCCTCGGGATCGGCGTCGCCGTCAGCGTCAGAACGTGGACGTTCTCCTTCAGGGTCTTCAGGCGCTCCTTGTGCTTGACGCCGAAGTGCTGCTCCTCGTCGACCACCAGTAGGCCGAGATCGCGAAAGCGGATGCTCTTGGCGAGCAGCGCGTGCGTGCCGATGACGATGTCGACCCGGCCAGAGACCAGTTCTTCCCGCGTCTCCTGGGCCTCGCGCGCGGGCACCAGCCTGGAGAGCTGGCGGACCTCGACCGGCAAGCCCTGAAAGCGCTCGGAGAAGGTCTGAAAGTGCTGGCGCGCCAGCAGCGTCGTCGGCGTCACCACCGCCACTTGGGCGCCGCTCATCACCGTGGCAAAGGCGCTTCTTAGTGCCACCTCGGTCTTGCCGAAGCCGACGTCGCCGCAGACCAGTCGGTCCATCGGCCGACCCTTGGCGAGATCGGCGAAGACTTCGGCGATGGCGCGACGCTGGTCCTCGGTTTCGTCGAAGGGAAAGCGAGCGCAGAAGGATTCGTAGAGGCCTTCGGGCGGCGGGATCTCGGGCGCGGCGCGCAGCTCGCGGGAAGCGGCGACCTTGATCAGCTCGTCGGCCATGTCGCGAATTCGAGCCTTGAGCCGTGCCTTGCGGGCCTGCCAGCCGGCTCCGCCCAGCTTGTCGAGCACGGCCTCGCTGCGTTCCGAGCCGTAGCGCGACAAGAGCTCGATGTTCTCGACCGGAAGATAGAGCTTGTCGCCGCCGGCATAGGTCAGGTGCAGGCAGTCGTGCGGCGCGCCGCCGACGTCGATGGTGACCAACCCATCGTAGCGGGCGATGCCGTGCTCGGCGTGGACGACGAAGTCCTGCGGCGCCAGCTCGCTCGCCTCGGCCAGGAAGTCCTCTGCCCGCCGGGAGCGCCGGCCGGGCCGGACCATGCGGTCGCCGAGGATGTCCTGCTCGCCGATGACGACCAGGTCCCGGGCCTCGAAGCCGTGTTCCAGGCCCAGGACCACGAGGCTCGGAAGTGCCGCCGGCCGCGCCGTCACCTCGCTCCAATCGGCGGCGGCCTCCAGGCCCTCCATGCCGTGGTCGCCCAACACCACGCCCAGCCGGTCGGCCGAGCCTTGCGTGTAGGCGGCGACGACGACGCGGCGCCCGGAGGCGAGGCAGGCGCCGATGTGCTGCCTCAGGCGCTCGAAGACGCTGTCGTCGCGGCCCGCCCCCTCGGCCGCGAAGTTGCGCCCCTGGCGGCCGCCGGCATCGACGACCTGCTCGCCTTCGGGCGCCTGGAAGGGCGACATCGCGACCACCCGAGACGCAGCCAGCCGGGCGGCCCACTCGTCGGCCTCGAGGTAGAGCCGGTCGGGCGGCACCGGGTGGTAGGGCGGCACGTCGGCGATCCGGGTCTCGGCCGCGGTGAGGCGTGCCTGGTAGTGGTCCTCTATCGTCTCGAGGCGGGCCTCGGCCGACTCCTCGCCCAGGTGGTCGAGCCCGACCAGAGCCTCCGGCAGATAGTCGAAAAGCGTCTCCATGGCCTCGTGGAAGAGCGGCAGCCAGTGCTCCATGCCGATCTGCTTGCGGCCCTCGCTGACCGCCAGGTAGAGCGGGTCGTCCCCGGTCACGGCGCCGAAGAGGGCGCGGTAGGCGCCGCGGAAGCGGGCGATCGCCGCCTCGGAGAGGGAGAGCTCGGAGACCGGCCCGAGATCGAGCCGCCTGGCCTTGCCGATGGTGCGCTGGGTCAAGGGGTCGAAGACGCGGATGCTCTCCAACTCGTCACCGAAGAAGTCGAGCCGCAGGGGTGCCTCGGCACCCGGCGCGAAGACGTCCAGGAGGCCGCCGCGCTGGGCGTATTCGCCCGGCTCCATCACCGTGCCAGTGCGGCTGAAGCCGTTTCTGACCAAGAATCCCATCAGCTCGTCGAGCGGCACGGAATCGCCGATGGCAGCGCCGAAGGAGGACCCTTTGAGGATCTCTCGGGCCGGCACTCGCTGCAGGGCGGCGCTGACCGTGGTGATGATCAGGCGACCGTGTGGGGCGGGCGCGGCATCGGCCAGGCGGCGCAGCACATCGACGCGCCGGGCCGCCACTTCCGCATTGGGCGAGGTTCGGTCGTAGGGCAGGCAGTCCCAAGCCGGAAAGCGCAAGACCTCGACGTCGGGCGCGAAGAAGGCGACGGTCTCGGCCAGGGCCGACATCCGGGCCTCGTCGCGAGCGATGTACAAGAGCCCCGGCGGCGCCGCGCCGGCCAGCTCGGCCAGCAGCCGCGCCTCCATGCCGTCCGGCGCACCGGCGACGGTGAGACGCCCTGGCGTATCGGGAATGCGGTCGATCAGGTGCAAGATATCGTCTTCCGGAACTCGAAACTCAGGATCTTGGCCATGACCGCGTTGTCGTGCTCGGGCGGCACCGGGACTTGGCCGGTCAGCCAGCCGTAGATGTCGTGCTCGTCGGCTTCCAGAATGGCCTCGTAATGGTCGATCTCGGTCGCCGACATGGCGTCCAGATGACGCCCGGCGAAGGCGCCGAAGATCAGGTCCAGCTCCTTGGTGCCGCGGTGCGCGCTGCGGTACTTGAGGCGCTTCACCCGGGTCGTGAGATCGTCCGTCATGGCTTCCACCCTTGCCGGCAAAGGGTATAGCCTGAGCGGTGCTGCCTGTCAGCCTCCGCCGCCGCCGAAACCCGAATTGAGCCCAAGCCTGAGCATGCGTCCCGATATCCTCTTTCCCCTGTTCCGTCCGGTGACGAGCCTGAAGGGCGTCGGGCCCCGGATCGGCAAGCTGATCGAGAAGGCGGCGGGGCCGAAGCTTCTGGACCTCGTCTGGCACCTGCCGACGGGCATCGTCGACCGGCGTTACCGGCCCAAGGTGGCGGAGGTGCAGGAGGGCGTGATCGCGACGCTGACGCTCGACGTCGCCCAGCATCAGCCGCCGCCAACCCGACGCCTGCCCTACCGCGTCATCTGCCAGGACGAGACCGGCTTCATCACCCTCGTCTTCTTTCACGCCCATACCGATTATCTGGCAAAGGTGCTGCCCGAGGGCGAGCGCCGGGTCGTCAGCGGCACCGTGCAGATGTTCCAGGGGACGCCGCAGATCGTCCATCCCGACCACATCGTCACCCTGGCCGAGGCGGCGAGCCTGCCGCAAGTGGAGCCGGTCTATCCGCTGACCCAGGGGCTGACGCCACGGCCGCTGCTGCGCGCCGTGCACGACGCGCTCGACGCGATGCCGGAGCTGCCCGAATGGCTCGACCCGGCTTGGCGCGAACGGCAGGGTTGGCAGGATTGGCGGCAGAGCCTCATGGCGGCGCATGCGCCCGAGGGCGCGGCCGATCTGGAGCCGACGACGCGAGCGCGCCAGCGTCTGGCCTATGACGAGTTGCTGGCGAACAAGTTGGCGCTGGCCCTGGTACGCCGCAGCATGCGGCGGCGAAAGGGGCGCCCGATCGTCGGCGACGGCCGTCTCGTCGAGGCGCTGAAGCGGGTCCTGCCCTACCGGCTAACGGCGGCGCAGGAGCGCTCGATCGACGAGATCCTTGCCGACCTCGCCGAGCCGGTGCGGATGCTGCGTCTGCTGCAGGGTGACGTCGGCAGCGGCAAGACGGTGGTGGCGCTGATCGCCATGCTGGTCGCCGTCGAGGCCGGCGCCCAGGCAGCGCTCATGGCACCGACCGAGATCCTGGCCCGCCAGCACTTGGAGACGATCCGGCCGCTGGCCGAAGGTCTCGGCCTCGAGGTCGCCCTGCTGACCGGCCGCGACAAGGGCAAGGCGCGCGAGGCGACGCTGGCCCGGATCGCCGAGGGTGCCGCCGACATCGTCATTGGCACGCACGCACTCTTCCAGTCGGAGGTCGCGTTCCGCGATCTCAGCCTTGCCGTCATCGACGAGCAGCACCGCTTCGGTGTCCATCAGCGCCTGAACCTCTCGGCCAAGGGCGACGCCGTCGACGTGCTGGTGATGACGGCGACGCCGATCCCCCGCACCCTGACGATGACTGTCTACGGCGACATGGAGACCTCTCGGCTCGACGAGAAGCCCGCCGGCCGCGGCGCGGTCGACACCCGCACGGTGCCGTTGGCCCGCCTGGCCGAGGTCGTCGCCGGCGTCGGCCGCGCGGTCGGCGACGGCGCCCGGGCCTTCTGGGTCTGCCCGCTGGTCGAAGAATCCGAGGCCCTCGACGTCGCCGCCGCCGAGGAACGCTACGCCAGCCTCAAGGGCACGTTCGGCGATCGCGTCGGCCTCGTCCACGGCCGCATCAAAGGGGCCGAGAGGGACCGGGTCATGAACGCCTTCCGCGACGGCGACTTGGACCTGCTGGTGGCGACCACGGTGATCGAGGTCGGGGTCGACGTCGCCGAGGCGACGGTGATGGTGGTCGAGCACGCCGAGCGCTTCGGCCTGGCCCAGCTGCACCAACTCCGGGGCCGGATCGGCCGGGGCGAGACGGCATCGACCTGCCTGTTGCTCTATGGCGAGCCGCTGACCGAGGCGGCCCGGGCCCGGCTTCGGATCCTGCGCGAGAGCGAGGACGGCTTCCTGATCGCCGAGGAGGACCTGAGGCTGCGCGGTGCCGGCGAGGTCCTTGGCACCCGGCAATCGGGACTGCCGAGCTTTCGCATCGCCGATCTCCAGGCACATCGGGATCTGATGCTGGCGGCGCGCGACGATGCCCGCCTCGTCATGGAAATCGACCCGGAGCTCTCGGGCCCGCGCGGCCGGGCGCTCCGCTGTCTGCTCTATCTCTTCGAGCGTGACGCCGCGATCCAATACTTGAGGTCGGGTTAGGGGTTGTGCTCGATTGGGCTGAAGCCGGTAGCGCTGTAAACGCTACGCCGCCGGCGCGGTCCGATCCGGCGACACGACAATATCAGCCCGGCTGATCGTCGTCGCCGCCCCGCTCACCCTAGAGGCGATTAGGGCCTATGAGCCCTCGAACCGAGTATCGTGGCGTCATCACGAGGAGGTAAAGCCGACGAAGCGATCCGGTATCCTGGCTGACTTTCCGGATCGTTTTTAGATGGAATCTGTCTCAGGATCAGCTAGATTTATCCGTTCCAGGCGGTGGATATAATCACGTAGCGCCAGAAAACGTTCTTGAGAATTTTGAGCAGAATAACTTCTTGTAAATTTCGTCATTTGGCTGTCAAGAGATTGCCAATCTTCAGCGGTAAGGGCCTTGAGAGCGGCCTTGAACAGCACAGTTTCCTCAGATTCCATGTGCCGCCAGTAGGAATCTAAGAACGCCTTCGCTTCGGAAATTAGATCGCCAAAATCACCATTCGGATGCATTCTGTGGTGGTTAACGGAATCGCGAAGCTGTTGCGTTGAGAGAGTGAGTTCCGCGTGCTCATCTTGTAGGCTACGCGCATACTCTCCCATTGCAATGTTCTTGTCTTCAAGTGCCTGGTAGATCAGGTCTTCAATAGGATGGTGGCATAGATCCGCATATCGCTGCGTGTATCCCAATATGAGATCGATGATTTCCCAATCGACATCACCTGAAACCTCGAGCATCTCGAGATGTCGTTCGAGAATCTGGAGGAGCGAGGCCAAATTCCTGTGGTCGCCGTTTAAGGACACAAGGATATTAGACATTTACACCCTTCCCAATCGAGCACATTGATTGACGGCGCGGCCACACGAAGCAAATTGCCGCCTCGAGCTCAGTAGATCGTACCGGTCGTCATCTACTCACACTTCGACCCTGCTTAACCGAGAGTCCCCGACGACCGACGGCTCCGGCCATCAGAGTAGCCATTTGTACCCTTGGCGGCAATTCCGAGGCTAAAGGACCGCGGGTAAGACGCTCCGCTTGCCCCTCGGACTGGTGCCGAGGCCAGACTCATGGTGCCCATGGTCGACTGCCATCCTCAAGGCCAATCTCCTGCGGTTTTCCTCTTCTCGCCAACTGCCGCAGAGGCTCCGTCAGGAGCTGGCGCATGTTCTTGTCCCGCCATACATCTGAGGGCGAGATCTGGCTGCCATTGAATGCCAGCTTCGGCCGCCGGTCAAAATCCACCCGCAGAGGCGCCAGCTATGCTTCACCCATAGGATGCGCCAGCGCCGACCTCTCATCACAATCTCAAGTAATTGGATTTACGTCAGAACCGTCTCGAATGGTCAGCAACTGTCGATTCCATTCGGGAAATCGGAGAATAGCGTTATTCCGCAGGTTCGCGCCGGCGCTCGCCCTCCAGCGGCATCGGCATCGTCGGACCCGGCACTATGGTCGCGGCAGGCGCGGTCCGATCGGGCGGCACGACGACGCCGGCCGAGATGATCATCTTGGCCGCCTCCTCGACCGTCATGTCGAGATAGATGACGTCCTCTTTCGGCACCAGCAGCAGGAAGCCCGAGGTCGGGTTTGGCGTCGTCGGTAGGAAGACGCTGACCAACTGGTCGTCGGTGCGTCGCTGCACCTCGCCCTCGGTCTCGCTGGTGAGGAAGGCGAGCGCCCAGATGCCGCGGCGCGGGTATTCGACCATCACTACCTGGCGGAAGGCGTTTGAGGACTGCTGCAAAACGGTCTCGGCGATCTGCTTCAGGCCGTTGTAGAGCGAGCGCACGACCGGCATCCGGTTGACGATGCGCTCGCCGATCTGGATCAAGAGGCGGCCGAACAGATTGGCGGCGAGAAAGCCGATCAGGGTCAGCACCGCGATCATCACGATCAGGCCGAGGCCCGGGATCGAGAACGGCAGATAGGTCTCCGGGTTGTAGCGTGGCGGGATCAGCGGGACGATCTGCGCATCGACGACCTGGATCACCAGCAGCGTCAGGTAGATGGTCAAGCCGATCGGTGCCGCGACGATGACGCCGGCGAGGAAATAGTTCCTGAGGCGTGTGATCACGCTCTGTTTCTTGGCGGCCTGGAGAAGGATGTTCTCCTTTTCGGCGTTGACGTGGTCCGGCCAGGGCGCCTCGCCGCCGTCGTCGTTTCTCTCGCCTTCGCTCATCTATCGAAAATAACCCTCATTCCGGAAGCACGTCGCCTTCGATCGTCAAGCGGTATCTCGCCGTTCTTGAATACGGGTCGGACGCCGCGGCACGCGGACCGATAACACGATTGTCAGCCGACGGAAATATGCCGAACGGTGCCGATCGTGGCTCGCTCGACCGTCGGCGAGCGCTCCGCCCACTGCCGGACCAAGGACCACGACAAGGCAGGCATGTCAACACCACCACCGCGCCTGCTGTCGCTGGCGAGCGCCGTCTCGGAGCATGTGCCGAGGCAAGACGTGGTCCGCGAGGCGGTCCGGCGGATGTTCGCTGCCGACTTCGAGGCTCGGGTTCTGGCCCCACGCCGTTCCGTCGATGCCTGAGCCACCGTCGCCTCTCGACGCCTCGCGGGCGACCGGGGCATAGTGGCGACCAACGAAGCGCCGACGATGGCGCGAAAATGGGAGGGAGAGCATGCGGCTCGAGAACCGGGTGGCGATCGTGACCGGCGGCGGCGCCGGCTTCGGCGCCGGAATCGCCAAGCGTTTCGCCGAGGAAGGCGCGCGGGTCGTGGTCAACGACCTGGCCGAGGACGACGGCGAGGCCGTCGCCGCCGAGATCCGCGAAGCCGGCGGCGAGGCCGCCTTCCACCGGGCCGACGTCGCCTCGGACGAGGAGATGGGCCGGCTGGTCGCCACCGCCCTGGAGCGCTTCGGCGGCCTCGACATCATCGTCAACAACGCCGGCGTGCCACAGGTGGCGGGGCCGATGGAGGAAGTCAGCGAGGCGGACTTCGACCGCATCTTCGCCGTCAACGTCAAGAGCCTCTATTGGTCGGCCAAGCACACGGTGCCGCATTTTCGCAGCCAGGGCGGCGGCGTCATCATCAACACCTCGTCGACCGCGGCGATCAGCCCCAGGCCCGGCCTCGTCTGGTACAACGGCTCCAAAGGTGCGGTCGACACCATCACCAAAGCAATGGCAGTCGAACTGGCGCCGGACCGGATCCGGGTCAACGCCGTCAACCCCGTGGCGGGCGACACCCAGATGCTGGGGCAGTTCATGGGCGGTCAGGCGACGCCGGAGATGCGCCAGAAGTTCATCGCGACGATCCCGCTGGGGCGCTTCTCGATGCCGTTTGACATCGCCAACGCCGCCCTCTTCCTCGCCTCGGACGAGGCCACGATGTTGACTGGGGTTTGCCTGCCCGTAGACGGCGGCCGCACCATCTGAAAATGGCGATCGGCGAGGTCTCGGCGCGGGTCCGCACCGTAGTTCCGAGCGTGTGATTTGGCGCCGTGTTAGCGTCTTTTAGCCAGTCGAATTCAGGCACATCGCTTACGAAATCGTTCGACGAAGGCAGCCTCGTCACCGGTAGAGGGCCCGGCGGTACCAGAGCAATGGCGCCCCGCGCGGACGACTGTGCGAGCGTGCTCGCGAGTACCTGCGAAACGACGAATTCGATGCCGCTAGACAGCCCCATGTCGGGCGTTCCGAATACGAAAACATCGTTTTGAAACAGATAGTTAGACGGTCTAAATTTCCAACCCAAGAGTCCAATTCGAGGCCCTGGCCACGCCTATGGCGAGTCCCCCGTTCCATATTATTCGTGCGCTGTTGGTGGCCCGGAATGAGGCAGTGGCGGTCCTCGGATATGTGATTGGAGGGGCGCGTTAAAAAAGCGTTTGCACTGCCTAAATAGACTGGCTAGGCTCCTTCCATCCTGCAATTGGGGGGAGGCTCGAATGATCCATCGCCAGCAACACGAGACCCGGACGCGCGAACGAGCAAGTGGCTTCCGGCGCACCGCTCGGTCGCAGGACCGTCGTGCCCGGCCCTGGGGCGCCCCGTGGCGCCGGCTGGCGCAGGACCTGCTCGAAGAGTCCTACGCCCTTCGAACCATCCAGATGAGACAGGTATCCCATGCTGACCAGTCGTGAAGTGATGGCCCGTACCGGGATCTCCCGCGCCACGCTCAACAACTACATCGCCCTTGGCATCCTGCCGCGACCGATCGTCGGCGTCGCCGGCCCCGGGGCCGGCAGCGTGCGCCGCATCGGCTACTTCGAGGACGAAGTCGTCGAGCGGATCCAAGAAGTACAGCAGCTGAAGCGACAAGGCCTGGCGATGACCGATATCGCGACCCGGTTCAGCGGCGAGGTGGAAACTTCCGACCGCGCCGCGGCGGCAAATGGCGAGGACGACGTTATGGAGTACACGAGCCACGAGGAGCGCCGGCGCGCCGCTGCCCCCAGCGTCATCACGCCTGGCCGGCCGCTCAGGCTGACGATCGAGGACATCCCCCACCCCGCCTACATGGTCAACAACAACTTCGAGCTCGAGTGGTGGAACACGCAGGCCACCATCGAGATCTTCCACCACCGCGAGGGCCTGGGCCGCGAGAGCGAGGCGCGCAACGTCTTCCGGCTTCTGCTCGAGGCTCAAGAGGCCTCGGAAGGGGCGGAGTGGATGGAGGCGCTGAGACTCCATCTCGGGGTCGCCAAGAACCGGGTCGGGGCCGCCGAGCTGGCCAAGCTGGCACCCGAGATCGGAGCCGAGAACGTCGGTCTCCTGAACACCATCTACGAAGAGACGGAGGCGATTCAGAAGCGCCACATCGTGCGCGCGCCGGTGCAGCTGCAGAACGAGATCGGCGATCTGGTCGCCTACGACCTCTTCGCCACCTTCTCTCGCGAGGGCGTCCTCTTCGCCTACGTACCGCGCGGCGACGAGGCCGACTCGCTGCTCGACTTCCTGTCCCGGCGCGAGCAGGTCATTCGCGACCTGTTGACCAAGCGCCAGCCGGTGCTGACCCACCTCGCGGTGCTTGTCGCCGACCTCGAAAACTCAGCCCAGCTCGCCACCGAGTTGCCGGCGGAAGAATACTTCGCCTTCGTCAACGACGTCTGGGGCAGCATGGAGCCTGTGTTCCGCTCCTACTACGGCACCCACGGCAAGCATCTGAGCGACGGCCTGGTCTACTACTTCTTTCCCCAGCCTGACTGTAACTACGTCATGAACGCGATCGAGTGCGCCCGCGAGCTGAAGGAGGCGATGCGCCGGATCAGCCGGGAGTGGCAGCTCAAGCGCAACCTCTTGAGCGAGTTTCGCCTCAACATCGGCTTGAACGAGGGCCACGACTGGTTCGGCAGCTTCAACACCACGGCCGCGATCGAGCTGACCGTGCTCGGCGACACTGCCGATCAGGCCCGCGGCCTGGCGCGGTTGGCCCGCGACGGCGCCATCATGGCGACCAAGAGCATGCTCGGCATATTGGGGCCCGAGGAGCGGGCCCGAATTCACTTCGGGGTCCGTCGCCGCGACGCGACCGGCAACGAGATCCTGGTGCCGACGATCTATTCCAGGGTCGCCAACATGATCGAGCCCGAGACCCTTCAGGAGAGCCGGGGCGTCGATCTGGGCCAGCTGGTCGTCGCCGAGATATCGGACGT
Source organism: Alphaproteobacteria bacterium (assembly GCA_030746295.1). Next base: position 2,014 of record JASLMY010000091.1, on the reverse strand, counting down.
CTTCGACGGCGAGATGCTCGCCAGATTGCGATGAACCGACGCGGCAGCCGCGCAGAAGCAAAACGCCAGGGAAAGCGGAAAAGATGAACAAGACGGAAACGCCACGGCAGAGGCAGGCAAGCCGATGACAGTCGAGCAAGACGCCCCATCTGCGACAACCTCACCATGCTGACCACGGAGCGGCCGCCCTCGGAAGCCGCGGACAACGCCTACCCCCGACTGCTTGAAGTCGCCAGCGCGCTCTCGGCCGAGCACGACCGCGAGCGACTGCTCGAGATGATCGTCGAGCACGCCATGGAGATCGCCGGCGCCGATGCCGGCGGGCTCTATCTGCGCGGCGCCGACGATGCGCTGGCCGCCGCCATCGTCCGCAACCGCACGGCCGCCGGGCTAGTCGGCACTGGCGATGTGCCCCTGCCCTCGATCCCCCTCTATCTGCCGGAAAGCGGCGCGCCCAACCACGGCAACGTCGAGAGCCACGTCGCGCTCACCGGCTGCTGCCTCAACCTCGCCGACGCCTATGCCCCGCAGGCCCCGGCCTTCGACGGCTCCAAGGCCCGGGACCAAGCCAACGGCTATCGTTCGATCTCCTACCTGAGCCTGCCCTTGAAGACTGCCGAGGGCCGTGTCATCGGCGTCTTGCAGCTGATCAACGCGGCCGACACCTCGGGCCGCATCGTGCCGTTCGATGTCGCCCGGCAGCCGGTGATCGAGGCTCTGGCCAACCAAGCCGCGGTGGCGCTGGAGAACCAGCAGCTGCTGGAGAACCGGGCCGAGATGTTCAATGCCCTGGTGCGCGTCCTGGCGGCGGCGATCGACGCCAAGTCGCCCAACATCAGCATGCATTGCCAGCGAGTGCCGGTGATCTACGAGATGTTGGCCGATGCTGCCTGCGCCACCACCGAGGGCCCGTGCCGCGATTTTCGGCTGAGCGAGGAGGAACGCCACGAGCTTCGCCTCGCCGCCTGGCTGCACGACTGCGGCAAAGTGGCGACGCCCGAGCACGTCGTCGACAAGGCGACCAAATTGGAGACGGTGCGCGACCGGCTGGCCGAGATCGCCGTCCGCTTCGAGGTCATCAAGCGCGAGGAGGAAATCCACTCGCTCAAGAAAATCATCAAGGACCCCGACAACGCCGCCGACTATCGCGCCGACCTCTACGTCCGGCTGCGCCGGCTCGACGACGACCCCCACTTCTTGGCCGAGGTCAACCGCGGCGACGAGCTGATGACCGAGGAGATGCAGGAGCGCGTCCGTGCCATCGCCACGCTGCGTTGGCGCGACCAGAATGGCCTCGCCCGCCCGCTCCTGGAGGCCGACGAGGTCGAGAACCTCTGCATTCGCAGCGGCACGCTCAACGACGCCGAGCGCCGGATCATCAACCGCCATGTCGAGACCAGCATCGAGATGCTGGCCGAGCTGCCGTTCCCGAAGGAGTTGGCGCGGATTCCCGAGATCGTCGGCGCGCACCACGAGAAGATCGACGGTAGCGGCTACCCGAACGGGCTCACCGGCGACGAGATGTCTTTGCCGGCCCGAATGTTGGTGATCGCCGACATCTTCGAGGCTCTGACCGCCGGCGACCGCCCCTACAAAAAGGCGAAGACGCTGCAAGAAGCGCTGCAAATCATGGCCGCGATGCGCGATGACGGCAAGATCGACGCCGACCTCTTCGACCTCTTCCTGACCTCGCGGGTCTGGCAGGACTATGCCGACCGGTACATGCAGGTGGACCTCAGGAATGGCGTCGACATCGAGTTGCTGCGCGGCGACGCGGCGGACACGGAATCCACGAGCTGGGCGGAGGCGGGATGACTAACCGCACCTAGCCCCCCTCACCTGGTCGCGGATTGGCCGGCACCCTCTCTCCCTCGACGTCTCATCCCTTCGACGTCCAAGCCGGTCACGACTCGGAACAGGGCGGCCGCAGACAGCGGTCGCGGCCCGCCCTGTTCCCCTTTCTCCGGAGCTTTGCGCATCGACGGCGACACGCTTCGCCCGGGTGTTCTGCACC
>JASLMY010000090.1 GCA_030746295.1 Alphaproteobacteria bacterium | reverse complement strand
GCAGGTCTGGATAATGCGCCTTGACCTCGGCGATGTCGTCGGGGTCCAGCGGCGCGTTGTGCGCCGGCACCGAGTAGTTCGGCGTACGCTGGAACACGGTGAGCTCGGCAGCCTGCTCGGCGATGATCGGGATCGACTGGATCGCCGAGCTGCCGGTGCCGATCACCGCCACCCGCCGACCGGTGAAGTCGACACCCTCGTGCGGCCATTCGCCGGTGTGGTAGATCGGCCCCTTGAACGTCTCCATGCCCTCAAACGGCGGCTTGTTCGCCGCCGACAAGCAGCCCAGTGCCATGATGCAGAAGCGCGCCTCGACGGTATCGCCGCGGTCGGTCTCGATCCGCCACAGCGTGCGCCCTTCGTCGTAGTGCGCGGTGGTTACGCGGGTTTCAAAGCGGATGTCGCGGCGCAGGTCGAACTTGTCGGCGACATGGTTAGCATAGGCCAGTATCTCCGCCTGCGGCGCGTACCTCTCCCTCCAGGTCCATTCCTGGTCGAGATCTTCGGAGAAGGAGTAGGAATACTGCATGCTCTCTATGTCGCAGCGACACCCCGGATATCGGTTCCAGTACCAGGTGCCGCCGACCCCGTCGCCGGCCTCGTAGGCACGGGCGGAGAATCCCATCTGGCGTAGGCAGTAGAGGGCATAAAGGCCGGCGAAGCCGGCGCCGACCACCACGGCGTCGAACGAGGCGCCGGTCTCCGGCGCGCGCTGGGCAGTCTTTGGACTGGTATCGCTCATGGCGTCGATCATTCCCGTGGCTGCTTGCCCTAACATGTTGCGGCAAAACCGGCGTCTCGAAAAGTGTCGCGCTTCTTAGCGCCGCCGACTGCCTTCTTGCTCGCAAAGTGCAGCCGGCCAAGGCCGCCGTCAGCGCAAGCTCGCGGCGGCAGGGCGGCTTGCTTCGACCCTGGCGGGTCGGCAGTGGCTTCGCTAAGCTCGGGCTATCCTTGGAAAGCGGCTCGAGCGGAGGCGGGATGCGATGACGACGGAACAGATGGGCGGCTATCAGGTGCTTTGGCCCAAGGGCGAGAAGACGATCGAGATCACGCCGCTGGCCGGGCGCCTCGACAGCCTGGAGGGCAAGACGGTTTGCCAGCTCTGGGATTACCTCTTTCGCGGCGACGAGATCTTCGCCCTCCTGGAGGAGGAGCTGGGCGCCCGCTACCCGGGCATCAATTTCGTCAGCTTCGAGGAGTTCGGCTCCACCCACGGCGAGGACGAGACCAAGATCCTGGAGGAGCTGCCGGGGCGGCTGAAAGAGCTCGGCGTCGATGCCGTGATCTCCGGCATGGGCTGCTGAGGCAGCTGCACGCCCGCCGTGCTGCGGGCGAGCGCCGTTGCCGAAGCCGCCGGGGTGCCGACCTCGTCGCTCGTTTGCGAGGGCTTCCTCGGCCAGGCGGCCACCACCTCGGTCGGCCTCGGCATGCCGAACCTGGCCGTCGCCAAAGTGCCGGGCCATGTCGACGGGCAGAGCGACAACGAGATTCGCGACAACGTCCTCTCGGTGACGCTCACCGACGTCATCGACAACCTGACCTCGGAGCCGGCGGAGGCCATGGCCATCACCGAGCCGGCGCCGCGGGACGTGGTCTTCGAGGGCAGCTTCGAGGAGGTGAACCGGCTCTACTACGAGAACGGCTGGAGCGACGGCCTGCCGATCGTGCCGCCGACGGCGGAGAAGGTCGCCGAGTTCCTCCGCTTCACCGACCGCGACCCGGACGAGGTGATCGGCGCGCTGGCACCCGACAACCGCTCGGCGACGCCCTGGAACGTCGCCGTCAACGGCGTCATGGCCGGCTGCCGTCCCGAATACATGCCGGTGCTGCTGGCCCTCGTCGAGGCGATGGCGGACCCGGGCTATGGCGTCGAGCATTCCGGCAACACGCCGGGTGCGGAGACGCTGATCGTCGTCAACGGCGCGATCATCCGCGACCTCGGCTTCAACTACGAGCAGGGGGTCTTGCGGGACGGCTTCCAGGCCAATACCTCGATCGGCCGCTTCTGGCGGCTCTGCCTGCGCAATATCGCCGGCTTCCAGCTGCACCAGACCGACAAGGGCACCTATGGCGGCACCTGGCGCGTCGTCCTGGCCGAGAACGAGCAGGTCTTGGCCAAGATCGATTGGCCCTCCATCGCCGCCGACGAGGGCATCGCGCCGGGCGACAGCGCGGTGACGATCTCGCGCTTTACCGGCGGCGACGTCGTCACCTCGGTCTATGGCTCCAAGGCAGACGAGATGCTGCCCTATCTCGCCGACGCGCTCGTCAAGCAGACCGGTTGGCAGCTCTGCTTCACGGTCGGCCTGGCTCAGGGCACCTACCGCCCGCTCTTGGTCTTGAGCCCGGTCCTGGCCGAGACCATCGCCAAGTCCGGCTGGTCGAAGGACGACGTCAAACAGTACTTCTACGAGCACGCCCGCATGCCGGCGGCGAAGTTCGAGAAGTACATCGGCGAGTGGACGAACCTGGTGCCGGGCCGGCGCACGCTCGTGGACCTCGTCAACCTCGGCAAGGCGGACCGGGTCTTCGCGGAATCGTCCTCGCCCGAGCGCCTGGTGCCGATCGTGGTCCGGCCGGAGGACTTCATGATCGCGGTCGCCGGCGACCCGCTCAGGACCAACGCCTTCGTCTTCTCGCACAACGGCATGCTCGGCTATTCGACCACCAAGGCCGTAGCGCTGCCCGATGACTGGTCCGCACGCCTGGCGGCGGCACGCGAGATGTGAGTCGGTTGGCCCCTGGCGCGCTCTGGCTGCTGACACCCACGGCCGAGCGTCGCGACGGCGGCTGGATCGACGACGTCCTGGCCCAGCGGGTCGCCGAGCGCGGCCTCGATGCCCGCCTCGACCAGGTCGGCCGCTTCCCCCGCCAGCGGGTCGAAGTGCTGCGCGGCGACGAGCCCGAGCGCCGAGTTAACGAGCTCTACTACCGACGCGGCTGGACCGACGGCTTGCCGGTCGTGCCGCCGACGCTCGGCCGCGTCGAGGCCATGTTACGGCAGACGGCAAGGCCCGCAACGCAAGTAATCGCGCCGCTGGAGCCGCTGCTGGGCCTGGCGACGGTGGAGAAGGTGGCGGCGAACGCGGTGATGGCGGGCTGCCTGCCGGCGCATTCCCCGGTCGTGCTCGCCGCCGTCGAGGCCATCGCCGAGCCCGAGTTCAACCTGCGCGGCGTGCAGACCACGGACGAGAACGTGACCCCCCTCGTGATCGTCAGCGGTCCGCTGGCGGCGGCGCTCGACATCAACGCCAGCTTTGGCGCCCTCGGCCCCGGCTGGCGAGCCAACGCCGCCATCGGCCGGGCGCTCCGCCTCGTCATGCACAACATCGGCGGCGGCTGGCCGGCCGTGGTCGCCTTCGCCGGCCTCGGCCAGCCCGGCCGCTACACCCTCTGCTTCGCCGAGGATGAGGCGACCAATCCTTGGCCCTCGCTCAGAGAAGAGCTTGGCTTCGGCGCGGAAGAGAGCGTCGTCGTCGTTTCCCGCGCCGAGACGGCGATCAACGTCACCGGCGGCCTCGACGACTTGGCGAGCGTCATGGGCTCGGCCGCGTCCGCCTTCTCGATGCTGCACGACGGCAAGGTCACGGTGGTGCTGGCGCCGTTCGTGGCGGCAGAGCTTGCGAAGCAAGGCTGGGACAAGGCCGCGGCCAAGCAGTACCTCCACGACAAGGGTCGGATGTCGGCCGAGGCCTGGCGGCGGACCTGGCTCCACCAGCGCCTGATCGAGGCCGACCGCTGGCCTGACTGGGTGCTCAACGCGGCGGAAGAGGGGGCCATACCGGCGGTCGCAGGGCCGGACGACATCACCATCGTCGTCGCCGGCGGCGATATCCCGATCCCGCAATGCGCCTATTTCCCTTCCTGGGGCTTCCCGCCAGCCCGTGTCGCTAAGCGCATCGAGGCTTCCGCCGATGGTCTTGACGACCGTTCGTAGATGACGACATTCGGAAAGAGATGAGAACGACGCACGACATCATCGTCGTCGGCGGCGGCGTCGCCGGTCTGACGGCAGCCCTTCACGCCCGCCTCGCAGGCTGCTCGGTCGCCTGCTTCGAGGGCGAGCTGCATGGCGGCCTCGTCGTCAACGTCGGCGCCGTGGACGGTTATCCGGCGGTCGGGCCGCTCTCGGGCGTGGCGCTCACCCAGCATCTCGTCGAGGCGGGGCTCGAGCACGGCGTCGAGATGCGCTTCGAGGCGGTGACCGAGATCACGGCCGAGGGCGAGAGCCGGGTGGTGACGACGGATCAGGGACGCTACACGGCTGCCCAAGTGATCCTCGCCACCGGCGGCCGTTTGAAGCAACTCGGCGTCGACGGCGAGACGGCGCTTACCGGCCGCGGCGTCTCGCAATGCGCCTTCTGCGATGCCGGCTTTTTCCGCGACCGGGACGTGGTCGTGGTCGGCGGCGGCGATGCCGCCCTGCAGGAGGCGCTGCACCTGGCGGAGAGCTGCCGCACCGTGACCCTGGTGCATCGGGGCAATAGCCTCCGTGCGCGGCGGCACTACGTCGCCCGGGCCGCCGATCACGAAGCTTTTCGATTTCGTTGGGAGAGCGAGGTCGAGGCGATCGCCGGCGCCGAGGCCGTGGAAGGGGTGCGGCTCAGGAGCCGCGCCAGCGGCGAGGTCGAGGAGTTGGCCTGCGACGGCGTCTTCGTCTTCGTCGGCGTCACGCCCAACTCGGGTCCAGCCCCCGATGGTATCGAGCGCGACGGCGAGGGCGCGGTGCTGGTCGATACCGGCTGCAAGGCCTCGCTGCCGGGCTTCTTGGCGATCGGCGCGGCACGCGCCGGCTATGGTGGCCGCCTGACGCAGGCCGTCGGCGATGCCACCACCGCGGCCGAGACCGCGGCGCGTCGGGTTCTCGAACGGTAGCTCGGCCCCGCGAGACCTATGACTCAGCGCTTCGGCGCGGCACGAAACTCCCAGACCGTGACCTTGCCGTCACCGTCGCCGTCGGCGGCCTCGTACTCGGCCTCGTGGGCAGCGAAGAACTCGGCCCGATCGACGCTGCCGTTGCCGTTTTCGTCCAGCCGCTTGAAGCGCCCCTCGCGTTGCCGGCCGTGGTAGTGCCACGGGCCCCAAGAGCGGCCCTGGAACTCATCTGAGGAGAGCTTGTTGTCGCCGTTCTGGTCGCGATAGGCGAACGTCGCCTCGGCCCGGGCTGCCGCCTCCTCGGCGGAGACCAGGCCGTCGCCGTCCTGGTCCGCCATGGTCCGGCCGTGTCGCATGCCCCAGCCTGATCCATAACCGTAACCGTGACCGGGCCGACGCATCATGCTGGGATGGCCCGGCCCGTACATCATGCCGGGCTGGCCCGGCCCGTGCATCATGCCGGGGTGGCCCGGCCCGTGCATCATGCCGGGGTAGCCATAGCCGGGCGGCATTGCCGGATAGCCGTAGCCTTGCCGCATCCACGGCGGCATCATCTGGCCCGGGCCGTGCTGGCCCTCGGCGCCCATGCGATGGCCGTCGCCGTGGTGCTGCATCGCCATCGTTCCCTTGTCATCCGTGGCGGGGCCGTGTGCCATCGCCGCCGGGGCCGCCAGCAGCCAGCCGGCACCGAGAACGAGGGACATGAAGTGTCGGGCTTTCATCGTCGGGGCTTCCTTCCATCGATCGAGGTCTAGCCGCGAATTAGAGACGCGTGACCCCGTCCGGCCATGACCTAGATCAAACCAGGCGTCGAGGTGAGGGCGGCGCCGTTCCGGGCCGGCGCCGCCGACCGCTCGCCTCAGTCGACGATGAAGAGCCTGCAGCCGGTTCGGGTCGTGGAGCGGTGCGCCATGGCACCGTCCGCGACCTGATAGGACATGCCCGGCTGAAGCGTGACCGTGCTCCCATCCGCCAATTCCGTCCCCAACTCGCCCTCCAGAACGAGCAGGATGTGTCCCTTCTCGCACCAGTGGTCGGCCAGGTAGCCGGGCGTGTAGGTCACCATGCGGACGCGGATGTCGCCGAACTGCCGGGTCCGCCAGAGCGCCTTGCCGGTCTCCCCGGCATGCTCGGTCTCCGGCACGTCCTGCCAGCCTTCGACCTCGAAGGGTATGTCGGTCATCTTCATCTGTCTCGCCCTCCTAGAACTGGACGCGTGTCGTCATGGCGCCGTCGACGACCAGGTTGGCGCCGCTGATGAAGCTCGCCGCCGGGCTCGCCAGGAAGACCGTCGCGTTCGCTACCTCGTCGGGCCGGCCCATGCGGCCGGTCGGATTGCGCGAGAGCGCCCACTCGAAAATCTCCGGCTGCTCGCGCTTGCGTTGGCCCCAGACGCCGTCCTCGAAATAGATGGTGCCGGGGGAGACCGTGTTGGCGCGGACGCCGTTCCCAGCCAAGGCGGAGCTCAGGCTCGACATGTAATTGACGACCGCCGCCTTGACCGAGTTGTAGGGGCGCACGCCACCGAAGGATTCCAACGCGGCGGTGCTGGAGATGGCGACGATCGAGGCCGCCTCCGACTTTTCGAGGCAGGGCATCGCCGCCTCGACGGTGTGCACGGTGCCCATGATGTCGATCTCGAAGCCTCGCCGCCAGCCCTCGTCGCCGAGCGTGCTGCCCATGCCGCTGACGTTGGCGACGACGATGTCGATCCCACCCAGGGCCTGGGCCGCGGCGTCGACCCAGGCCTTGAGCGCGGGGCCGTCGGCGACGTCGACGGCAGCACCGGTCGCCTTGGCGCCGTCGGCCTCCAGCGCCCCGACCGCCGCCTGGACCTCGTCGCCGTTTCGGGCACAGAGCGCGATAGCGCAGCCTTCGGCCGCCAACCGATCGACGATGGCGCGGCCGATACCACGCGTGCCGCCCGTCACCAATGCTTTCAAGCCCTCCAGGCCCAAGTCCATCTCCACCTCCTCGTTGCATCGTTGCTCGGAAAAGCGTAGCAGAAACCGTCCATGTCACGCGAGACGCGGAGGCCCGATGGGCCGTCGACGATCGCAGCTTCGAGCAAGGGGAGGAACGAGCGATGCAACGACGCGATATCTTCGACGGCACCGAGGCGACCGCGGCCTATGCCCGCGCTGTCCAGGTGGGCCCGGACATCCACGTCGCCGGCACAACGTCGGCCGACGCTTCGGGCGAGGCCGTCGGCGACGACCTCTATGCCCAGACGAAAGAGACGTACGCCAAGATTCAAAGAGTTCTGGAAATGGCCGATGCCGGGATGCGCGACGTCGTCCGCGTGGTGGCCTATGTCACCGACATCACCGAACCCGATGGCTTCAACCAGGCCACGATCGAGGCCTTCGACGATACCGGCTTTCGTCCGGCGGCGACCTTGGTCGAGGTCAGCGCCCTCTTCAAGCCCGAGATGCTGGTGGAGATCGAGGCCTACGCCGTGGTGTCGGACAACTGATCGGGGTCCGACGGCCCGTCGGCGGCGACGAGCCGCGCCAATTCGGCCTCCAATTCGTCGACGAGCTTGAGCAGCATATCGGCGATATGCGGCCGTTCGACCGCGTCTTGGCGCAGCAAGTCGATGCGCTGGCGGAGGGCGTCGCGCTCGCTGTCCTTGTTTGAGGGCATCTCGCTGTACCGTAGTGGCGATGTGGGCATCGGTTTGGCGCAATGCTGCATTCAGGTTGCTCTTGCAGCGCGTGTATCTGGCTTCGCCCCGGAAGTTCTTAAAGAAATGTGGCACCATTAAGGCGTGCATAACCCATTAGGATGCAAGCAAGGTCAGAGTCAAGCGGCAAGCGTGGTCATCGGGATCGGCAAGCGCTCGGAACATCGCGAGCCGTGACCAAGCCTGATCTCAATCAATGCGCCGCGCCGGGAAATCCGCAGAATGGGCTCGGTTAGTGAACATCCGACATCCTGTATCTGCGCCCGCGCGACATGGTCGATTTGCGGGCGTCTTTTTTCCGGCCCGCGACGGGCGGCGGTCGCCGATCAACGATGCTATATTGCAATCATGTCTCGTCTCGCTCTCCTGCTCGCCATCCTGCCCGCCATCGCGCTGGCCGAGAGCGCTGGTCGCGACGTGCTTCGCGATAGCCGTCACACGATCGAGTCCGGAGCCCGAACCCCGGCCGCGAGCGGCACCATCGTCGTCGCCGCGAGCGAGGACGCCGAGCAACTGACCGGCGTTCTCGACGCCACCGCCCACGGCGCGTTGGCGAAGGACGCGCGGATCAACATCCGGCAACCCGACGGCTCGCCGCTCAGCACCGACATCTCACGCCAATTCGCCGCCGAACTGGAAAGCCGCGGCTACCTGATCGACAGCGGCGCCGGGAGCCACCGCCTGCGCTTTCGCCTCAGCATGGACGACATCGATCCCGATCCCGATATGCGGCTCGGCGTCGAGGAGGACAGCCTGGTGCTGCGGATGCGGATGAGCGAGCGTCCCAGCCGCAGACGGGTGCTGCGCCAGCGCGTGATCCTGGTCGAGCTGACCACTCCCGACGGCGATCTGCTCTGGAGCGCCCGGGCCTCGACCTCGCGGCCGCCGGAGGACCCGCACGACCTGGCCGCCCTGCTGGTCCCGGCCTTGGCCGACCATCTGGGCGAGACCGTCTACGGCAAGAAGGTGCAATGAGGGAGAGGGCGATGCGGCTCGAGAACAAGGTTGCCATCATCACCGGCTCGGGCTCGGGCTTCGGCGAGGCCTTCGCGCATCGCTTCGCCGGGGAAGGGGCACGGATCGTCGGCGTCGACATCAACCCCGAGACCGGCCAGCGGGTCGCCGATGCCGTGGCGGCGAAAGGCGGCGAGATTCGCTTCGTCGAGGCCGACGTCGGTGACAGCGCCGCCGTCGCGGCCGCCGTCGGGGAAGCCGTTTCCGCTTTCGGTGGCGTGGATGCGGTGCTGAACAACGCCGGTATCAGCTATCCACCGACCTCGACCGTCAAGATGACGGAAGAGCTTTACGACCGGGTCTTTCGGATCAACGTCAAGAGCATCCAGCTCTTCGCCCAGCATGCGGTGCCGGAGCTGAAGAAGCGGGGTGGTGGCAGCATCCTCAACACCGCCTCCGCCGCGGCGCTCAGGCCCCGGCCGGGCGGTGCGGCCTATGCCGCCAGCAAGGGCGCCGTCATCACCTTCACCCGGGCCTTGGCGGTGGAGCTGGCATCGGACAACATTCGCGTCAACGCGCTGGCGCCCGTTGCGGCGCCGACGCCGATGGTGATGCAGCAGATGGGCTTGAGCGAGGCCGAGGTGATCGATCGTCTCGCCGCCGACATTCCCTTGGGCCGGATGTGCGACCCCGCCGACATGGCGGCGTCCGCCGTCTTTCTCTGCTCCGACGAGGCCAGCTTCATCTCCGGCGCGGTGTTGACCGTCGACGGCGCCCGCAGCGCCGGCTGACCATCGCCCGGGCGCAGCCTCAGCTCGGCTTGGGCGGCGCGTAGTTCTGTCGGAGATAGGCCGGGCGGAAGCCCATTCGCACGATATTGCTGTAGGAATGCTGCGGATCGCCGGGCACCTCCTCGCCGGTCGTGGTGGCGAGCAGGCGGCAGCCGAGGTCAAGGGCCGCCTCGATGCGGCGGGCGAGGATGGCGCTCTGGCTGCCGCGGCCGCGGAAGGCGGGCCGGGTGGCGCCCCAATCGAGCCAACCGACGCCGTCGCGGACGAAGAGGGTGCCGGCACCGGCCGCCTGATCGCCCTCGAAGCTCATGAAAACATGCCAGCCCGGCCGTCCGATCAAGCCGCCGATCAGGGGTGCGGCCGCCGCGCCGAGGTCGAAGGCGTCGGCGACGATCTCGCCGAAGGCGGCGCGGTCGTCGGCCTCGGCGGCGCGGATCTCGAGCGTGGTCCTCGTCGCCGGCGGCGCCTCGCGACCGCGCTCGAACTTGACCCAGGCCCGGGTCCGCTCGAGACCCAACTCCTGGAGCCATTGCGCGGCTTCGGGCGGCCTCGCCTCGGGGTGGAGGTGGACGAAGTAGCGCCGGACCTCGGCCGCGCCATAGGCCTCGGTGATCCGGGCCAGGGTCTGGCGCTCGACGGGGGCGTCCAGGCCCAGGCCCAAGACCCGATTGATCACGATCGCGCTCGCCGGCAGGGCCGGCGCCATGGAGAGGCGTGCGGACCCCAACAGTCGGCAACTCAGGCCCAGCGCCGTCGCCAGCTCCGGCGCGGCGGCGGCGTGCAGGTCTTCCAGCGCCGCCCGCTCGATCTCTTCGCCGTCGGGCCACATGGTGTCGTACTCCTTCGTTGCGTTCTCGAAGCACGGCGATTGCATCCACCGTCCGCAGCCGCAACATATCGATCTGACCGACCGCAGGCCAGCAGCGGCGCCGACGGGCAATGCAGTCGAAACGGAAATATGCTAATTTCAGACTTGGCCGACCGTAGCTCGCCTGGCTGGCGATCTACGGAGAGAACGGGGCCGGGGACGCGTATCGTATCGGGAGGTAGGGACCATGTTGTTGGGTGATATCCTGGTTGCCAAGGGCCTGGTATCCAAGGAAGGCATTCAGCGCGCCGTCGAGTACCAGCACGAGAACGGTGGCCGCCTTGGCGACTGCCTGGCGGCGCTCGACCTCGCCACGCCGGAGCAGATCGCCGAGGTTCTGAACGAGGCACCCGAGGCGCCGCGCAATCTGGAAGAAATCGACGTCGACCCGATGGATCTCCTACAGCTCATGATCAAGGGCATGTACACGGAGAACCTGGAGACGCCTTCGCAGGTCGGCGATGCCATGAAGTTGCCGAGTTCGATCGTCAACACGCTGTTGAAGGATGCCGTCGACCGTAAGTTGCTGGAGGCCGTGGGCCAGGCCGACACGGGCATGGGCGCGCTGGCCGAGATGCGCTATGGCATCGCCAAGCTCGGCCGCGACTGGGCCGCCGAGTCGTTGGAGCAGAGCCAGTACTTCGGACCGGCGCCGGTATCGCTCGAGGCCTTTCAAGATCGCATCCAGCGTCAGCGCATCACCAACGAGTGGGTCAGCAGAGACGTGATGCGGGAGGCCTTCAGCGAGATCGTCATTCCAGACCGCTTCGTCACCCGTCTCGGCCCGGCGATCAATTCGGGCACCGCCATCCTGATCTACGGACCGGCCGGCAACGGCAAGACCACGGTCGCCGAGATCGTCGGCAAGATCTTTCAGAACGTGATCTACGTCCCCTACTGCTTCGAGGTCGACGGCCAGATCGTCAAGGTCTTCGACCCCAGCGTCCATTAATCGATCGCGGACGCTTCCGGGGGAGGGGGGCCGCGCGGCCTCAGGCGCGAGCGGGTCGACCGGCGATGGGTGCCCTGCTACCGGCCGATGGTCGTCACCGGCGGCGAGCTGACGCTCGAGATGCTCGACCTCAAGTTCAACGAGATCGCCAAGTTCTACGAGGCGCCGATGCACATCAAGGCCCTCAACGGCACCTTCCTGATCGACGATTTTGGCCGCCAAAGGGTCAAGCCGGAGGATATCCTGAACCGCTGGATCGTGCCGTTGGCCAGTCGCGTCGACTTTCTCAACCTGCACACCGGCAAGAGCTTCGAGATACCGTTCGACGAGCTCGTCATCTTCTCGACCAACTTGCACCCCAACGACCTGATGGACCCGGCCTTTCAACGCCGCATCGCCTACAAGCTGGAGACCGTGGAACCGCCCGAGGATCTCTTCCGCGAGGTTTTCGAGGGCATGGCCCGCAAGCAGAACCTCGAGCTGACCGACGATGTCTATCGCCAAGTGGTCGAGGGGATCCGAGCCAACGAGGCGCCGTTGGCTTATTTCCAGCCCAAGTTCATCGTCGAGCAGGTTCTGGCCTCGTGCAAGTTCGAGGGGATCAGTCCGCAGTTCACAGTCGAGAACGTCGAGGACGCCATGGTCAACCTCTTCGTCAAGGAGGCGGAGAGCCAGATGTTCGGTGTCGCCAGGGGCGGCTGAGCGAGAGGGGCGGGGGCGCCTCGATCGATGGCGAGGGGGCCGGCGATGATTGCCCAAAGGCGACAGATCCAATCAGGTCACGACGGCGGCTGCGTGGCGGGCCGGACCCCGTAGTGGGAAGCGGGACAACATTGGTTTAGAGTGACAATTGTCACAGTGCGTCCGCCATTCGGTGGTTACGGTCGCGCCAAGGGAAGCGAGCGAATCCAACCATGCCGTCCACCGTCATGTTGCCCAACGGTACGACAGTGTCGTGCTTGCAGAAGCACGAGGTGCCGCTGGCATGCCTGGAGGTGCAAGGCTACCTCTCCAACGGCCTCGAGCTCCGATCGGGCGACACGGTGTTCGACGTCGGCGCCAACATCGGCCTTTTCAGCCTCGCCGCCTATGAACACTGCTCGGGCGACCTCACCATCTACGCCTTCGAGCCGGTCGCAACGATCTGCGAGGTGCTGCGCGCGAACATCGAGCGAAACATGGACGGCGCTGAGGTGCATGTCCTCCCGTTTGGCCTGTCGCAAGATGCCAAGACGGTGCCTCTCACCTACTACCCGCGCGCACCCATGCTGTCGACCGCCTACCCGGACAAGGTGGCCGACCTCCGCTTCGTCGAGAACATCGTCCTCAACAACCTCATGCACCTGGACGACGCCCCTTTGGCGGTGCGGGGTTTGCGATGGATACCGGAGGTCATGCGCGTGCCCCTGGTCCGCTATGTGCTGCGTGGGGCGCTGCGGACCGAGATCGTGATTTGCCAAATGCGCACGCTGTCGCAGTTCGTGGCCGACAGAAGCATCGAGCGTATCGACCTCCTCAAGATCGACGTCGAAAGAGCCGAGCTCGGTGTCCTACGCGGCATCGAGGACGAGGACTGGTGCAAGGTCCGCCAAGTCGTCGTCGAGCTGCACGACCTGGAGGGCCGGCTCGGCACGATTACGGCCCTCCTCAATGAAAAGGGGCTGAGCGACATCACCGTCGAGCAACCCCCGACCTTGGTAGGCTCCAACATCTTCAACGTCTTCGCCGCCCGCCCCTAGATCCGCCGATGACCGATTATTCGTCGTCCGGATAGAGCGAGCTGCGGACGCCCATGTAGCCGTCCCACGCGAACCAATAGGCGATGTGGCCGGGGAGCCGGCGCAGGCGCTTGCCGGCGGGGCCGACGAGGGCATCTTCCTCGATGCGCCATAGGCCGCCGGGGCCCTCGACGGCAGCCTCCGCCGGCCCACGCTCGAACCGGTGCTCTGCCCGCGCATAGGCGCGCACGGTGCGGGTCGCGGCATCGCCGATCAAGACGACGCCGGTGTCACCGATTGCATCGTTGATCACCCGGCCGCCTTCGAAGGCGCTGAGCGGCCAGGCCCTCGCAGTGCCGCGGCCGCGCATGCCGAAGACGTAGTCCTTGCGCCGGACCCGGCCTTCGTCGCCGACCCGGGTCGGGAACATCAAGTCGGGGCTGGCGAAATAGTCGCGATAGACCACGCCCGAGCCGTAGTCGCGATGGTGCCCGGTGTCGAGCGACAGCACCCTGGTCTCAGGGTGCCGGCGGCGCCACTCGGCCCAAGAGGTGATCGCCACTGGCCGGATCGGGAGCCGGATACCGCTCTCGACCAAGGGCCCGGCGACCGGCTCGCCGGTGAACTGGTTCCAAAGGCTCGAGGTCTCGCGGTCGAACATCAGCTTGTTCGAGCGGTACAAGAGGCCGGACGAGCCGAAGACGAAGGGCTTCGTTCGCGGTGCGGCCAGGGTCTCGAATAGGATGCCGGCACCGCAGAGCGTGCAGTAGGCGAGCGCCACCGGAACCCCGCCGACGACGTCGTTGAACATTTCGTGCCAGCCCATGATGCGCAGCGGATAGGCACGCGCGTCCCCGTTGATCGAGACGGCGAAGACCAGATCGTCCGCTGCAAGATAATCGGCCTCGGCGGCCGGGATCATCTTTGGTGCGTCGAGCGAGGGAATGCCGTCGACCGGGACCCCGCCCCAGGTGATCTCCTCGAGCCTGATCCGCATCTTGCCGCTGTCCGTTGTATCGAAGAACTCGAGAAAGCGGGCGTCGATGCGAGCCAGCAAGGCGAGCTTGATCTGGCGATAGCTCGCGTGCGGCCGCACCTCCGGGTGGCGTTCCTGCCAGAGCATGGCCTCGTACCAGCCCGTTGCGGTCTCGCCGGTCAATGCCTCGAACGTGCGGCCGTAGAGGTCGTCGAGGTCGTGCCGATAGCGCATTCCGAGGATCAGGCTGGCGACGACGTCCGGCCGACCACGCGCGATCAGCCGCTCGGCGGCCGCCTGGGCCATGCTGCGGCCGCCCTGCAACAGCTCCAGGCTCGCTTGCGCCACGTCGCCATCACCGAACTCGGCGGTACGCCCGGGCAAAGGCATGAAGAGCAGGAAAACGGCCAAGGCCGTGAGATGTCGGCGCATCGAGCAGCTTGCCCCTCTGCGGCTGGCGTGGACCAGACAAACCTAAGCACCGTCGGGCCGGCGTGGAACGGCAGATCACCGAGTTTTGAACCCACATCCCCTATGGCCGCCGGCTCCTCGGCCCCTCCGCATCGACGGGTGACGCGCCGTGGGCCTACCTGCTACAAGCGGGGAGGGAGGGATGACGGTGCCGCATTCGATCGACCTGCCGGCTGGCGCCGGCGCTGCCGCGGAATACTTGGAGCGCGTGCGGGGGCTCGCTCCCATAATCGCCGAGACCGCCGACCGGGCCGAGCGCGAGCGCCGCTTGCCGCCGCCTCTCGTCGCGGCGCTGCACGACGCGGGGCTCTTTCGGCTCCTCCTGCCTCGGCCCTTCGGTGGCGCCGAGATCGACCCGCCGGCCTTCTCCCGGATCATCGAAGAGGTCGCCAAGCACGACGCCAGCACCGCCTGGTGCCTCTGCCAGGGCAACGGTTGCGCCATGACGGCGGCTTATCTGGAGCCGGCCGTCGCGCAGGAGATCTGGGGCAGCGACCCGAACGCCGTCCTCGCCTGGGGGCCGGGCAAGGGCGAGGCGGTCGCCGACGGCGATGGCTATCGCGTCAACGGCGACTGGAGCTTCGCCAGCGGTGGCCGGCACGCCACCTGGCTCGGCGGCCATTCGACCGTGCTCGACGCCGACGGCACGCCGAAGCGCACCGCCGAGGGTCGCACCGTAGTCCGCACCATGCTCTTTCCCGCCGCCGAGAGCAGCATGACCGGGGTCTGGGACGTCATCGGTCTCTTGGGAACCGGTAGCGACAACTTCGCCGTCCGCGACCTCACCGTGGCCCACGACCATTCGGTGGCGCGCGACGATCCGGCCGAGCGTCGCTACCAGGCGCCGCTCTATCAGTTTCCGGCCATGAGCCTCTATGCCGCCGGCTTCTCTGGCACCGCACTCGGCATCGCCCGGCCGATGCTCGACGCGCTCAAGGCCCTGGCCACCGAGAAGACGCCTCGGCTGGCCCGCCAGCGTCTCTCCGAGGACGGGGTGATCCAGTCCGAATTCGCCCAGGCCGAGGCGCGGCTCGGCTCCGCCCGGGTCTATCTCCAGCGGGAACTCGAGGAGGTCTGGGCCGAAGTCGTCGCCGGCGGCGCGCTCGCCGTCGAAGGCCGCATGCGGATCAGGCTCGCCGCCACCTATGCCATTCACGAGGCCAAGTCGGTGGCCGACACCGCCTACGACCTGGCCGGCGCCACGGCGATCTTCGCCGGCACCGCCTTCGAGCGGCGCTTTCGCGACATCCACACCCTGACACAGCAACTGCAGGGTCGAAAGTCCCACTTCCGGACCGTCGGCGCCTTCCTCTTCGGCAATCCACCGGACCTCTCGGTCGTATAGGGGCGCCGAGGGCTCCGGGCGTCAGCGTCGCGCCGGCGAGACGGTGTCGGGAACGATGGCGCAGACGATGTCGGCCATTCTTTCCAGAAGGACGCGCCCGGGATAGGAGGCGCGGAAGATCAGCCGTACCGCGCGGGACGCCCGGCGCGACTTCTCCCGTCTGAGGGCGATGCCGGAGTCCGTCACCCACGAGCCACCGAGGTTGGTCGCCGGCACCAGCGTGGCGCCGACGCCCGCACCGACCAGGGCCAGGATCGTCGCCAGACTGGTCTGCTGGGTGTTGACCCGTGCGGTCTCGTCGTCGGACACCTTGCAGAAGGACAGTACTTGGTCTCTGAGACAGTGCCCGTCGGCCAGCAGTAGCAACTGGTCGGGCTCGATGCCGGTGATGTCGACCTCTTCTTCCGCCGCCAACGAGTGCTTCGCCGGCAGCGCGACCCAAAACGGCTCGTCATAGAGCGGAATCTCGTCCAACCGGGGATCGGCGGGTGTCGTCGCGGTCACGGCGGCGTCGATCCGGCCCGCCAGCAATTCGGTCTCCAGCGTCAGGGTCAGGTCCTCGCGAAGCCGCAGCTCCAGGCCGGGCAGATTGTGTCGGACCGAAGGCAGAAGGATGGGCGTCAGGTAAGGCCCGATGGTCGGAATCAGGCCCAGTCGGAGGCGCCCGGCGAGGGGATCGACGTGAGCCTTCGCCGTTGCCTCGATCCGCGCGACCTGGGCCAAGACCTCGCGGGCCTGGGCGATAATCTCCTCGCCCGCGGCGGTGATGCGCACCGCCCGGTTCGTGCGCTCGAAGAGCGGCACCCCAAGTTCCCCCTCCAGCTTCTTGATCTGGCCGCTGAGCGCCGGCTGGCTGACGCGGCAGGCCTCCGCCGCACGGCCGAAATGGCTGAATTCGGCGACAGCGACGGCGTAGTGGAGGTCACGGAGTTTCATGGCGCTGATATATCGACAAATCCGATTGATTCAATAAGAACAATATATTTTTTAGATCGATCGACAAGCCCCAACTTCCTTCCATCACGTTGACCGGAAGGAGATGACACCATGACCACCAAGACCATGACCACCGCCGGCGGCTGCCCCATGGGCGACAATCAGAACAGCCTGACCGCCGGCCCCCGCGGGCCGCTGCTGGCGCAGGACTGGCAGCTGTTCGAAAAGCACGCCCACTTCAACCGCGAGCGCATTCCCGAGCGCGTCGTTCACGCCAAGGGCTCGGGCGCCTATGGCAAGCTGACCATCACCGGTGACATCACCGAATACACCAAGGCCAAGGTTTTCGAGGTCGGCAAGGAGACCGAATGCTTCCTTCGCTTCTCCACCGTGGCCGGCGAGAAGGGGGCGGCCGACGCCGAGCGCGACGTGCGCGGCTTCGCAGTCAAGTTCTATACCGAGGAAGGCAACTGGGACGTGGTCGGCAACAACACGCCCGTCTTCTTCATCCGTGACCCTTACAAGTTCATGGACCTGGTCCACAGCCAGAAACGCGACCCGCGCACTAACCTGCGCGACGCCACCATGCAATGGGATTTCTGGTCGCACGCGCCCGAGGCGCTGCACCAGATCACCATCCTGATGTCCGACCGGGGCCAGCCCAGGACGCTTCGCCACATGAACGGCTACGGCTCGCACACTTACAGCCTGATCAACGCCGAAGGCGAGCGCTTTTGGGTCAAGTTCCACTTCAAGACCCTGCAAGGCCACCAGACCAATTCCGGCGAGGACGTCGCGCGGATCATCGGCGAAGACCGGGAAAGCCATCAGCGCGACCTCTACGAGGCGATCGAGGCGGGCGACAACCCGAAATGGGCGCTGAAGGTCCAGGTCATGCCGGAGGCGGACGCGGATGGGTTGCCCTACAATCCCTTCGACCTGACCAAGGTCTGGCCGCATAGCGACTATCCGCTGATCGACGTCGGCGTGATGGAACTCAACCGCAACCCGGAGAACTACTTCGCCGAGGTCGAGCAGGCCGCCTTCACGCCGGCCAACGTGGTACCCGGCATCGGCCACAGCCCGGACAAGGTGCTGCAGATGCGGATCCTGTCCTACGGCGACGCGCAGCGCTACCGGGTCGGCGCCAACCACCAGCACCTGCCGGTGAATGCACCCCGATGCCCGGTGCACAACTACCAGCGCGACGGCGCCATGCGCTTCGACGGCAACGGTG
>JASLMY010000008.1 GCA_030746295.1 Alphaproteobacteria bacterium | reverse complement strand
GGTGATCAGGAAGCCGAGATAACGGCCATAGCGGGCAACGCCGAAATAGATCCCGATCGCGGCCGGATAGGCGCCCGAGGCGAGGCCGTAAGCCAGGCCCTCGAAGCCGAGCGCCGTCACCGCGACGATCGGCCCCGGTAGGAAGATGATCAGCAAGAAGCCGATCCCCGCCGAGATGTGGGCCAACGCGGCGACGCGGCCGGGCGGGAAGAGATCGGAGAGGGCACCGGCGGCGATCCGGCCGCCCGCATTGCCGATGTTGATGACGACGGTGCCGGCCACCGCCAGACCCAGCGCCCCGCCGTGACTGGCGACGATACCGGCGGCATGCCCGATCGACATCACGCCGGCAAAGGCCCCCAATAGGAACCCGATCCAGAGCAGGGGAAAAATACGCCCGAAGGCGCCGTCGCCCGAGCCGCCCGTGACGGTGCGAAGGTCGGGCAGATGGAGGCGGCTCCGCGATGCCAGGACAGCGGCCAGCACGCTCGCCGTCGCCATGATCAGCGCCACCAATGCAAAGGTCTGAAAGGGTCCGAAGCGCCGGACTGTCTCGGCGAAGATAACCGCCAGCAAAATCGAGCCTAGGGCGAAGCTGCCGACGCCCAAGCCGGTGGCGAGGCCTCGCCGCGACGGCAGGGCCAGAACGACGAGCTGCAGGGTGACGCTGTAGGCATAGCCGCCGCCGAGGCCGAAGAGGATGCCGTATCCGAGAAGCAGCTGCCAGACCGCCCCGGCCCCGGCCGAGAGCACCAGGCCCACGACCGCCAATAGGCCACAACCAAGCAGGTGGGCCGGCATGGTCGCGAAACGGTAGAGATAGGGGGCCAATACCATGCCGGCGGTGAAGCTGGCGACGGCGACGGCGAAGACCGCCGAGACATCGGCCCGCGGCGCCACCAGCGCCCCTTCCAAAGGCGCGATGAAGACGCTGAAGGTATAGAGCGAACCGAGGGCCGGGTTCAGCACCATGGCCGCGGCGATGCCGGCGCCGGGCCGTGTCGTCACGCCTCGCCCTCGCGCTCCCGCATCAGCCGGGCAATGCCGGTGGCGTCGTCGTGGCCGCTCGCCGCCAACTGGTCAGCAACCGTGACGCGGTCCATAGCGGGCCGGTTCTGGCTCAGCTTGAACTTGCCTTCCAGGCGGCTGATCTCGATCTCGAAGGCGACGATGCCGCGGACCATGCGGTCCTCGTAGTCCGCCGGCAAGTCCATGCGCCAAGGGCTCACGAAGCCGGCTTCGTGAGCGTCGACGAGGCGCGCCAGCATGCCCCGGGTCTCGCCTGCATCGTCGACGATGCGCGGCCGGCCGTAGACGTGCACGGTGGCGTAGTTCCAGGTCGGCACGGCTGGATGGTCTTCGTACCAGGACGGCGAGATGTAGGCGTGCGGGCCCGAGAAGACCGCCAACACCTCGGTGCCGTCCTCGAAGTGGCGCCACTGCGGGTTGGCCCGGGCCACGTGGCCGAGAAGGCTGCCGTGCGGCCCCCGCCCGGCCTCGTAGATGAGCGGCAGATGGCTCGCGACCGGCAGCCCTTCGGCGTCTGTCGTGACGACGAGGGCGAAGCCATGGCTTTCGATCAAGGCCTCAAGACGCCCGGCATCGGTCTCGGTAAACTGCTTCGGTATGTACATCGCATCGCCTCCACCGATATAGAAACCGCCCAATGCAAAAGGGCCGCCATCTGGTCGGCGGCCCTCGAACAACTCGCCGATGCCGCCTCCTACATCCGCCGGGCCACCATCATCTTCTTGATCTCGGCGATGGCCTTGGCCGGGTTCAGGCTCTTGGGGCAGGTCTTGGCGCAGTTCATGATGGTGTGGCAGCGGTAGAGGCGGAAGGGATCCTCCAGCTCGTCGAGCCGCTCGCCGGTGGCCTCGTCGCGACTGTCGACCAGCCAGCGATAGGCCTGCAACAGCACCGCGGGACCGAGATAGCGCTCGCCGTTCCACCAGTAGCTCGGGCAGCTCGTCGAGCAGCAGGCACACAGCACGCACTCGTAGAGGCCGTCCAAGAGCTTGCGGTCGTCGTAGCTTTGCAAGCGCTCGGTATCGGGCGGCGCCGGCGTCTTCGTCTTCAGCCACGGCTCGACCGAGGCGTACTGGGCATAGAAGCCGCTCAAATCCGCCACCAGGTCCTTGATCACCGGCAGATGCGGCAACGGGTAGATCGCGACCTCGCCGCCCTTGGCCACGTCCTCGGTGGCGGACGTGCAGGCCAGCGTGTTGGTGCCGCCGACGTTCATGGCGCAAGAGCCGCAGACACCCTCGCGGCAGGAGCGACGGAAAGTCAGCGTCGGGTCGATCTCGTTCTTGATCTTGATCAGCGCGTCGAGAACCATCGGGCCGCATGTCGCCATGTCGACCTCGTAGGTGTCGAGCCTCGGGTTCTCCGGGCTGTCGGGGTCCCAGCGATAGACCCGGAAGCGGCGGACGCTCTTGGCCCCCGCCGGCGCTGCATGGGTCTTGCCTTGCTTGACCTTGGAGTTGGCGGGCAGCGTGAACTCGACCATCTAATGCGGTCCCTCAATAGACCCGCGGCTTCGGCGGGAAGTACTGAACGTCGTTGGAGAGCGTGTAGGTGTGCACCGGCCGGTAGTCGATGCCGACGCTGCCGTCGTCGCCGAGCCAAGTCAGCGTGTGCTTCATCCAGTTCTCGTCGTCACGCCCGGGGAAATCCTCGCGGGCGTGCGCGCCGCGGCTCTCGGTCCGGTTGGCGGCGGCGTCCATCGATACCAGCGCCTGGCACATCAGGTTCTCCAGTTCCAGCGACTCCACGAGATCGGTATTCCAGATCATCGATTCGTCGCTGACATGCATATCTCCCATGTCGTCGGCGACCTCGCGGATCAGGCGCTGGCCTTCCTCCAAGACCTCGCCGGTGCGGAAGACGGCGCAGTTCGACTGCATGGTGCGCTGCATCTTCAGCCGGATCGCCGCCGTCGGCGTGCCGCCCTTGGCATGGCGCACGCGGTCGAGGCGAGCCAGGCACTCCTCGCCGGCGTCCTTGGGCAGGTCTTTGTGAGTCTCGCCCGGCGTCAGCACCTCGGCTGCCCGAATGGCCGCAGCACGGCCGAAGACGACGAGGTCGATCAGCGAGTTGGAGCCCAAGCGATTGGCGCCGTGCACCGAGACGCAACCCGCCTCGCCGAGCGCCATCAGCCCCGGCACCACGGTGTCCGGGTCGCCGTCGGCGAGCGTCACCGCTTCGCCCCAGTAGTTGGTGGGGATGCCGCCCATGTTGTAGTGCACCGTCGGCAGCACCGGCACCGGCTCCTTGGTGACGTCGACGCCGGCGAAGATGCGCGCCGATTCGGCGATCCCCGGCAGCCGCTCCTCGATCACCGCCGGGTCGAGATGGTCGAGGTGCAGCAGGATATGGTCCTTCTCGGCCCCGACGCCGCGGCCCTCGCGGATCTCGATCGTCATCGAACGACTGACCACGTCGCGGCTGGCCAGATCCTTGGCCGAGGGGGCGTAACGCTCCATGAAGCGCTCGCCCTCGGAGTTGGTGACGAAGCCGCCCTCGCCGCGCACGCCCTCGGTGATCAGCACGCCCGCGCCGTAGACCCCGGTCGGGTGGAACTGGATGAACTCCATGTCCTGCAACGGCAGACCGGCGCGGAGCACCATCGCGTTGCCGTCGCCGGTGCAGGTATGGGCCGAGGTGCAGGAGAAGTAGCAGCGCCCATAGCCGCCGGTGGCCAGCACCACCATGTGGGCACGGAAGCGGTGGATCGAGCCGTCCTCGAGGTTCCAGGCCATGACGCCGCGGCAGGCGCCGTCCTCCATGATCAGATCGAGGGCGAAGTACTCGATGAAGAAGTCGCTCTCATAGCGCAGCGACTGCTGGTAGAGGGTGTGCAGGATGGCGTGGCCGGTGCGGTCGGCGGCGGCACAGGTGCGCTGCGCGATGCCCTCGCCGTAATGGGTGGTCATGCCGCCGAAGGCGCGCTGGTAGATCTCGCCGTCCTCGGTGCGGCTGAAGGGCAGGCCCATGTGCTCGAGCTCGAGGACGGCGCGCGGCGCCTCGCGGCACATGTACTCGATCGCGTCCTGATCGCCCAGCCAGTCTGCGCCCTTGACGGTGTCGTACATGTGCCAGCGCCAGTCGTCCTCGCCCATGTTGCCGAGCGCGGCGGCGATCCCGCCTTGGGCCGCCACGGTGTGGCTGCGGGTCGGGAAGACCTTGGAGATGCAGGCCGTCTTCAGGCCCGCCTGCGCCATGCCCATGGTGGCGCGCAGCCCGGAGCCGCCGGCGCCGACGACGATCACGTCGTAGGTATGGTCGATGATCGGATAGGCCTCGGACATGGTCTCAGGCTCCAAGGAAAAGCTTCAGCGCCGCCAGCATGCTGGCGGCGGCGAGGAAGATGCAGGCGAAGGCGTTGAGCACCAGGCAGGTGACCTTCAGCCACTCGGTGTGGACGTAGTCCTCGATCACCACCTGCATGCCGAGCTTCAGATGGTAGAAGCCGGCACCGAGCGTCAGCAGCATCAGCACCGCCGCCAGCGGATGCCCCAGCCAGGCGACGACCACCGCTCGCTCGGCGCCGACCAGCGATACCAGCGAGGCGACGAGCCAAACGCCGAGCGGCACCAGGGCGATCGCGGTCAGCCGCTGCAGCCACCAATGCTGGGTGCCGTCCTTGGCCGCGCCCAGTCCGGTGACGCGGGCGAGCGGTGAACGCAGGCTGTCGCCGCTCATGCTCCGCCCCTGACGGCATAGCCGGCGATCCAGGCGACTAACGTCAAGACCACGGTGGCGGCGAGGACGAACCAGCCGCTGCGGCTGACGGTATCGAGCTCGAAGCCGTAGCCCGCGTCCCAGACGAGATGGCGGATGCCGTTGGCGAGATGATAGAAGAAGGCGAGGGTGAAGCCGAGCAGGATCAACCGGCCGATGAGCGAGCCAAAGAAGCCCTGCGCCGTCTCGAAGGCCTCGGCGCCCACGGCGGCGGCGATCAACCACCAGGCCAAAAGCAGCATGCCGAGGCCGAGGCCGATACCGGTCAACCGGTGCAGGATCGACAACGAGCTCGTGATCTGCGGCTTGTACACCTGGAGATGCGGCGACAAGGGACGGTTCTGAGATGCCATCTGAGATCTCTGTCTGGCCGGGAACGGCGGGTGAATCGTCAGCCGCGAATTCTAGAGCCTGGCCAAGGCAAGTCAACGAAGCGCGGCGGCTTTTTCGGGCACGGCCTCGGGCACGGGCGCGCCGGGGATGGATTTGCCCGTGAACGTCCTCGCCATCACCAGTCACGTCGTCTATGGCCATGTCGGTGGCCAGGCCGCGGTGCTGCCACTGCAGCTTCTGGGGCACGAGGTCTGGCACCTGCCGACAGTGCTGTTCTCGAACCATCCGGCGCATGGCAGCTTTCGCGGCGAGCCGCTTCCCGCGGACAAGATCGAGGATCTGCTGCAGGGCCTCGTCGAGCACGGCTTCCTGGGTCGGGCGGCAGCACTTCTGAGCGGCTATCTCGGCCGCCCCGAGACGGCGGCGGTCGTGTGCCGCGCCCTCGACGCGCTGCGGCGGGCGCGAGCCGATGCGCTCTACTGCTGCGATCCGGTGCTGGGCGATCAGGGCCGGGTCTACGTCGCCGACGGCCTGGTCGAGGCCTTCCGCACGCATCTCGTCCCCCGGGCCGACATCCTGACGCCCAATCGCTTCGAGCTCGGCCTCCTGGCCGAGGCGCCGGTCGAGACCTTGCCCGAGGTGCTGGCGGCGGCGGCACGGCTCAGGCGCCAAGGCGACGGGATCGTCGTCTGCACTTCGGCCGCGGTCACGGCCGATGCGGTGACCACCGTGGCGGTGGGAGAGGCGGGCGCCTTCGCCGTCGATACGCCGCGGCGCGAGGCGGTGCCGCACGGCACCGGCGATCTCTTCGCGGCCGCGTTCCTGGCCCGCTATCTCGATGGCCGGGACCTCGGGGCATCACTCCGCCACGCCGCCGCGGCTGTCGACGCCGCGATCGCCGTCAGCCTGGAAGCGGCCACGGGCGAGCTGGAGCTGGTCGCCGCCAGGGAAGCGCTCGCAGCACCCGGGCCATTGCCCGTGGTTCGTCGTCTCGATTGAATTCGGCTATTCGGTCTTTGGGGGAACCGGCTTCCAGTCGTTGGCGCGGCGCTCGATCGCCAGCCGCGCCTCGGTGCCGAGCTCCTCCTTGCTGATCTGGTTGATCAGCGGCACCGCCTCGTGCAGCCCCTTCTGCGTCGCGATGTAGAGCCAGAAGTAGGCCTCCCCGAGGTCGCGCGCAACGCCCTCGCCCTGAAAGAGCATATAACCGTAGTGCATCTGCGCGTTGACGATGCCACCCTCGGCGGCGATGCGCGCGTGTCGCGCCGCCTTGGCAAAGTCCTTCTCGACACCCTCGCCGTTGTAGTAGACCGACGAGAGCGCCAGGTGAGCGCTGACATAGCCGCCCTTGGCCGATTTCTCGAACCACGCGATCGCCTTCTCGACGTCGCGCTCGCCGAGGCTGCCGCTGTGATGGATGCGGCCCATGAGGTGCTGGGCCCGGACATGGCCCTGCTCGCCCGCCTTGGCGAGCCACTCGGCAGCGCGAGCGACATCCTTCCCGACGCCGTCACCGCGCGCATACATGATCCCGAGCGCTGCTTGCGACTGGGCATCGCCGGCTTCCGCCTCGACCAGGAACCCCTTTAGCGCAGTCGCGAAGTCGCCGCTCCGATAGGCGCTCATGGCGCTGTCATAATCGGCCAAGGCCGGGCTCGCGAGCCCGACGCAGACGAGGCCGGCGACGAGGAGGCGGCGCAACCTGTCGCTCCCGCTACTTCCGGCCCGGGCCAGCGGCCTCAGGCCGCCTTCTCCAGGTGTCGGGCGGCGACCAGCTCGGCGATCTGCACCGCGTTGAGCGCCGCACCCTTGCGCAGGTTGTCGGAGACCACCCAGAGGCTGAGGCCGTTCTCGACCGTGGTGTCGACGCGGATGCGGCTGACGTAGGTCGCGAAGTCGCCGGCGCAGTCGACCGGCGTCACGTAGCCGCCGTCCTCCGGCTTGTCGACCACCATGCAACCGGGCGCCTGACGCAGGAGCTCGCGCGCCTCGTCCGCCTCGATCGGCGCCTCCAGCTCCAGGTTGACGGCCTCGGAATGGCCGACGAAGACCGGCACCCGAACGCAGGTCGCGTGCAGGCGGATGGCGGGGTCGAGGATCTTCTTGGTCTCCGCCGTCATCTTCCACTCTTCCTTGGTCTGGCCGTCGTCCAGGAAGCTGTCGATATGGGGGATGACGTTGAAGGCGATCTGCTTCGTGAAGGCCGTCGGCGTCGGCTCGTCGTTGACGTAGATGCCCTTGGTCTGGGTGAAGAGCTCGTCCATGGCATCGCGGCCGGCGCCGGAGACCGACTGGTAGGTGGCGACGACGACGCGGCGAATGGTCGCCCGCTCGTGCAACGGTGCCAGCGCCACCACGAGCTGCGCCGTCGAGCAGTTGGGGTTGGCGATGATGTTGCCGGGCGAGGGCTTGGCGAAATGCTCGTCGAGGGCGCCGGCATTGACCTCGGGCACGATCAGCGGCACGTCGGGGTCCATCCGGAAGCGCGAGGAGTTGTCGATGACGATGGTGCCGGCGGCGGCCGCCTTCGGCGCCCACTCGGCCGCGGTATCGCCGCCGGCGGCGAAGAGCGCGAAGTCGGTACCCTGGAAGTCGAAATGCTCCAGCGCCTTGCACTTCAGGGTCTCGTCGCCGAACGAGATCTCCCGGCCGATCGAGGCCGTCGAGGCCAACGGCACCATCTCGTCGACCGGAAAGCCCCGCTCGGCGAGAATGCTCAACATCTCCTGGCCGACCACCCCGGTGGCGCCGACCACGGCAACCTTGTATCCCATCGCCTTGCTCCTTCGTG
Organism: Alphaproteobacteria bacterium; assembly: GCA_030746295.1. Next base: position 41,791 of record JASLMY010000008.1, on the reverse strand, counting down.
GCGCCTCAGGCCGCCAGCTTGTCGAGCTCGCGCAGCAGGCTCTCGCCCATGACGCTGGTGGAGACCCGGGCCTTGCCCTCTTCCATGATATCGGCGGTGCGGAGCCCGCCTGCAAGGACGTTCTCGACGGCGGTTTCGATCAGCGTCGCGTCTTCCTCCAGGTCGAACGAGTAGCGCAGCGCCATCGCATAGGAGAGCAACATCGCGATCGGGTTGGCGATGTCCTGGCCGGCGATGTCGGGTGCCGACCCGTGCACCGGCTCGTAGAGCGCGCGGCGCCCGCCGGTCTCGTCGGCCGCACCCAGCGAGGCCGAGGGCAGCATGCCGAGCGAGCCGGTCAGCATCGCCGCCGCGTCCGAGAGCATGTCGCCGAAGAGGTTGTCTGTGACGATGACGTCGAACTGCTTCGGCGCCCGCACGAGCTGCATGGCGCAGTTGTCGGCGTAGAGGTGGTCCATGGCGATGTCGGTGAACTCCTGGTCGTGGACCCACTGTGCCTCCTCGCGCCAGAGGACGCCCGATTCCATGACGTTGGCCTTCTCGACCGAGGTGACGCGGCCGTCGCGCTTTTTCGCCAGCTCGCAGGCGACGCGGACGACGCGGCGGATCTCGTCGGTGGTGTAGACCTGGGTGTTGATGCCGCGGCGTTGGCCGTCCGCCAGTGTCTCGATGCCCCGGGGCTCGCCGAAATAGACCCCGCCGGTCAGCTCGCGCACGATCATCAGGTCGAGGCCGGAGACGAGCTCGGGCTTCAGCGAGGAGGCGGAGACCAGGGCGTCGAAACAGATCGCCGGGCGCAGGTTGGCGAAGAGGTCCATCTCCTTTCGCAGCCTGAGGATGCCGCGCTCGGGCTTCCGGTCGAACGGCAGCGCGTCCCACTTCGGCCCGCCGACGGCGCCGAGCAGGACCGCGTCGGCCTCCATAGCGGTCGCCATGGTCTCGTCGGTCAAGGGCGTGCCGTGGGCGTCTATGGCGGCACCGCCGACCACGTCCTCGGTAACGTCGAAGCTGACCGCCCGACGCTTATCCATCCAATCGACGACGCCCAAGACCTGGCGCATCACCTCGGGCCCGATGCCGTCGCCCGGCAGGACCAAAAGGCGCTTGTTCGAAGCCATGAGTCGGTTCCCCTCTGACGCTTGACGTTACTCTGTTGGGCCGATGCGGCTATTCGGCGGCTTCGTAGAGCCAGGGCTGGCTGCCGCGCTGCTTGGCCTCGAAGTCATCGATGTCCGGCTCTTTCTGCATCGTCAGGCCGATGTCGTCGAGCCCTTCCAGAAGGCAGTGCTTACGGAAGGGGTCGATCTCGAAGCCGACCGTCTCACCGTTCGGCCGGGTGATGGTTTGGCTTTCCAGGTCGACCGTCAGGCGGGCGTTGCCGCCCTTCTCGGCGTCGTCCATCAACCCTTCCAGCTCTTCCGGCGAGACCTTGACCAGTAGAATCCCGTTCTTGAAGCTGTTGCTGTAAAAGATGTCGGCGAAGCTGGTGGAGATGACGCAGCGGATGCCGAAATCCTGCAGCGCCCAGGGTGCGTGCTCGCGGCTGGAACCACAGCCGAAGTTGTCGCCGGCGACCAGGATCTGGGCCTCGCGATAGGCCGGCTGATTGAGGACGAAATCCGGCTTTTCGGTGCCGTCCTCGTCGAAGCGCATGTCGTTGAAGAGGTAGCGGCCGAGGCCGGAGCGCCGGATCGTCTTCAGAAACTGCTTGGGGATGATCCGGTCGGTGTCGACGTTGATCATCCTGAGCGGTGCCGCGACACTGTCGAGCTTGGTGAACTTCTCCATCGGGCGTCTCCTCTAGCTGAGCTCTCTGACGTCGGCCAAGCGGCCGCTGACAGCGGCGGCGGCGGCCATCGCCGGACCGACCAAATGGGTCCGGCCGCCGAAGCCCTGACGGCCTTCGAAATTGCGGTTCGAGGTCGCAGCGCAACGCTCGCCCGGCTCCAGCCGGTCGGCGTTCATGGCCAGGCACATGGAGCAGCCGGGCTCGCGCCACTCGAAGCCGGCCTCGGTAAAGATCCTGTCCAGGCCCTCGGCCTCGGCCTGCGTCTTCACCAGGCCCGAGCCCGGCACCACCATGGCGTTGACGTTGTCGGCGACCTTGCGGCCCTTGGCGATCTCGGCGGCCGCGCGCAGGTCCTCGATCCGGCCGTTGGTACAGGAGCCGATGAAGACCCGGTCGACCGGCACCTCGGCAAGCGGCGTTCCCGCCTCGAGCCCCATATAGGCGAGCGCCCGCTCCATCGAGGCTCGCTTGTCGGGATCGGCCTCGGCCTTGGGATCGGGCACCGAGGCGGTGATCGGCAGAACGTCCTCGGGGCTGGTGCCCCAGGTGACGTGTGGCGCGATCCCACTCACGGCCAGGGTCTCCTCCTTGTCGTATCTAGCACCCTCGTCCGACGGCAAGGTCTTCCAATAGGCGACGGCGCGCTCGAAGTCGGCGCCCTCGGGCGCCATCGGCCGGCCGGCCATGTATTCGAAGGTGGTCTCGTCGGGGGCGATCAGACCGGCCCGGGCGCCACCCTCGATGGTCATATTGCAGACCGTCATCCGCCCCTCCATGGAGAGGGCGCGGATCGCCGGCCCGGCGTATTCGATGACGTGGCCGGTGCCGCCGGCGGTGCCCATCTTGCCGATGATGGCGAGGATCAGGTCCTTGGCCGAGCAGCCCGCCGGCAGCGCACCGTCGACCGTGACCCGCATGTTCTTCGAGCGTTGCTGGATCAGTGTCTGGGTCGCCAGCACATGCTCGACCTCGGAGGTGCCGATGCCGAAGGCCAGCGCCCCGAAGGCGCCATGCGTCGCGGTGTGGCTGTCGCCGCAGACGATGGTGTTGCCGGGCTGGGTGAAGCCTTGCTCGGGCCCGATGATGTGAACGACGCCCTGGCGGGGGTCGTTCATGTCGTAGAGCGGGACGCCGAAGGCGGCGCAGTTCTCGCTCAGGGTCTCGACCTGGATCCGACTTTCCTCGTCGTCGATGCCCTGGCTGCGGTCGGTCGTCGGCACATTGTGGTCGGCGACCGCGAGGGTGGCGTCGGGACGGCGGACCTTGCGTCCGGCGAGCCTCAATCCCTCGAAGGCCTGCGGGCTGGTGACTTCGTGCACCAGGTGGCGGTCGATATAGAGGACGCAGAAGCCGTCGTCGCGCTGGTGGACGACGTGGCTGTCCCAGATCTTGTCATAAAGCGTGCGCGCTTGCGGCATGGCAACGCCTCCCCTCCCTTGGCTTTAGCGCCAGCGGCCGTTCTCCGGCCCCCTCGTCGCGGCTCGCCGCGGCGGCTGGCGGATGCGATCGCTTGGCGGCTATTCCTGGCTCGCCGCCGCCTGGCCCTTGCGACCCTGGGTGCGATGATCCTGGCGCTCGGGGATTCTGGCCCGCTTACCGGTGCGGCCGCGCAGGTAATATAGCTTGGCCCGGCGGACGCGGCCGCGGCGACGGACTTCGATATCCTCGATCTTGGGCGAATAGAGCGGGAAGACCCGCTCGACGCCCTCGCCGTAGCTGATCTTGCGAACCGTGAAGGCGGAATTCAGGCCGGCCCGCTTGATGGCGATGCACACGCCCTCGAAGACCTGGACCCGCTCGCGGCTGCCCTCGACCACCTTGACGTGAACGCGCAGCGTGTCGCCCGGGCCGAAGTCCGGCAACTCCTTGTCCTGGACCAGGCGCGCGACCTGGTCGTTCTCGAATTTCTCAAGCAGCGTCATTGTTCGGCCCTCTATCTCGTTCGGCGAGATAGCGCTCCCAGAGGTCGCGCCGTCGCGCCTTCGTCAACTCCTCCGACTGGCGCAAGCGCCAAGCCCTGATGCGTTCGTGGTGCCCGGACAGCAAGGTCTCCGGCACCGTCCGGTCCTCCCACAACTGGGGCCGGGTGTAGTGCGGGTACTCCAGGAGCCCCCGCGAGAAACTCTCTTCCTCCAACGCCGCCGGATCGCCCACCACGCCCGGCAACAGCCGCACCGTCGCGTCGATCAGGCACAAGGCCGCCGGCTCCCCGCCCGAGAGGACGAAATCGCCGACACTGACCTCTTCGACCGAGCGCGCCTCCAAGACCCGCTGATCGATGCCCTCGAACCGGCCGCAGACCAGGATCGCGCCGGGTCCGTCCGCCAACGCCGCTATTCGCGCCTGGGTCAGCGGCCGGCCTCTCGGACTGAGGCACAGCACCGGCACCTGGCTCGCCCCGGCACGGACGGCGGCCTCGCCTGTCGCGTCGATGGCGGCAGCCAAGACGTCGGCCCGCATCACCATGCCCGGCCCCCCGCCAAAGGGGGCGTCGTCCACGGTGCGGTGTTTATCGCGCGCAAAGCCGCGAATGTCCACCGTTTCCAGCCGCCAGATGCCGGCCTCGAGCGCCCGTCCGGCGAGGCTCAACGCCAACGGTCCCGGAAAGGCCTCGGGCAGCAGGGTCAGGACCCAGACACACCAACCGCCGGCGCTTTCGGCGCCGTTCATCCGGCCGTCTCCTCCGCTTCGGCGACGAGCCCGGTCGAGGCCGCGACGACGACCTTGCCGGCCGCAATATCGACGCCCGGCACGGCCTCGGCGGTGAAGGGGATCAGGACCGAGGCATCGCCATCGCGGGCGATCTCCAACAACACACCGGCACCGAAATCGTGCACCGCGGCGATCGTGCCGACGCTAGGGCCGCCCTCGAGCTCGACCCGGAGCCCGATCAGGTCGGCATGATAGTAAGAATCCTCCTCCTCCAACTCGGGCAAAGCGGCACGGGCGACATGGAGCTTCTGCCCCCGCAGCCGTTCTGCCGCATCTCGATCGCGAACGCCGTCGAGGCTGGCGACGAAGCCGCTCTTGCTTCTACTCTTGATCCGAAGCTGCCAGACCCGGCCGGCGTCGTCGGTCAGCGGCCCATAGGCGGCGATGTCCTCGGGCTGCTCGGTGTAGCTGCGGATGCGGACGTCGCCGCGAACCCCGTGCGGCGCGGCAATGACGCCGAGACAGATCCAGTCCTCGTTCGGCTCGGGCATCGCCGCGCATCCATCCTCGGGTCCGCCCGGCTCAGCTCGTCGGGCGCTCCTCGCCGGCATCGGTGTCGCCGTCGCCAGCCTCGCTCGGGGCTTCCGTTTCGGTAACGGGCTCGGCTTCGGCTTCGGCCTGGGCTTCAGGCTCGGGCTGGGCTTCAGGCTCGGGCTCGGCTGCAGGCGCCGCTTCCTCTGCCGCGGCGCTGGCCTCGGCCTCTTGCTTCGCCGCCAACCGCTCCAGCGCCTTGGCCCCCGGCTTGGCCTTGTTGGGATTGTTGCGCTGAGGCATGGGAATGATCTCGGCCGCGCCCAGGAACTTGGCAACGCGGTCGGTCGGCTTCGCCCCCTGGCTCAGCCAATAGCGGACCCGCTCCTCGCGGATGATGACGCGGCCCTCGTCGTCCTTGGGCAGCAGCGGGTCGTAAGTGCCCACCCGCTCGATGAAGCGGCCGTCCCTCGGCGAGCGCGAATCCGCGACGACGATACGATAGAACGGCTTCTTCTTGGCGCCGCCCCGGGCCAGGCGAATTTTCAGAGCCATGCCGCGGCCCTTTCCTCGATATGTGCTGTCACGTTTCCGTTCCCATTGGCTTGTCCGGTTTCCGAATATCCTAGCGCGGCATCAGGCCGGGGATGCCGTGGCGCATCATGCCGCGCTTGCCGAGCTTGTTCATCTTCTTCATCACCGAGACCATCTGCTTGTGGCTTTTCAACAGCTTGTTGACTTCCTGCACCGAGGTGCCGGAGCCGCTGGCGATGCGCCGCTTGCGCGAGGCGTGGATGACCTTGGGATTGTGCCGCTCGCCAGGCGTCATCGACAGGATGATCGCCTCCTGGCGCTTAATCAGGCCGGGATCGACGTTGGCCTCGGCCATCTTCTGCTTCATCTGGCCGACGCCCGGCAGCATGCCCATCAGCCCCTCCAAACCGCCCATGCGCCGCATCTGGCGGAGCTGGCCCAGCAAGTCCTCGAGGTCGAACTGTCCTTTCTGGACCTTGGCCGCCAGCTTCTCGGCCTCTTCCTCCTCGATGGTCTCGGCCGCCTTCTCGACCAGGCTGACGACATCGCCCATGCCGAGGATGCGCGAAGCGATGCGGTCGGGATGGAAGTCCTCGAGCGCATCCAGCTGTTCGCCGACGCCCATCAGCTTGATCGGGCAGCCGGTGACGGCGCGCATCGACAGGGCCGCACCGCCGCGGCCATCGCCGTCGATCCGGGTCAGCACGATGCCGGTGAGGCCGACGCGCTCGTGGAAGGCGGTGGCGACGTTGACGGCGTCCTGGCCGGTCAGCGCGTCGGCGACCAGCAGTGTCTCCACCGGCCCGGCCGCTTGCTTCACCGCCTGGACCTCGGCCATCAGCGCCTCGTCGACGTGCAGCCGGCCGGCGGTATCCAAGAGCACGACGTCGATGCCCTGCAGCTTGGCCGCCTGCATCGCCCGGTTGGCGATGTCGACGGGCATCTGGCCCTCGACTATCGGCAGGGTGGCGATCTCGGCCTGCTCGCCCAGGATCTTGAGCTGCTCTTGCGCCGCCGGTCGGCGGGTGTCGAGCGAGGCCATCAGCACCTTGCGCTTGTCGCGCTCGGCCAGCCGCTTGGCGATCTTGGCCGTGGTGGTGGTCTTGCCCGAGCCCTGCAGGCCGACCATCAGCACCGGCACCGGGGCCGGCGCGTTCAGGTTGATCTCGGCGGAGTCGCTGCCCAGCATCTCGACCAACTGGTCGTTGACGACCTTGACGACCATCTGGCCCGGCGTCACCGAGCGCAGAACCTCGTGGCCGGTGGCCCGCTCGCGCACCTTGGCGACGAAGTCGCGAACCACGGGCAAGGCGACGTCGGCTTCCAACAGCGCCACGCGCACCTCGCGCAAGGCGGCATCCACGTCGCCCTCGGAGAGAACGCCGCGCTTAGTCAGACGCTGGAAAACCTCGCCAAGCCGGCCGCTCAGGCTATCGAACATGTCGCCGCCGCCGTCGTTTTTGCATCAGTGTTTTAACATCGGCCCGGCCCCGTCTCGAGGCCAAGCAAAAAACGCCGGTGCGTCGCACCGCGCACCGGCGTCCCGAAGCGCTGCTATTTAGGCGCAACCACCGCTGCTGTCAAGCGCGGCCGGTTCCTCGCGCAAGGCTGGATTCGGCGCCGAATTCGGCTTATATCCGGGGCCATGCAAGGATTGACCTTCATAAAGATGCATGGCATCGGCAACGACTTCGTGGTGCTGGACGCGCGCGCGCGCCCAATCACGATCGATGCCGGGGCGGCGCGTGCCATCGCCGACCGGCGCACCGGGGTCGGTTGCGATCAGTTGATCGTCGTCGAGCCATCCGAGGCGGCCGACGTCTTCATGCGGATTCGCAACTCGGACGGCGGCGAGGTCGAGGCCTGTGGCAACGGCGCCCGCTGCGTCGCCTCGCTGGTCCTGGCCGAGACGGGCCGCGACGAGATCACGATCGAGACCCTGGCTGGCATCCTGCCGGCCCGTAGGGTGGCTCGAGATCGCTATTCGGTAGGCATGGGCGTGCCCGGCTTCGATTGGCACCAGGTGCCGCTAGCGAGCGAGATGGATACGCTGCACCTGGACCTGGCGATCGACCCGGCCAGCCGCCCGGTGCTGGCCGACCCCGTCGCCCTGTCGATAGGCAACCCGCACGCGGTCTTCTTCGTCGACGATGTCGCCGCGGTCGACATCGCCACCGTCGGGCCGATGCTGGAACATCACCCCCTCTTTCCCGAGCGCGCCAACATCGGCATCGCCCAGGTGTTGGCGCCGGATCGGCTCAGGCTTCGGGTCTGGGAGCGCGGCGCCGGACTGACCCAGGCTTGCGGCTCGGGCGCCTGTGCCGCCGCCGTCGCCGCCGCCAGGCGCGACTATACCGGGCGCCGGAGCACTATCGAGTTGGACGGCGGCGAGCTGGGGATCCACTGGCGCGAGAGCGATGGCCAGGTGCTGATGACGGGGCCGGTCGCCACCGCCTTCGAAGGCGCCTTGTCGCCCGGCTTGGTCGCTCCGGCGGAGGCGGCGGAATGAGCCTCGAGGTCGTCACCTTCGGCTGTCGGTTGAACGCCTTCGAGAGCGAGGTCGTGCGCCAGCAGGCCCAGGCCGCGGGCCTTAAGGACGCGGTGATCGTCAACACCTGCTCCGTCACCGCCGAAGCGGCGCGCCAGGCCCGTCAGGCGATCCGCAAGGCGCGGCGCGAACGGCCGGGCGCGACGCTGATCGTCACCGGCTGCGCCGCCCAGCTGGAACCGGCCCGCTTCGCCGCCATGGCCGAGGTCGACCGGGTGCTCGGCAACGAGGAGAAGCTGCGGACCGAAAGCTTCAGCCCCACCGAGGCGCCCCGGATCCAGGTCAACGACATCATGGCCGTCGCCGACGTCGCCGGCCACCTGATCGAGGGCTTCGACGGCCGGGCCCGCGCCTTCGTCCAGGTACAGCAGGGCTGCGACCACCGCTGCAGCTTCTGCATCATTCCCTTCGCCCGCGGCCACAACCGATCGGTCCCAGTGGCCGATGTCGTCCGACAAGTCCGTCGCCTGGTCGAGAACGGCTATGCCGAGGTGGTGCTGACCGGCGTCGATCTCACCGCTTACGGCGCCGACCGCGCCGACGGCCCGGGCCTCGGCGAGATGATCCGCAGCCTGCTCGAAGCCGTGCCGGAGCTGCCGCGGCTACGCCTCTCCTCGCTCGACCCGGCCGAGGTGGACGACGCGCTTCTCCGCCTCGTCGCAGAGGAACCGCGGCTGATGCCGCATTTGCACCTCAGCCTCCAGGCCGGCGACGATGTCATCCTGAAGCGGATGAAGCGGCGCCACAGCCGGGCCCAAGCGGTCGCCTTCTGCCAGACGGTGCGCCGGCTCAGACCCGACGTCGTCTTCGGCGCCGATCTGATCGCCGGCTTCCCGACCGAGAGCGAGGCCGCTTTCCAAGCCAGCCTCGACCTCATCGACGACTGCGGCCTCACGCATCTCCACGTCTTTACCTATTCGGCCCGCCCCGGCACGTCCGCCGCGAGAATGCCGCAAGTGGCGAAGCCGCTCCGCAAGGAACGCGCCGCCAGGCTTCGCGACAAGGGGGCGGTGGCGTTCGGCGCCTGTCTCCGGGGCCAGGTGGGTAGCCGCGCCCGGGTCCTGATCGAGACCCCGGGCCGGGGCCACAGCGAGCAGTTCCTGCCGGTCCGAACGACGGCCGAGGCCGCCCCCGGCGCCATTGTCGAGGTCGAGATCACAGCCGCCGACGCAGCCTCGCTCAGCGGCAGGCCCGTGGCGTGAGCGGCTGGCTCGGCCGACTCAAGGCAGGCCTCGGCCGCAGCGCCGGTAGCCTTGGCCAAGGCCTTACCACCCTCTTCCGCAAGCGGCGTCTCGACCAGGCGGCGCTCGACGACCTGGAAGACCTGCTCATCACCGCCGATCTGGGACCCACTGTCGCGGCCGAGGTAACGGCGCGGTTGGCGGCTGACAAGTTCGATACCGAAGTCACGGACTTCGAGATTCGCGAGGCCTTGGCCGGGGTCGTCGCCAAGATCCTGGAGCCGGTGGCCCAGCCCCTCAATATCGACCCCGCCAATCGGCCGCACGTGGTCCTGGTGGTCGGCGTCAACGGCACCGGCAAGACCACCACCATCGGCAAGATGGCGGGTCATCTGGCGGCAGCGGGCCAGAAGGTCGTGCTGGCCGCCGGCGACACCTTCCGGGCGGCGGCGATCGAGCAATTGCAGGTTTGGGGCGAGCGCACCGGCGCCACCGTGGTCGCCCGCGCGGTCGGCAGCGACGCCGCCGCCGTTGCCTATGAGGGCCTGGAGCAGGCCCGCGCCGAGGATGCCGACGTGCTGCTGATCGACACCGCCGGCCGGCTACAGAACAAGGACAATCTGATGGCCGAGCTGGCCAAGGTCGGCCGCGTCGTCGGCAAGCTGGACGAGAGCGCACCGCACGACGTGTTGCTGGTGCTGGATGCCACCACGGGCCAGAACGCGCTCTCGCAGGTCGAGGTCTTCTCCGAGGTCGCCGACGTCACCGGGCTGGCGATGACCAAACTCGACGGCACCGCCCGCGGTGGCGTCCTAGTGGCGCTGGCGGCTCGTTTTGCCCTGCCGGTGCATTTCATCGGCGTCGGCGAGGCGGCCGACGATTTGCAACCTTTCGATGCCGGTGAGTTCGCCCGCGCCCTCGCGGGCATCGAGGATTGACGCTTAGCCGCGCTTGAGGCGCTCGACGCCGTCGTCGCCGCCGAGGATGACCTCGTCGGCCATGGCGACGAAGAGGCCGTGCTCGACGACGCCGGCCATCGCCTCCAAGGCCCGGGCCAGGGCCGGCGGATCGGTGATCTGGCCGAAGGCGCAATCGAGGATCCAATGGCCCTCGTCGGTGGCGAAGGGCTCGCCGAAGCGGTCGCGGCGCAGCGCCACTTCGGCGCCGAGTGCGGCCACCCGGCGTGTGAGCGGTGTCGCCGCCATAGGCACCACCTCGACCGGCAGGGGAAAGGCGCCGAGGTGCCGGACCCGCTTCGAGGTATCGGCGATGACGACGAAGCGGGCGGCACAAGCGGCGACGATCTTCTCGCGCAGGAGCGCGCCGCCGCCGCCCTTGATCAGGTCGAGCGCCAGATCGACCTCGTCGGCGCCGTCGATGGCGAGGTCGAGGGCCGGCCTCTCGTCGAGCGTGCTCAGGGGAATGCCGAGCGCGCGGGCCTGCCGCGCCGTCCGCTCCGAGGTCGCGACGGCGTAGACGCGGAGCCCGGCCGCCACCTCCTGGCCCAGAGCGTCCACCAGCAGCGCCGCCGTCGAGCCGGTGCCGAGACCTACCGCCATACCGTCCTCGATCAACTCGAGCGCTGCCAGGGCGGCACGGCGCTTGGCCTCCTCGCTCATAGTGCGTCTCCGGTGCCCTCGAGGTCGCCGAGATAGCTCCTGACGGCCTCGCCGAAAACCGGCAGCGACTTGTAGCCCTGCATCTGCGCCGGCATCGTCTCGATCGCCAGACGCAACCGTTCCGCCGCCTCGGGTAGGGCGGCGAGGCGCGCCAGCGGCCAGCGATGGATACGGATGGTGAAGAGGATCGCGTCGCTCTCGGCCAGCCGCCGGAGCGTCTGCCGCTCGACCCGGAGCCAAACCCTTTCGCCGGCGTTCTCGGGCGTGATCGTCGGGTCCGCCTGCCTGCGGCCGTGCCCCTTGGGCTGGTAGAGCGCCTCGTCGTCGATCAGCGACCAGTTGATCCGCCAGACCGGCCGCGCCACCTTCATCCGGTCGAAAAAGCGGCCCATGGGATTGGCCAAGCGGTCGCGCAGGCCCGGCACGGGATCGTGGATCACGTCGAGGGGCTGTCCCATCTTGTCGGCCAGGCGCCAACGGGTCGGAAAGCAGACCGAGGCCGCGGTCAGACGCCAGGCCCCGTCGACATGCTGCATCAGGCAGAGGTCTTCCTGCACCAAGCGGCCGGCGAGATCGATCGGTGACAGGGCATCCTGATCGAGGTCCCACCGTTCCGCCAAGTCCGGCAGGGAGAGGGCGGCGCCGCCGCGCCGGAATCGTTCCGGGAACTGCGCCGCGAGATGCGCCACCAGCAACGCCAGGACCTCCGCCTGCGCGGGCTCCGAGCCGGGCAGCACACGGACCAGCTCGTCGTGCCGCTCGGCCAGGAGACGGCGCTTCTCGGCCAGGTCGCAGGCCCAGTCCGCGTCGACCTCGATCCATTCCTCGGGTTTCAGCGCCATCAACCCCATGCTCATCCGATAGGGCGTCTCGAAAGGCGCGTAGAGCGGCTTGGCCTCGGCGCTCATGCCGCGTCCTCCTCGATCCGATGGCGGAACATGGTCGGCAACTGGGTCAACGAGAACAGGATCGTCAGCGGCATGATGCCGAAGACCTTGAAGGTGACCCATTCGTCGGTCGTGTAGTTGCGCCAGACGATTTCGTTCAGGACCGCGAGGACGAAGAAGAAGAAGGCCCATCGAAATGTCAGCAGCCGCCAACCCTGGTCCGTCATCTGGATCGCCTCGCCCAGGAGCGATTTCAGGAACGACTTGCCGGCGAAGAGGCCACCCAAGAGGATGGCACCGAAGAGGGCGTTGACGATGGTCGGCTTCAACTTGATGAAGAGCTCGTCCTGAAGGATCAGCGTCAGGCCGCCGAAGACCAGGACGAAGACACCGGTGACCACCGGCAGGATCGGGATTCGACGGGCCAGCACGTACATGGTGACAAGCGAGACCGCCAGTGCGGCCATGAAGGCACCGGTGGCCCAGAAGATGCCCGCCCTGGCATTGATGAAGAAGAAGACCAGAAGCGGGCCGATCTCGAGGGCGAACTTCAGGGCAGGGTGAAGGCGGCCGGTCATGGGCGGCAAGATAGCTGGCCGGAGACGCCCTGACCATGGGGCAATGTCGCCTCGCGGCAGTGTCTCGGTTCGAACCCGAATGCCCGAGTTCGGCCGGAAGCGATCATTGCTGCGACGTCGCGAGATTGACTCCGAGCGCAACCAGGATTCCGCCTCCGATCCGCCGCGCCAAACGGTTGACCCATTGCGAAGCCACGAGCCCTCTGGTCATCTTTTCGGAAAGCAGGACACAGGCCGCGTCAGTGGCCGAGAACATGAAGTTCACAATGGTGCCCAAGACAAGGATCTGACCCCAGATCGGTAGCGAGGCGGATGCGTCCGTGAATTGAGGCAGAAAGGAAAGGTAGAATATCGCTGTCTTCGGGTTCAGCACTTCGACGATAATGCTGTCCCGAACCGCACGGCGCTGCGGTTTCGCCTCGGTCGCCACAACCGACATGGCTAGTGTTCTAGGGGATGCAAATAACTTGAACCCGAGCCAGATCAGATAGGCGGCACCCGCAACCTTCACGACGGCGTAAAGGACCGGAACTGTTTCCAACAGAACGGCCAGGCCGAATGCGGCCGCGGAGATGTGGAGGTAACCCCCTATATGAAACCCGATGGCCGACAACCAGCCTGCCCGACGCCCACGCGCAATCGTTTGCGCCGCAGCGTAGAACATCCCCGGACCGGGAACGCAGGCAAAGATTGCCGTCGCGAGAAAGAATGGAATCAACAGTTCCAGAGAAGGCATCGACGTGTCGCCCCATATCGTTCGGGACTGGTGTAGCATGGGGGGTCTGCGGGCCGAACATCTGCCGCGGGTGGCAAATGGTCGCCCTCGGCGCTGATGAGGCGTTCATGCTGCCTGATCTGAACGACCGCCTTGGGTCGATTGCAGCCTTTCAGATTCAGACTGAAGCGTTACCCGCCGCGCTCAAGGATTGCCGAAGGGTGGGAAGCGCTCGACGCCCCGGACCTCGCGAAAGTGCTCCAGCGCCCAGGTGTTGGTCGGGAAGGCCAGCTCGTCCCAGGGGATCTCCTCCCAGCGATAGAGCCCCACTTCCTCGCTTTCGGGGCCGGCAGCGAACTCGGGGCGGGCCAGTCGCGCCCGGTAGATCAGCTGCACCTGGCTGATCCGCGGGATCGAATAGACCGCGAGCAGGCTGTCGATCTCGATCTCGGCGCAGGCCTCCTCGCGGGCCTCGCGGGCGGCCCCCATCTCCGGCGTCTCGTGCTCCTCCAGATAGCCGGCCGGGATGGTCCAATAACCGGCGCGCGGCTCGATGGCACGGCGGCAGAGCAGAAAGCGGTCCTCCGACGTACAGACGGCGCCGACCACGATCTTCGGATTGACGTAGTGAATCCAGCCGCAGGTGCCACAGACGTGGCGCTCGCGGTCGTCGCCCTGGGGCACCTCCAGGCCGAAGGGATAGTCGCTCAGCGGGCCGTTGTTCATGCCGAAGAATGTGGCATTCGGGTCCCGCTCCGTCCAGTGCGGCGGGCAGACGGATTCCACGGCCGGAGAAACAGCTCTAGGATCGACAAAATCGAATTGAGGGAGGCAACGCAACATGAGCGACGCATTCAATCCAGCCGGCGTCCTGGCGCCCTTCGGCATCTTCTCCAACGCCGCCTGGCAGCCGCCGGGCCGGGTCCTGCATGTCGCCGGCCAGGTGGCCTGGAACGCGGCCGGCGAGGTCGTCGGCCCCGGCGACATCCGGGCCCAGACCCGGCAGACGCTGTTGAACGTGCAAGCAATCGTCGAGAGCGTTGGCGGCACCGTCTCGGACATCGTCTCGGTCATCGTCTACGTCACCGACATGACCGGCCTGGACGCGATCCATGAAGTCCGCGCCGAGTTCTTCCAAAAGCCCTATCCGGCCAGCACGCTGGTCCAGGTCGCGGCCCTGGTCAGACCTGAGCTCCTGATCGAAATTAGCGCCGTCGCAGTGGTGCCCGAAGACCGGGTCAAGGCGCCGGCCTTGGCCTGAGCCGGCTCAAAAGAGCGGCAGCACCTCGGCCGCGAAGAGCCGCATCGAGCGTTCCGCCTCGTCCACCGGCAGGCGGTTGAAGTTGACCTGCAGAGAGGCGATCTCGAAGCCGCCGACCAGCTCGTAGTAGTCCCGGATGGCGGCATGGATGGTCGCCGGCTCGCCGATCCAGGCGGCGCCCTTCTCGACCTGGCTCTCGAAGCTCTCCGCCGCCAGGCCGGCGATGATCTTGTCGTAGCCGGGATAGTCCGTCGAGCTCTCACCATCGAGCCAATGGCCGGCCGCGTCCACCAACGAGGCGAGATAGCCGTTCAGGTTGGGTCGGGCAATCTCCGCCGCCCGCCCGCCGTCGGTGTCGCAGAACATGTGGAAGGCGAGCATGACCCGGCCGTCGCCCGGATGACCGGCGCCACGCCAAGCCTCGCGATAGATCCCGATCAGCTTCGCCATCTCGCCGCCGGCCATCGGAATGGCCATGATCGAGTGGCCGTTCTCGCCGGCCCAGGCGAAGGACTCCGGCGTCGCGAAGGCGGCAACCCAAAAGGGCGGCCGCGGCCGCTGGGTCGGCCGGGGCAGCGAGGTCCGGTCGCGGAAGCTGTGAAATCGGCCCGCGTGGCTCGCGACTTCGTTCTCCAGCAACAGCCGCACCTGCTCGATCCCTTCCGCATAGCGGGCCCGGCTCTCGTTCAAATCGACGCCGAAGGCGCGGAACTCGTGCGGCAGGAAGGCGCGGGCGAAGCCGACCTCGAGGCGGCCGCCCGAGATCGCGTCCAGCATGCCGATCTCGCCGGCGAGCTTGAGCGGGTTGTTGAAGGCGGGCAGCACGGCGCCGCTGATCAGGCGGGCCTTCGTCGTCACCATCGCGGCGGCGGTCAGGAAGAGCAGGGGATTGGGGCTGTAACCGCCATAGGGGTGGAAATAGTGCTCGACGGTGCGGACATTGGTGAAGCCGAGGTCGTCGGCGATGCCGGTCAGATGCAGTGCCTCCGACCAGTAGTCCTGGCCCGACTTTTCTGCCGGTCCGACGTCGGGAAAGAACTGGATGCCGAACTCGAGCGCCATGCCATCGCCTCCGCGGGACAAAACCCGCGGCGATTATGCATGCGCCGTCAGGCGCGGCAACCGGGCCGGACCGCGGACCGTCGAGCGCCCTTGCCGCCGCCGTCGACCGGTCGCCCAATGATTAAGCTTGTCTTAATTTGGGACATTTCTCTCATTGTATCAAAATGCTACATTCAGTTCCGAGCTTCACCCATGTGTCTCGAATTGATACGTATCACATTGGGATCACAGCTCCAGCGAGGTCTCTTGCAACCGATAATGTGGTTGATTTCCGGGATCCGTGAAATCATGGCACGCTCGTTGCAAAGCAGAGACCCGAGAGCCGCGAGGCGGTTTCACCGACGAACGTCTCTCATACGAGTGTAGCTTTCCCTCTTTAGTCCAACCGCTGATGCCCTCAACCAGGTTGGATACCTCTTCAGGCGCCCCTCCGGGCGCCTTTCTTTTTTCCAGCTGCCGCTATTGCAGCCGGGCGCGGGCCTTGGCCAACTCCTCGGCCAGCATCTTGTGCTCGGCGCTGGTCGGCGAGAGCTGTGGCAGGAGCCGTTCCCAAGCCGCCACCGCGGCCGCCAAGCGGCCGGCCTGGGCATCGGCGAGACCGGTGAACCAAAGCGCCTCGCCCTGCTCGGGCTCGATTTTGAGGACAGCCCGGTAGGCCTCGATCGCGGGTGCCGGCGGCGGGCCCGAGGGATCGGCGGCTTCGATCAGGACCCGGGCACGGAGCAACTGCGCCGAGGCGTCGTCGGGCCTGAGCGCCGCCGCCTTGGCGTAGGCCTCGGCCGCCTTGGCGTGCTGGCCCAAGACCCGATAGGCCCGGCCGAGGCGTAGCCAGCCGTCGGCGTCGTCGGGCGCCGCCTCCAATCGTTCCGCCAGCCGCGTGACCATGGAGCGGACGAAGGCTTGGCGCGCCTCCGGCGTCATCTCGCCCGCCGCCTCGACGTCCGCTCGGTCAGGGCCCGAGGGTGCCGCCTCGGTCAAGTGCCGGGCCAGCTTCGCCGGCAGCTCGGCGGCAAGGTCGATGCCGAGCTCGGCCGCGACCCGCGTCAACTGCTCCAGGACGTGCGGCAGCCACGGCGCCTCGTCCGGTGCCGACAAAGCCAGGGCGAGCCAACGGTCGTAGGCGAGCTGCGGCCGTCCCGTCTGCCGGGCCGCCAAGCCCAAATAGTAGCGCGCCCGATCGTTCTTCGGCTGCCGCGCCAAGGCGGCCTCGAAGGCAACCCTGGCGGCGGCGGTGACCGTGCCCTCGGCGGCAAGCGTCAAGGCTTCGCCAAGCCCGACCCGGGCCTCGATATCGCCGTCGTCGAGGGCGACGGCGCGGCCGAAGGCCCTCGCCGCCGCCTCGTGACGGCCGAGCGTCAGGTAGCTGCGGCCGAGCAGGCGCCAGCCGCGCGGGTCGTCCGGGTTCTGCCGCATCCGCTCGGCCAACTTCACGACCACATCCGGCAGCTCGCCGACCTCCGCCACCTCAGGCGGGCGCTCTGCCAGCGGTGCCCCCGGCATGCCGGGTGAGCCGAGGTAGTAATAGAGCGCCAGCGTGGCGAGCGGTACCGCGGCGACGAGAGCCACGGCGACCGGCCGGGCCCAGGATCGTGCGATCTTCGACACCTCGCCCGCATGGTCTGCGGCGGCCAGGATCCGCCGCTCGATCTCGGCTTGCGCCGCCACGGCCTCGGCCTCCGGAACCGCGCCGGCTGCAAGATCGGCCTCCAGTTCCGCCAACTGTCGGCGATAGACGGCGACGTCGTAGTCGAGGCGCGCCCTCCCAGCGCCGGACCGCGAGAGCAGCGGCGCCAGTAGCAGCGCCAGCGCCGCGACCATGACCGAGGCCAGCAACAGCCAGATCATTCCTGGTCCTCGAGCAGACCCTCCAGACGCCGCCGTTCGGCGGCGCTCAAGGGTGCCGCCGACACCGGGTTGGCGCCGCTTCGGCGGTACCAAACCAGGACGCCGAGCCCCGCCAGCAGCAACACCACCGCCGGCCCCAACCACAGAAGCCAGGTCCGGGCCCTGAAGGGCGGCGCCAGCAATACCCAGTCGCCGTAGCGAGCGACCAGGAAGTCGCTGACCGCCTGGTCGCTGTCGCCGGCGGCGATCCGCTCGCGCACCAGTTGGCGCAGGTCGCGGGCGAGCTCGGCGTTGGATTCGGCGATCGATTGGTTCTGGCAGACGAGGCAGCGGATCTCCTTGTGCAGGGAAATCGCCCGCGCCTCCTGGGCCGGGTCGTCGAGCGGCTTGTCCGGTGCCCCCTCCTGTGCCCCCGCCGTGACGGCCGCGAGGACGACGCCCAGCAGGACCAACGCGACGACCCGCCTCAGCATGCGGCGGGCTCGCCGGCGCGCGCCGCCCGCACCGCCGGCAGGATCTTGGCTTCGAGGTCAGCCTCGCGGATGGCGCCGATATGCTTGCAGACAATTCGGCCCTGGGCATCGACGACGAATGTCTCCGGCACCCCGTAGACGCCCCAGTCGATGCCGACACGGCCCGAGCGGTCGGCGCCGACACGCTCGTAGGGATCGCCGAAACGGCCCAGCCAATCCAACGCCGATTTCGGCTCGTCCTTGTAGTTGAGGCCGTGCACCGGGACCGTGCCCGCCTCCTTCAGGCGCATCAGCAGCGGGTGCTCGGCCCGGCAGGTGATGCACCAGGAGGCGAAGACGTTGACCAGGCTGACCTCGCCCTCCAGGTCGGCCCGCTTCAGCCCCGGCGGGCGGTCGGGCAGGGCCGGCAGATCGAAGGCCGGGGCCGGCCGGCCGATCAGCGCCGAGGGGATCTCCCGCGGCTGCAAGGAGAGGCCGCGATAAAGAAAGCCGCCGATCACCGCGAAGAGGACGAGCGGCAGCAGCGCCGAGACCAGCCGGCGTCGTCCGGATCGCCGTGGTGCCACGTCGACTCGGGGCTCGTCCGTCATCGCCAGGGCCTCATTCCGCCGCCGCCATCGCGGCCGCGACGCGGCGCCGGGCGGCCGGGGCGCCGACGCGGTGGCGCCGGTCGCTGAGCGAGAGCGCCCCGCCCAGCACCATGATCAGCGACCCGCCCCAGATCCAATGCACCAACGGCTTAAAATAGAGCCGGGTCGCCCAGGCGATTTCGTCCACCGGCTCGCCAATCACGGCATAGAGGTCGCCGCCGATCCGGGGCCGAATCGCGGCCTCGGTGGTCTGCATCGGCGGCGTCGCATAGCTGCGGCTCTCGGGCTGCAAGATCGCCACCTCGCGCGCGCCCCGGCGGACCCGAAAACGGCCCTCGATGGCGGCATAGTTCGGCCCCTGGCGAGGCGTCGCCCCCTCGAAGGTGAAGCTGTGACCGCCGACCTCGACCGTCTCGCCGGGCCGCATCGCCTGCAGCTTCTCGACCTCCCAGGAGGTCGAGGCGACGATGCCGAGAACCACGGCGCCGGCACCGGCATGGGCCAACGTCATGCCCCAGGCGGCCCGCGGCAGGCCCACCGCCCGGCGCAAGCTCTCCCACGGCCGGGCCCGGAAGAGCCGAATCCGATCGGTCCATTCGATCAGCGCGCCGGCGATCAGCCAGACGCCGAGCGCCATGCCCGGGACCGCCAGCCAAGGCCCGTCATGGGCCAGCGCCAGGGTCAGGATCGCGGTCGCCGCGGCGGCGACGAAGGCGAGCCACAGGCGTTGTAGCGCCGCCCGCAGATCGCCCCGCTTCCAGGGCAGAAGCGGCCCCACCGCCATGGCGACCACCACCGGCACCATCAGGGCACCGAAGGTGGCGTTGAAATAGGGCGGCCCGACCGAGATCTTGGCACCCGTCAGGGCATCGAGGAAGAGCGGATAGAGGGTGCCGAGCAGGACCGTGGCACAGGCCGTCGCCAACAGCAGGTTGTTCAACACCAATGCGCCCTCGCGGCTGATCGGCTGGAAGAGGCCGCCGCCCTTCATGGCCGGCGCACGCACCGCGTAAAGGGTCAGCGAGCCAGCGACGACGACGACCAGGAATCCGAGAATGAAGACGCCGCGGGCGGGATCGGTAGCAAAGGCGTGCACCGAGGTCAGCACGCCGGAGCGGACGAGGAAGGTGCCGAGCAACGAGAGCGCGAAAGTCAGGATCGCCAAGAGGATGGTCCAGCTCTTCAAGGTATCGCGCTTCTCTACCACGATCGCCGAGTGCAACAGTGCCGTGCCGGCGATCCACGGCATCAGCGAGGCGTTCTCGACCGGGTCCCAGAACCACCAGCCGCCCCAGCCGAGCTCGTAGTAGGCCCACCAGCTGCCGAGCGCGATGCCGAGCGTCAGGAAGCACCAAGCGGCGAGCGTCCACGGCCGGACCCAGCGCGCCCAGACCGGCTCCACCCGACCCTCGATCAGGGCCGCGATGGCGAAGGAGAAGGCGATCGAGAAGCCGACATAACCGAGGTAGAGGAAGGGCGGATGGAAGGCGAGCCCCGGGTCCTGCAGCAACGGGTTGAGGCCGCGGCCGTTGAGCGGCACGGGCGACAGCCGCTCGAAGGGATTGGAGGTGAAGAGGCTGAAGGCCAAGAAGCCAGCGGCGATGAGCGCCTGCACCGCCAGCACCCGGGCCCGGAAGGGTGCCGGCAGGTTACCGCCGAGCCAGGCCACCGCCAGGCCGAAGAGCGCCAGGATCAGCACCCAGAGGACGAGCGAGCCCTCGTGATTGCCCCAGACGCCGGAGACCTTGTAGAGCATGGGCTTCGCCGAGTGCGAGTTCGAGGCGACATTCAGAACCGAGAAGTCGGAGACGATGAAGAGGTGGGTGAGCGCGCCGAAGGCGGTGGCGATGGCGAGGAACTGTACCGTCGCCGCCGGCCGCGCCAGCCGGATCAGTGCCCCGTCGCCGCGCTGGGCGCCGATCAGGGGCAAGATGCCCTGGACCAGCGCCACGACCAGTGCCAGGACCAGGGCAAAATGACCGAGCTCAGCGACCATCGCCCGACCCTTCGCTTACCATGGAATTTGTCACCCGGCCCACGGCGCGTCTCAACCGACCGGCGTCAACACCGGCTCGCCGGCGAAATGGCGGAGCAGGTTGTCGATCATGAGGTCGCCCATCGCGGTCCGGGTCTCGACGGTGGCGCTGGCCTGGTGCGGCTGGACGACGACGTTGTCGAGCGGGAGCAGCGCCTCGGGCACGTTTGGCTCGTCCTCGAAAACGTCGATGGCGGCGCCGGCGATGCGCCGCTCGGCCGCCGCCTCGATCAATGCGGCCTCGTCGACGACGCTGCCGCGGGCGATGTTGACGAGAAAGCCCTTTGGGCCCAGGGCGGACAAGACCTCGGCGTTCACGAGGTGGCGGGTCTCGTCCCCGCCGGGACAGCAGAGCACCAGATAGTCCGCCGCCTCGGCCAAGTCCGCGACCGCACCGTAGTAGCGGTAGGTGACGTCCGACTGCGCGGCACGACCGTGATAGGCGATTTCCATGCCGAAGGCCCGGGCCCGCTTGGCCACCTCCTTGCCGATCCGTCCCAGGCCGACGATGCCGACAGTCTTGCCCTTGAGGCCGGCGGTCAGGTGCATGTCGCCCTCGCGCGGCCAGCGGCCGGCGCGAACGTAGCGGTCGCCCTCGACGATGCCGCGCGAGACCGCCAGCAACAGCCCCATGCCGTGATCGGCGACGCAATCGGTCAGCACGCCGGGGGTGTTGGTGACGATGACGCCGCGCTCGGCGGCGGCGGCGCGATCGATGAAGTCGACCCCGACCGCGTTGGCGGCGATGATCTCCAAGTTCGGCAGCGACTCGATCATGGCCCGGTCGGCGGGATCGCCGGGCGTGGTGATGGCCATGCCGCGCACCCGGTCGCGGACCTCGGCAATGAAAGCCACGCCGTCGGCGGCCTCGTGGTATTTGAGCACATCGAAAGTCGCTTCGAGCCGCTCGTTGGTGACGGCGGGGAAGTCCGTCACCTGCAGGACCACGGGCTGGTCGGCGCTCATTGACTGGCTCCCTTCCACTGTCCCGCTTCCTTCAGCGCCTCGGCGACCTCGGCCGGCATGTAGTTCTCGTCGTGCTTGGCCAGCACCTGGCTCGCGATCAAGACCCCGCTCTCGTCCAACCGGCCTTCCGCAACCACGCCCTGGCCCTCGCGGAAGAGGTCCGGCAGCATGCCGCGAAAGCTGACCGGCACGGTGTTCTCGGTATCGGTGACCCGGAACGAGATGGTGACCCCGTCGGCGCCGCGCGTCACGCTCTTCTCCTCGACCAGGCCGCCCAGGCGCAGCCGCCGTCCGGGCGGCGGCTCCTTCTCGACGATGTCGCTGGGGCTGTAGAAGAAGACGATGCTGTCCTCGAAGGCGACCAGCACCAGCGCCACCACGGCGGCGAGCCCGGCCAGGGCCGAGATCACGATCCAGAGCCGCTTGTGCTTACGCTTCACTGCCACCATCCCCGTTGCCCGGCTTGTCGTCGCGCGCGAGCGTCGCCTCGAGGGTAGTGAGATGGCGCTCGCTGGCAGCGAGCGCGCGACGGCTCAGCACCGCCAGCACGGCCATCAGCCCGAGGGTGACGATGAAAGCAGGCCAGACGAAGGCCGCATAACCGCCCATCTCCAGAAACGCGCTCACTTCCGTCTCCTCCTCAACACGCCAACGACTCGCAACCCGCCTCCCGGGCCGTTCTTATAGGACCGGTCCCGAAACCCGTCCAGTCACCCCCGCGCGAGCCCTTCAGGCGGCACCGAGGGACGATCTCTCGACCGCCACCGGCGGCGCCTCGGCCAGGGCGCGCTGACGCAAGGCCCGAATTCGTCGCAGGTTCAACTCCAGACCCATGCGTTGCAGCAGGACGCTGACGAAGAAGGCCTTGAAGCCGAGCGCCATGACGACGAGCGGCCAGAGCATGCTGGCGTGGATCGAGGGTCCTTCCATGCGCAACACGCTCGCCGGCTGGTGCAGCGTGTTCCACCAATCGACCGAGTACTTGATGATCGGCACGTTGACGAAGCCGACGAGCGCCAGGATCGCCGCCGCCTTCGCCGCCTTGGCGGGGTCCTCGATCGCCTGCCAGAGCGCCATGTAGCCGAGATAGAGGAAGAACAGGATCAAGACCGAGGTCAGGCGCGCGTCCCAGACCCACCAGGTGCCCCACATCGGCTTGCCCCAGAGCGAGCCGGTGACGAGCGCGGCGAAGGTGAAGAGGGCGCCGATGGGGGCGGCCGACTTGGCCGCCAGGTCGGCGAGCGGGTGTTTCCAGATCAGGCCGACGGCGCTAGCGCCGGCCATGAAGGTGTAGCAGAAGAGCGCCATCCAGGCCGCGGGCACATGCACGAACATGATCCGCACCGAATCGCCCTGCTGGTAATCCGCCGGCGCCACGAAGAGAGCCAGATAAAGCCCGAGCGCGATCAGCCCGACCGCGAGCCCCGTCGCCCAGGGCAGAATCCGGCGCGCCAGCCTGGAAAATCGTGCCGGATTGGCAAATCTGTGAAAGCCCTTCATCCCGAGCCCCTGGCCATATCGCGCATCATCGCCGACCCTTCTACCAGTCCCCCCGCGCCCAGCAAGTCCCTAACCCGCCGGGGGCCGTCGATGCCTTGATCTGTATCAACCAATTTGCAGCTACTCCAGAGCCAGCCGCAGGGCCGCCGAGGTCGCCCAGGGCGCCAGCGCCAGGGCACCGGCAAAGCCCGCCGCCATGATCAGAAGGTGGGGTCGAACGGCGAGGCCGACAATGGCGGCCTCGACGGCGGAGACGCCGAAGATCAGCACCGGGATATAAAGCGGCAGGACCAACAGCGACAAGAGGACGCCGCCGCGGCGCATGTTGACGGTCAGCGCCGCGCCGATGCTGCCGACGAGGCTGAGCGTCGGCGTGCCCAACGCCATCGCGGTGACGAGGACGAGGAAACCCTCGGCCTCCATGTTCATCAACAGGGCCAAGAGCGGCGCCGTCAACAGGAGCGGCAGGCCGCTCGTCAGCCAATGCGCCAGGGCCTTGGCCAGGACCACGAGCTCGAGCGGCAGGCCGGACAGCGCCAACAGCTCCAAGCTGCCGTCCTCGAAGTCGGCCTGGAACAGGCGGTCGAGCGCGATCAGCGAGGCCAGCAGCGCGGCCACCCAGACGACGCCCGAGGCCATCCGCGCCAGCATCTCTGGCGCCGGCCCGACCCCTAAGGGAAAGAGCGTCACCGTGATCACGAAGAAGACCACCACCAGCAGGGTGGCACTGCCCTGACGCGCGGCGATCCGAAGGTCGCGGCCGACGATTGCGCCGAGGCCGCTCACCGTGCCGCCTCCGGTCCGAGGCGAAGCGTTGTCGCGTCGGCGATGTCGAGGTCGTGGTGGGTCGCCGCGATCACCATGCCGCCTCGCTCGCGCTGCCGGCGGACGGCGGCGGCAAGGCAGTCGAGACCCTCGTCGTCGAGCGAGACGCCGGGCTCGTCCAAAAGCCAGAGCGCGGCCGGAACGGCCGCGAGGCGGGCGAGCGCGGTGCGCTTGCGTTGTCCGGCCGAGAGCAGGGCCGCCGGCACCTCGGCCAAGTGGCCGACGGCGAAGGCCGACAAGGCCGCCTCGACGGCATCGTCGCCGCCCGGCGCCTCGCCCCTGAGGCGGGACCAAAAGCGGACGTTCTCGGCCACCGTCAACAGCGGCTTTACGGCGTCCAGATGGCCGACGTAGCCGAGCCGGCGGCGGTACGCCTCCAAATCGTCCCAGACCTCGACGCCGTCCCATGAGAGGCGGCCGGCGGCGGGCTTCAGGAAGGTGGCGACGAGGCGCAGCAGGCTCGACTTGCCGGCGCCGTTCGGCCCTCGGAGCACCAGGGCCTCGCCGGCGTCGAGCCGAAAGCTGAGGTCCCGAAAGACCGTCCGCTCGCCGCGGACGCAGCCCAGCGCTTCAGCCGCGAGCACCACCGTCGACCGGGCTTTCAGTCGAACTTGCGGATGTCGTCGATGACCTTGCCGTCATCGGGCAGCGCCTCGGCGTCGACCAGCTCGACCTCGCCCCGGAGCTTCAGGACGCTCTGGATCGAGGCGACGATGGCCTCGGCCGCGTCCTCGCCGGCGCCGGCGACCTTGAGGGTCATACGATCGGCGCTGTCGACGCTGTCGACGACCAAACGCGCTTTCGAGACCTCGGGATGGCGGCGCAGCAGGTCGGCGACGTTGGAGGGGTGGACGAACATGCCGCGGACCTTGACCGACTGATCGGCACGGCCCATCCAGCCCTTGATCCGCATGTTGGTGCGCCCGCAGGGGCTGGCGCCGGGCAGCACCGCGGACAAGTCACCGGTGCCGTAGCGGACCAGCGGGTAGGTCGGATTGAAGGTGGAGACGACGACCTCGCCGATCTCGCCCTCGGCCACCGGCTGGCTGCCGCCGGGCTCCACCAGCTCGAGGATGATGCCTTCGTCGACGACCATGCCTTCCTGGGCCGAGGTCTCGTAGGCGATCAGGCCGATATCGGCCGTGCCGTAACTGTTGCTGACCTCGATGCCGCGCTCGGAGAGCATCTGGCGGACGGCGGGAAAGAGCGGCTCGGCACCGACCAGGCCTTTGGCCAGCGACGACGTGTCGAGGCCGGCCTCGTCGCCGCGCTCGACCAGAATCTTCAAGAACGACGGCGTGCCGCAATAGACCCGGGGTCTCAACTCGGCGATCGCCTGCACCTGCAGATCGGTGTTGCCGACACCGCCCGGAAAGACCGGGCAGCGAAGCGCCTGGGCGCCGAGCTCGACCAGCATCGCCGCCGGCGTCAGGTGATAGGAGAAGGTGTTGTAGACGAGATCGCCCGGGCGCACGCCGGCGGCCCACAGCGCGCGCGAGAAGCGGCCATAGTCCTTGTCGTCGCCGCCCGGCTCGTAAAGCGGTCCCGGCGACATGAAGACGTTGCTCATCTCCTCGAAGGACTGGGTGGCGAGCCCGCCGAAGGGCGGGTCGGCCTTCTGCGCCCGCGCCAGGTCGGGCTTGCGGGTCACCGGCAGCCGCGCCAGCGCCTCAGGCCCGTCGATCGCCTCGACCTCGACCTCGGCGAACAGCTTGGTGAAGTAGGCCGCCTTGGCCTTGGCGTGGGCGATCTGCTGGCGCAGCCGGGCGAACTGCTCGCGCCGGCGGGTCTCGGAATCACGCTGCTCTAATTCATCGTAGTGCTCGTCTCGGGTCGCCATCGCCGTCGCCTCCCTCGTCGACAGTCCGTTAAGGTAGGGCAGCGCGGCGCCGGACGCGCCCTCGCGTCGGCCTCGTCAGGCCAGCCAGCGCTTGCGCCGGCGGTAGTGCTTGGTGTCGCGAAAGCTCTGACGGCCGCCGCCGCTGAAGCCGAGATAGAACTCCTTGACGTCCTCGTTGTCGGCCAGCGCCTTGGCCTCGCCGTCGAGGACCACGCGGCCGTTCTCCAGGACATAGCCATAGTCGGCATAGCGCAAGGCGGCGGTGGCGTTCTGCTCGGCCAAGAGGAAGCTGACACCTTCCTGCTTGTTGAGCCGGGCAACGATCTCGAAAATCTCCTCCACCAGCTGCGGCGCCAGCCCCATCGACGGCTCGTCCAGCAGGATCAGCTTCGGCTTCGCCATCAGCGCCCGGCCGATCGCGGTCATCTGCTGCTCGCCGCCGGAGATGTAGCCGGCCAAGGCCTTGTTGCGTTCCTTCAGCTTCGGGAAATAGCCGTAGACCAGGTCGAGGGCATCGCTCACCCCCTTGCGGTCCCGGCCCCGAGTGTAGGCGCCGGTCAGCAGGTTCTCCTCGACCGTCAGGTGCTCGAAGCAATGGCGGCCCTCCATCACCTGGATGACGCCGCGCTTGACCACCTCGCTCGGATTCAGGGACTGGACCTGGTCGCCCTCATAGCGGATATCCCCCTTGGTGACCTCGCCGCGCTCGGCCCCCAAGAGGTTGGATATCGATTTCAAGGTCGTCGTCTTGCCAGCGCCGTTGGCGCCGAGGAGGGCGACGACGCCCCCCTCGGACACACTGAGCGACACGCCCTTCAACACCAGGATCACGTGGTCGTAAATGACCTCGATGTTGTTGACGACGAGCAGTTCGTTACCGTCGCTCACGGCATACCCTCACTGGTTCGGCCCGATAGGATTACGCAGGCCTTTCAGGCAAAGCAGTACGTGCTCAGCCTTCCTTGCTGCAGTCACGCGGCGTGATGTTGTTCTCTTTCGCGAACTTGGCCGCATCGGCTTCGATCATCGGCCGCACCACGTCGCGCATCACCTGGTTCCAGTCGCTGGCGATCTTCCACTCTTTCTTGTAGGCGTCCCACTGCTGGATCAGCACCGGGTGGCTGCCCTCGTGGTCCTCGCAAGTGACCTTGATCTCGGGATAGCCCTCGAGACCGAGCTTCTTCCAGTCCTCTTCGGTCATGTGGGTGTTCTCGAGACCCCAGCGGACGTGCTCGCCGGTGACGACTTTGACGCCGAACTTCTTCTGCGCCGCCCGGATCGCCTCGACCACGAAGACCGCGTTCAGCACGGTGCGATTGTAGAGCACCTCGCCGATGCGGTCGCGCTCGCCGGCCCCCAGGCCCTTGTCATAGACGTGCTTGCGGATGTCGTCGTGCAGCGGGGAGTTGCCGCCCGGCGGATGGAAGGTCGCGGCCTTGTAACCGTTGGCCAGCGTGCCGGCCGGGCCCATGTCGACCTCGGTGCCGGACCACCAGTTACCGATGAAATGATCCATCGGGAACCCGATCGAGCCCGCTTCCTTGAGCGCCACCTGGTTCATCACGCCCCAGCCGGAGAGGAAGATGTAGTCGGGCTTCCAACGCCGGATCTGCAGCCAGGTCGCCTTCTGCTCCTGCCCCGGATGGTCCACCGCCAAGAGCTTCAGCTTGTAGCCGAACTTCTTGGCCAGCACCTCCAGCGTCGGATTGGCTTCCTTGCCGTAGGCGCTGTTGTGGTAGATGTGGGCGATCTTCTTGCCCTTGAGGTTGGCGAGGCCACCTTCTTGGCTGCCGATATAGTTGATGATGGCGCTGGCCTGGCTCCAATAGGTGGTCGGAAAGTTGAACACCCACTTGAAGACGCGGCCGTCGGCGGCCGAGGTGCGGCCGTAGCCCATCGACAGGACCGGAATCTTGTCGACCGGGGTTTTCGGGATCAGCTGATAGGTGATACCGGTCGAATAGGGGAAGACGATGACCGGCTTCTTGGACTTGAACTTCTCGTAGCACTCGACGCCGACCTTGGTGTTGTAGCCGGTCTCGCACTCCTCGTAGACGAGCTTGACGCCACCAACGCCGCCGTCGCGCTCGTTGATCATGTTGAAATAGTCCTGCAGGCCGTTGGCCGACGGAATGCCGCCAGGCGCATAAGGACCGGTCCTGTACACCAGGCCGGGGATGAAGATGGTATCTTCCGCCGCGGCCTTCTCGACGGCGATGCCGGTCGCGAGAACCGCGGCCGAGATCGCGCCCAGTGCGATGTTTCGAAGCATCATACGTTTACCTCCCATTGGTGCGTCCGCGAGGCCACCCGCCCGCGGAACTGGCTGAACCCTAACAAAATGCGGCAACCGCCACAATTCACGACACTCTTGCTTAAAGACATCAGTACGGAAACGGCCATTGCCTGAGCTTCTCCTTGACGATCTGCCAGAGCCGAGCCAAGCCCAACGGCTCGACGATCAGGAAGAAGATGATCAGGCCGCCGAAGAAGATGAACTCGAAATGCTTGGCGGTGACCGCCTGGAAGCCCATGCCGATGACCATGACGTTGGTCAGCAGAATCGGCGTGACGATGATGAAGGCGGCGCCCAGGAACGAGCCGAGCATGGAACCCAGGCCGCCGATGATGATCATGAACAGGACCTGGAAGGAGACGTTGATGTCGAAGGCCTCGGCGGTCTCGACGCTACCAAGCCACATCGTGAAGGCTACGGCACCCGCGACGCCGACATAGAACGAGCTCACCGAGAAGGCCAGGATCTTGGTCTGGAAGGGCCGAAAGCCGATCAGCTCGGCGGCGATATCCATATCCCGGACCGCCATCCAGGCCCGCCCCACGGGCCCCCGCACCAAGTTCTTGGCCAACAAGCCGAAGACGACCACCAGCGTCAATACGAAGAGGTAGCGCGCTTCCGCGGTCGCCGCCGGGCCCGTGACGAGGACCCCGAACATCTCTCTGGGCGGCGCCGTGATCGTACCCGACGGCGTGTAGTTCACGAACCACTCGATCTTGTTGTAGAGCCAGCCGAGAAAGAACTGCGCCGCCAGCGTCGCCACCGCCAGATAGAAGCCCTTGATGCGCAGACTGGGGACGCCGAACAAGAGCCCGACCCCCGCCGTGACCAGGCCCGACAGAATGAAGACGATCAGGATGTTCATATCCGGATAAGCGGTCATCAGCTTGTACGAGGCGATCGCACCGGTGGCCATGAAGCCGCCGGTGCCGAGCGAAAGCTGGCCGCAATAGCCGGTCAGGATGTTGAGACCGATCGCCGCCAGCGAGAAGGCCAGAACCGGAATCAGGATCGCCTGAAACAGGTACTCGTCGCCGACGAAGGGCACGACGAGATAGGCGACGGCGATCACACCGATGACGAACCAGCGGTCCTGGGCGATCGGGAAGATCGCCTGATCGGCCGCGTACTTGGCCTTGAATTGACCGGCTTCGCGATAAATCATCCAGCTATACCCTTTCGATGATCTTTTCGCCGAACAGCCCTTGCGGACGGAACAACAGGAAGACCAGGGCCACCACGTAGGCGAACCAGTTCTCGATGGCACCGTTGACCAAGGGCCCCCAATAGACCTCGGCGACCTTTTCGCCGACGCCGATGATGAGGCCGCCCACGATCGCGCCCGGCACCGAGGTGAAGCCACCCAGGATTAGCACCGGCAGCGCCTTCAGCGCGATCAGCGAGAGGCTGAAGCTGACGCCGCTCTTGGTCCCCCACATGATGCCGGCGACCAAGGCCACCATGCCGGACACCGACCAGACGATGATCCAGATCTGCTTCAGCGGGATCCCGACCGAGAGGGCGGCCTGATGGTCGTCGGCTACGGCCCGGAGCGCCCGTCCGATCCGGGTCTTCTGGAAGAACACCGCCAGAACCACGACCATGATGCCGGCGATTACCGCGGCCCAGATGTCGAAGACCTGGAACTGGATATCGGCCCACATGAAGGTGCCTTCTGGAATGCCGACGTTGAGCGTCATGACCTCGCTGCCCCACAAGATCTCGCCGATGCTCTGGAGCACGAAAGCGAGGCCGATCGTCGACATGAACATGATGATCGGGTCCTGGTTCACGAGCGGTCTCAAGACCACCCGTTCAACAGCAACGGCCAGGCCGATCATCACGACGATGGTTATGATGATGGCCAGCCAGGCTGGCATTGCGATGCCGGATATCTGGTTCAGGGCGACCGGAACCGTCCCCGTCATCAGGCCGACCAGCGTCATCGCGGCGAACAGCGCAAACACACCCTGAGCAAAGTTGAAGACGCCGGAGGCCTTGAAAATCAGCACGAAGCCGAGCGCCACCAGCGAATACATGACACCGGCCATGAGACCGCCGATTAGGACTTCGGCAAAGAACTCGGGCGCGTCGACCATGTCGACGAAGGGAAGGACGAAGACGTCCTGCAACAATTCCATGCTCTAAGCGCCTCCAAAGGGCATCGAAGCCGCCTCAGTCATGGCTGACTCCGAGGTAGGCGTCGATCACGTCCTGGTTGCTCTTCACCTCGTCCGGCGTGCCATCGGCGATCTTGATGCCATGGTCCAGGACCACGACCCGGTCGGGGATGTCCATGACCACGCCCATGTCATGCTCGATGAGCGCGATGGTGGTGCCGAACTCCTCGTTGACGTCGAGGACGAAGCGGCACATGTCCTGCTTCTCCTCGATGTTCATGCCGGCCATCGGCTCGTCGAGCAACAAGAGCTCGGGCTCGGCGGCCAAGGCCCGGCCGAGCTCGACGCGCTTTTGCAGACCGTAGGGCAGCCGCCCGACAGGGGTTTTGCGGATCGCCTCGATCTCGAGAAAGTCGATGATTTGCTCGACGAAGGCCCGATGCTCGGTTTCCTCGTTCCGCGTCCAGCCAATGTAGAAGGCAGCGGGAATCAAGTTCGTCTTCCACCGGTTCATCTTCAAATTTCGACCGGTCATGATGTTGTCGAGCGTGGTCATGCCGCGGAACAACGCCACGTTCTGGAAGGTGCGCGAGATCCCCTGCGCCGCCGCCTCATAAGGCTTCATCTGCTGGCGCACCATGCCCTTGTAGATGATGCGGCCTTCCTGGGGGTGGTAGAAGCCGTTGACGCAGTTCAGCATCGAGGTCTTGCCGGCCCCGTTTGGTCCGATGATGGCGCGGACCTCGCCCTGCCGGATGTCGAAGCTGACGTCGATCAGGGCCTGCACGGCGCCGAAGGACAGGCTGATGTTCTCGACGCTCAGAATAACCTCGCCGGCGCTTCGACCGGCTTCCACCGCCACGCTCATCAGGCCGCCTGCTGCTCGACCGCGCCGGAGGCGCCAAAGGTGCCGGAGTCCCGGATCTTGAGATCGGCGCTCAGTTGTCCCTTGCGGCCGTCCTCGAAGGACACCTCGGATTCGATGAGGACGTGATCGGCGTCGGAATAGAGTGCCTCGATCAATGGCGCGTAACGGTCGGCAATGATCCGCCGCCGGACCTTGCGGGTCCGCGTCAGTTCGCCGTCGTCGGCGTCGAGTTCCTTGTGGAGCAGCAGGAAACGCTTGACCTGCGAGCCCCTGAGCGCCGAATCCTGGGCCAAGCTTTGGTTTGTCTCTTCGATGCATTCGCGGATCAGGTCGTAGACCTCGTCGCGCGACGCCAGGTCGGTGTAGTTGGTATAGGAGATGCCGCGCCGCTCGGCCCAATTGCTGACCGCCTCCAGGTCGATGTTGAGAAAGCAGGCGACGTAGTCGTGCTCCGCGCCGTGCGCCACGGCCTCACGGATGAAGGGGGAGAACTTCAGCTTGTTCTCGATGTATTGCGGCGCGAAGAGGGTGCCGTCGACCAGGTGGCCGACGTCCTTGGCCCGGTCGATTATCTTGAGATGGCCGTCGTCGTCGATGATGCCGGCATCTCCGGTGTGCACCCAGCCTTCCTGGTCCAAGGTCTCGGCCGTGGCTTCGTCGTTCTTGAAATAGCCGATGAAATTGCCCGGGCTCTTGTAGACGATCTCGCCTTCATCGGTGATCTTGAGCTCGACGCCCGGGCAGGGCGGCCCCACCGTGTCTGGCTTGACGTCGCCGTCGCGCTGAATGCAAACGTAGGCGGCCGACTCGGTCTGGCCATAGAGCTGCTTCAAGTTGAGACCGACGGAGCGGTAGAAGTTGAACACCTCCTCGCCCAGCGGCGCGCCGCCGGTATAGGCGAAGCGCGCCCGGCTCAGCCCCAGATTGTCCTTTAGCGGTCCGAAGACCAATAGGGCGCCCAACCGGTAGAGCAGCCGGTCCGAGGCGCTGACCGAGCGCCCTTCCAGGATGTCGATACCGCAGCGTGCCGCGACGTCGGTAAAAAAGTCGAACAGCTTGCGCTGCACCCAGCCCGCGTCCTCCATGCGGATACGGATCTGGGTCAGGAAATTCTCGAAGATCGCCGGCGGCGCCAGGAAGAGCGTCGGCCCGATGTCCTTGAGATCGAGCATCACGGTATCCGAGCTTTCCGGACAGTTGACCGTGAAACCGGCGATCCGCTGCATCGCGACGGAGAAGAAATGATCGCCGACCCAGGCCAGCGGCAAATAGGCCAGGATGACCTCGTTCTCGCTCAAATGCTCCATCTCGACCGCCAACCGGGCCGAGTTCAGCAGGTTGTCGAAGCTCAACAACACACCCTTGGGGTCGCCGGTGGTGCCAGAGGTGTAGGCCACGATGGCGATATCCTCGCCCTTGCCCTTGGCGACCTCGGTCTCGAAGAAGTCCGGGTGTTCCCGGTCGTAGGCGCGGCCTTGCTCCTGCAACGTCTCGAGGCCATGAACAAAATCTTGGGTGTAGTTGCGCAGGCCCCGCGGGTCCTCGTAGATCAAGTGCCCCATCGCCGGCAGTTGGTCGCGGATCGACATCACCTTGTCGATCTGCTCCTGATCCTCGCAGATCGCCGTCTTGACCTCGGCATGATCGAGAACGTACCGCATCTCGTCGGCGACCGAGTCGGCGTAGAGCGGCACCGGCACGGCGCCGATCGCCTGAACCGCGTCGAAGGCCCAGTAGAGCTGCGGCCGATTGTCGCCGATGATGGCGACCCGATCTTGCCGGCCGACGCCGAGCGCGGCGAGACCGCAGGCCAGGGCCCGTATCTCTTCCGCCATCTGGCTCCAGGTCCAGGTCTGCCAGATGCCCAAGTCCTTCTCGCGAAAGGCCGGTTGCTGCCCGCGTTCGCGGGCGTGCCGCAGCAACAGTTTCGGGCTCGTGTCATATGCGGCGATGGCCGCGTCGTTGTCCGCCATAGACCAGTACCCTTCGACCAACAAGTTACGCGTTGCCCGGAGCCGGAGCCAAAGGCCCCGGTCCGGCACCCCAACGCACCACCGGCGCGTCTCCAGCCCGCAATATCAAGATAAGCAGCGAGCCTCCCGACGCCGAGTTTCACTCGATCTTCTCAACAGGACTCCAATTGGGCTCGGCTAATAAAGCATCGACCCTTTCTGGGTCAAGCGCGCCGGCCATTCCAGAATCGCATTCGCCACGCAATCGCGTTACATAGAGGTATGCGCACCGGAGCGCCGCCCGGCCCCGGCGACGCGATAAGACCTCGATCCAAGGAGAAGCCCCAGGTGACCACGCTCGGCCAAGACACCCTCGGCTGCCGCCGCAGACTCGACCTCGACGGCACCCAATACGACTATTTCAGCCTCGAAGCGGCCGCCGCCGCCGGGCTCGGCGATATCGACCGGCTGCCCTATTCGCTCAAGGTCCTGCTCGAGAACCTGCTGCGCCACGAGGATGGCCGCAGCGTCACCGTCGACGACGCCAAGGCGGTCGCCGATTGGCTTCGCGAACGGCGCTCCAGCCGAGAGATCGCCTTTCGCCCGGCCCGGGTCCTGCTGCAGGACTTCACCGGCGTGCCCGCGGTCGTCGATCTGGCGGCGATGCGCCAGGCGATGGTCGACATGGGCGGCGATCCCAAGAAGATCAATCCGCTGTCGCCGGTGGATCTGGTCATCGACCATTCGATCATGATCGATCAGTTCGGCTCGTCGGGCGCGCTGACGCACAACATGGCGCTGGAGTTTCAGCGCAACGGCGAGCGCTACGCCTTCCTGCGCTGGGGCCAAAGCGCCTTCGACAACTTCCGTGTCGTGCCGCCGGGTGCGGGGATCTGCCACCAGGTCAACCTGGAGCACCTCGCCAAGGTGGTCTGGAGCCGCGACGACGGCGGCAACCTGCTGGCCTATCCCGACACGCTCGTCGGCACCGACAGCCACACGACCATGGTCAACGGCCTAGCGGTTCTGGGCTGGGGCGTCGGCGGCATCGAGGCCGAGGCGGCGATGCTGGGGCAGCCGATCTCGATGCTGATCCCCGAAGTCGTCGGCTTCGAGCTGACCGGCGCCCTGCCCGAAGGCACCACGGCGACCGACCTGGTCTTGACGGTGGTCGAGATGCTGAGGGCCAAGGGCGTGGTCGGCAAGTTCGTCGAGTTCTACGGCAGCGGCCTCGACCATCTGCCGCTCGCCGATCGCGCGACGATCGCCAACATGGCGCCGGAATACGGTGCCACCTGCGGCTTCTTCCCGATCGGCCAGGAGACGATCCGCTATCTGGAGCTCTCGGGCCGGGATGCGGCGCAGATCCGCCTCGTCGAGGCCTACGCCAAGGCGCAAGGTCTTTGGCGCGAGGCGGGGGCGCCGGCACCCGACTTCACCGATACCCTCAGCCTCGACATGTCGACGGTCGAGCCCTCGATCTCGGGCCCGAAGCGGCCGCAGGACCGGATCGCACTCGCCGCTGCCGCCCCGGCATTTGCCGAGGTGTTGCCGGAGATCGAGGCCGGGGGCGAGGTCGGGAGCAAGGTTCAAGTCCCCGGCGAGGACTACGCCATCGGCCACGGCGATATCGTCATCGCCGCGATTACCTCATGCACCAACACCTCCAATCCCTCGGTGATGGTGGCGGCCGGGCTGTTGGCCAAGAAGGCGGTCGAGAAGGGGCTCGCCGCCAAGCCCTGGGTCAAGACCTCGCTGGCGCCCGGCAGCCAGGTGGTGGCGGACTATCTCGACCGGGCCGGCCTGCAACCCTTTCTCGACCAGTTGGGCTTCGACGTCGTCGCCTTCGGCTGCACCTCCTGCATTGGCAACTCGGGGCCGTTGGCCGAGCCGGTGGCCGAGGCGGTCGAAACGGGAGACCTGGTCGCCACCGCCGTGCTGTCGGGAAATCGCAATTTCGAGGGCCGGATCAACCCGCTGGTCAGGGCCAACTACCTGGCCTCGCCGCCGCTGGTCGTCGCCTATGCGATCGCCGGCACGATCAATCTCGACCTGACGACCGAACCACTGGGCACCGGCTCCGACGGCGAGCCCGTCTACCTGCGCGACATCTGGCCGAGCCTGAAAGAGGTCGCCGACGCAGTCGCCGGCTCGCTTTCGGCGGAGATGTTCCAACGCCGCTACGCCGACGTCTTCGAGGGTTCCGACGAATGGCGCTCGATCGAGGCCAAGGAGAGCCTGACCTACGATTGGGACGCGGTCTCGACCTACGTCAAGCATCCGCCGTTCTTCGAGGAGATGTCCGGCGAGCCCGGCCAGCTCGCCGACATCGCCGGCGCCCGCCTGCTGGCGCTGTTGGGCGATTCGGTGACCACCGACCACATCTCGCCGGCAGGCTCGATCACCGAGGAAGGACCGGCGGGGGAATACCTGGTCAGCCATCAGGTGCCGGCCCGCGAGTTCAACTCCTACGGCGCCCGGCGCGGCAACCACGAGGTGATGATGCGCGGCACCTTCGCCAACATCCGCATCCGCAACGAGCTCGCCGCCGGCACCGAAGGTGGGGTTACGCGGCATCAGCCGTCTGGCGAGCTGATGAGCATATACGCCGCTGCGATGCGCTATCAGGCCGACGGCGTGCCGCTGATCGTGGTCGCCGGCAAGGAATACGGCACCGGCTCGTCGCGCGACTGGGCCGCCAAGGGTACGCGGCTTCTCGGCATCAAGGCAGCGATCGCCGAAAGCTTCGAGCGCATCCACCGCTCCAACCTGGTCGGCATGGGGGTGCTGCCGCTGCAATTCGAGGCCGGCACCGACCGCAAGACCCTGGGTCTCACCGGCGCCGAGGTCTTCGACCTCGGCGGCATCGCCGACGGCATCGAGCCCGGACAGGACGTCGCCTGCCGGATCACCTACGAGGACGGCCGCTCCGAAGAGATCACGCTGACCTGCCGCATCGATACGCTGGACGAGGTCGAGTACTACCGTCACGGCGGCATTCTGCAGTACGTCCTGCGCAACCTGATGGCGGCGGCATGAGGCGCGCGTGACGGGCGATCGGGGCGCGGCAGGCGGCATATCACCGACAAGTGATTTTCGCTTGACCGGCCGAGTTCGGTAGTCTCTGCCGTCATGAGAACCCCCCCGACCGTTCTGACGACCGCACTCGCGCTGCTCCTCTGGGCTGGCCTCCAGGCAACCCCGGGCAAGGCCGAACCGTTGAAGACGGTGGTCGAGCTCTTCACCAGTCAGGGCTGCAACTCCTGTCCGCCGGCCGACGCCTATCTGGGGCGGCTGGCCAAGCGCGAGGACCTGATCGGCCTCACCTTCCATGTGGACTATTGGGACTATCTCGGCTGGCGCGACACGTTCGCCAGTCCGCTCTATACCGAGCGGCAACGGAGCTACGCCACAGCGATGCAAGATCGTCGCGTCTATACGCCGCAAATGGTGATCGGCGGCGCGATTCACGCCGTCGGCTCGGACGAAGGCGAGGTCACGAGGGCGATCGACAAGGTGCGCCGCGAGCGCCGTGCCGGCCCCGACATCGAGATGATGCGGGACGGCAAGCGCGTGCTGGTCAAGCTCTCGGCCGGCGCCGCAGAAGGCGATGCCACGATCTGGCTGGCCCGATACGACAACGTTCGGGAGGTGGCGATCCGGCGCGGCGAGAACGGCGGCCGCCAACTCAGCTACTACAACGTGGTCCGCCAGCTCACCAATGTCGGGCTCTGGCGCGGCGAGGCGATGGAGATCGCCTTCCCGTTGGCCGATCTGGCCGAGGGCGGTCGCGACGGCTGCGCCATCATCGTGCAGCTGGGCGGTCACGGCGCCATCATCGGCGCGGCCGAGATGGACCTCGCCGAATCCGACTCTTGAGCCGCGCCGACCGGTAGCGTCGGCACTTACCTTTACAACAGACCGGATTCCCGATTATTCGTCTGCCGGACACGTCAGTGCCCGAGGCCCATTCCGATCCCAAGGACGCCAGTACAGATGAACGTCGACGAAGCCATCCTGTCGCGCCGCTCCGTGCGCGGCTTTCTGCCGAAGCCGGTGCCGCGGCCGACCGTGGCCGAGATCCTCGAGGTCGCCACGCGGGCGCCGAGCGGCACCAACATCCAGCCCTGGCAGGTTTATGCCTGCAGCGGCGCCGTCAGGGACGCGCTGGTGGCCGAGGTGGTGGCCCTCTTCGAAGCCAATTCGCCGGCGCACCGGGCGGAGACGGAGAGCTATCCCGACGGCTTGCCCGAGCCCTACCGCGGCCGGCGGCGCAAGGTCGGTTGGGACCTCTATTCGCTGCTCGGCGTCGAGAAGGGCGACCGCGAGGCCGGCCGGCGCCAACACGCGAACAACTTCCGCTTCTTCGGCGCCCCGGTCGGGCTCTTCTTCTTCGTCGATCGGGTCATCGAGAGCGGCAGCCGACTCGACTACGGCATGTTCATCGAGAACGTCATGCTGGCGGCCCGTGGGCGCGGCCTCGATACCTGCCCGCAGGCCGCTTGGCGGCGCTTCCACGAGCCCGTGCGCCGCCATCTCGGCGTACCGGGCGATCTGGCGCTCGTCTGCGGCATGTCGCTCGGCTACGCGGACGCGGGCGCCCCCGCCAACCAGCTCAGAACCGAGCGCGAACCGGTCGAGGGCTTCGCCCGCTTCCGCGGCTTCGAATAGGGCCTTGCCACGGCCGCCGGGCGCTTCCGGCGAGGCCCCCTCCGATCAGGCCGCCAGGCCTCTTGCCATCACCGCGGCCAGGCGGCGCGAGAAGGCGGCCGGATCGGGCAGGCTCTCGCCCTCGACGATGCGGGCCTGGTCGAGCAGCAGGTGGGCGACGTCGGCCAGCGCCTCGCCGCCGCCCTCGCCCTTGACGCGCTCGGCCAGGGCCCGGATCAGCTGGTGACGCGGATTGATCTCGAGAATTCGGGTGGCGGCGAAATCGATCTGCTGCTGGGCCTTCAAGAGACGCTCCAGATGCATGTCGAGATCGCCCTCGTCGGCGACAAGACAGACCGCACTGTCGGTCAGCCGCTCCGAAGCCCGGACGTCCTTGACCGCCTCGCCGAGGCTCTGTTTCAGGGCCACGATCACGGTGGCGATATCGGCTTCGCGGACCTCGTCCGCCGGCGTCTCGGCCTCGCCTTCGGGCGCGATCTCGGCCAGGTCCGCCGCCCCCCGGGTCACCGAGCGGAAGGGCTTCTCGGCATAGGCGTCGACCGAGGTCAGCCAGAAGTTGTCAACCGCGTCGGTCAGCAGCAACACCTCGATGCCACGGGCGCGGTAGCCCTCGATCTGCGGGCTCTGGCGCAAGGCCTCCAGGTCGTCGCCGCTGATGTAGTAGATCGCCTGCTGGCCCTCCTTGGCCCGCTCCAGATAGGCGTCGAGGCTGGTCGCCTCGTCGCCGGCGGTGGAGTGGAAGCGGGCCAGCGCCAGAATGTCGTCGCGCCGGGCCTCGTCCTCGTAGATGCCCTCCTTGAGGACGGCGCCGAAGCCCTCCCAGAACGCCGCGTAGTCCTCGGGCGCCTTCTCCGCCTTCTTCTTCAACTCGTTCAGGACGCGGCGCGTGATCGCGGTCTTGAGCCGGGCCAGCACCGGGCTCGCCTGCAGC
The DNA here is from genome assembly GCA_030746295.1 of Alphaproteobacteria bacterium. The sequence continues at coordinate 3,522 of JASLMY010000008.1, read as the reverse complement.
ATCTCGCGGGAGATGTTGAGCGGCAGGTCCTCGGAATCGACGACGCCCTTCAGGAACCTGAGGTAGGGCGGGATCAGCTCCTGGCAGTCGTCGGTGATGAAGACCCGTTTGACGTAGAGCTTGACCCGGTTCTTGCGGCTCGGATCGTAGAGGTCGTAGGGCTTGGCCGAGGGCACGAACAACAGCACCGCGTACTCGATCTTGCCTTCGGCCTTGTAGTGGATGGTAAGCCAAGGGTCGTCGAAGGCGTGCCCGGCGTGGTGGTAGAATTCCTTGTATTGCTCTTCCTCGATCTCCCTCTTCGGCCGGGTCCAAAGCGCCGAGGCCTGGTTCACGGTCTCTTCCGTCTCGCCCTCGACGAGGACGATGGGAAGCGCGATGTGGTCGGAATAGGTCTTGACGATGGCGCGGATCGTCTCCGGCTCCAGCCAGCGTTTTTCGTCCTTGGCCAGATGGACGACGACGCTGGTGCCGCAGCCCGGCCGTTCCGCCTCGGTGACGGTGAACTCGCCGCCGCCGTCCGAAGACCAGCGCCAGGCCGCCGCCTCTCCGGCCCGCCGGCTCGTCACCTCGACCGTGTCGGCGACCATGAAGACCGAGTAGAAGCCGACGCCGAACTGGCCGATGAGCGCCACGTCCTTGGCATCGTCGCCGGTCAACTGCTCGAGGAAGGCGCCGGTGCCCGAGCGGGCGATGGTGCCGAGCTCGGAGATCAGCTCGTCCCGGCTCATGCCGATGCCGTTGTCGGCGACCTCGATCGTGCGGGCCTTGGCATCGACGACGACGCGGACCCGGAACTCGGGATCGTCGGCGGCCAGCTCCGGCTTGGTCAAGGCCTCGTAGCGCAGCTTGTCGCAAGCATCGGACGCGTTCGAGATCAGCTCGCGCAGGAAGATCTCCTTCTCCGAGTAGACCGAATGCACCATGAGCTTGAGCAGCCGAGAGACCTCGGCCTGAAAGGCGAGCCTTTCCTCACTCATCTGTCGTCTATCCTCCCGTCCAGGTTCAATGCGACGCCGTCGATATGTGCGATTTCGGGCGCTGCTTCAAGGCCTTTGAGGCCGGCCGAAGGCGCGACCATATCGCACAGGCGCCCCGCGATCGCGCCAAAAGTGATACTTTCGTGAAATTGCCGGCCTATCTTCCGCGCCGTCGACAGAGCCGAGAACGAGACGAGACATGGCCCGCCGGATCTTGATCATCGAGGACAATCGGGACCTCCGGGAACTGCTGCGCCTGCATCTGCGCGACCTGGGCTGCGAGGTCCGCTCGGCCGCCGACGGGACGCAAGGGCTGGAGAAGGCCGAGAGCGGGCGTTTCGACCTCATCATCCTCGACCTGATGCTGCCGGGCGTCGAGGGCTTGGAGGTCTGCCGGCAGCTGCGGCGGCAGGCGAACTACACCCCGATCCTGATGCTGACGGCGAAGAGCGACGAGGTCGACCGGGTCGTCGGCCTCGAGGTCGGCGCCGACGACTACCTCACCAAGCCGTTCAACGTGCGCGAGCTGTTGGCGCGGGTGAAGGCGATCTTCCGCCGCGTCGAGCTCTCGGGCCAGGCGGCCGAGACGCCGGCCGAGTCCCTGGCCGCCGCCGACATGGCGATCGACCTGTCGAAACGACAGGTCACCGTGCGCGGCCAGCGGATCGAGCTCACCGCCAAGGAATTCGACTTGCTTACCCAGTTCGCCCGTCATCCGGGGCGGGTCTACACCCGGGCCCAGCTTCTGGACCTGGTCTGGGGCTACGGCCATGCCGGCTACGAGCATACGGTCAACTCCCACATCAACCGGCTGCGCGCCAAGATCGAGCGCGATCCGGCGAAGCCGGACTACGTTCTCACCGTCTGGGGCGTCGGCTACAAGTTCAACGACCGGATCGAGGGCGCGGGACCATGATCCGGCGGCTCGATCGCAAGCTGGCGGCCATGCTTCTGGTGCTGCTGGCGGTCGCCGGCGGCTTCTTCGTCGCCGCCGCGACGCTGGCCGGCCGGCTCTACGTCCAGGAGGTGAGCCAGCTCTTGAACCGCGGCCTGGCAGCCGAGATCGTCGGGCATGAGAAGCTGATGCTGGGCGACGGCGTCAACGAGGCGGTGCTGAAGAAACTCTTCGACAACCTGATGGTGATCAACCCCTCGATCGAGGTCTACCTCTTGGACCGCGAGGGCCGGATTCTGGCCTTCAGCGCGCCGCCCGGCAAGGTGGTGCGCGAGGCCGTGGCGCTGGCGCCGGTCGAGGCTTTCCTCGAGCGAGAGCCGACTTTTCCGGTGCTCGGAGACGACCCCCGCGACGCAGGCCGACAGAAGGTCTTTTCCGCCGCCCCGATCCAGGGGCCGAAGGGAATCGAGGGCTATCTCTATATCGTGCTGGGCGGCACCGCCTACGAGACCGTCCGGGACATGTTCCAAGGTAGCTATATCCTCCGCCTCGGCCTCGGCGTGACGCTCGCAGGCGGCATCATCACCCTGTTGCTCGGCGTCGTCTCGTTCCACTGGCTGACGCGGCGCCTCAGACGGCTGACGCAAGCGGTGGAGCGCTTTCAACGGAGCGACTTCCAGGTCCTGCCCGAGCTCGACGAGGGCGCTGCCGACGACGGCGACGAGATCGACCAATTGAGCGACGCCTTCCGGCGGATGTCGGCGCAGATCGTCGCCCAGATCCAAGAGCTGGAGCGGGCGGACGCAGGCCGGCGCGAGCTGGTCGCCAACATCAGCCACGACCTCAGAACGCCGATGGCGACGCTCAGGGGCTATCTCGAGACGCTGCAGATGAAGGACGACAGCCTGGACGAGGCCGAGCGGCGTCAATATCTCGGCTTGGCCCTGCAACATGCCGAGCGGTTGAGCCGGCTGATCGGCGAGCTCTTCGAACTGGCCCGCCTGGAGAACCGGGATGCGGCGCTCGATTTCGAGCCCTTCTCGCTCGGCGAGCTGGTCCAGGACGTGAGCCAAAAGTACGTGCTGGCGGCGCGCGAGCGCGGCCTTCGGCTGGAGACCGAGTTGCCCGAGAGGGCGCCCTTCGTCGCCGGCGACATTGGCCTCATCGAGCGGGTCTTGGAGAACCTGATCGAGAACGCCATCAAGTATACCGACGACGGTGGCCGGATCTGCCTGACCCTGATCCCGGGCCCCGATCGCATTCAGGCCCGGGTCAGCGATACCGGCCGCGGCATCCGGGCGGCCGACCTGGAGCACGTATTCGAGCGTACCTACCGCGGCGGCGGGGCCCGGAGCGACGCGCCGGAAAGCGCCGGCCTCGGCCTCGCCATCGTCGCCCGCATCCTGGAGCTGCACGGCGGCACCATCGCGGTCGAGAGCGCCGAGCATCAAGGCACCGCCTTCACCTTCGAATTGCCGGCGATCGCCGCCACCGGTTGAGCGGCACACCATGAAAAAAGGGCCGCCCGAAGGCGGCCCTTGAAGCTTGGTGTTGGTTTCTCGAGGCTTGCTTTGCGGCCCTTACATCATGCCGCCCATGCCACCCATGCCGCCCATGTCGGGCATCGGCGGTGCGGCGGCCTTGTCG
>JASLMY010000089.1 GCA_030746295.1 Alphaproteobacteria bacterium | reverse complement strand
CAGCTTCGGCCTGATCTCCTCTACCAAGCTGGTGAACGACTTTTGGAAGAACAGGACCTCGCAGTCGAAAGTGTCGAGGATATAGGTGTTGTCCACTAATGAGCTACTGGGATTTACCGGCACCCAGGTCATGCCGGCGCGCCAGACCGCCAGCACGCAAGCCCAGGCAATCGGATCGTTCAACGACCAGACGGCGACTTTGGTCTCCTTCGGCAGACCTTGGCCGAGGAGCGCGTGCGCGATGCGGCAGGTCAGCTCTCCAATCTCGGTGAACGAGTAGGCCTTGTCGTCCATGACATAGGCGGCGCCATGCGGATTGATCGTCCAGCCCTGATCGAAGAAATCGATGACCGCCATGCTTCACTCCCACTCTCGGCCCTTGTGATCCGTGATGTCGGATCGAAGTTTAATCCAAGGCCGTCGTTCAAGGTAGCAGGGGCCCGCCGGCAAAACGTCGCGCCGTCGGCCTCAGAGGGCCGGCTTGCCGCCGAGCCAGCGCTCGAGCATCCGCTCAGCGGCATGACGCTCTTCCGCCGTCAGGTCAGCAGCGAGGCGGTCGCGGTTCTGCCTCGCCTTGTCGTCGCCCTATTCCGCCGCCAGGCGGTACCAGGCCAAGGCGCGCACAGGATCGCGCGGCACGCCGCGGCCGCGCTCGAAGGCCGCCGCGATGTTGTTCTGCGCCTTGGTCACCCCCTGCAGGGCCGCCTGCAAGTGCCAGTGCGCCGCAGCGACGTTGTCGCGGGCGACGCCGCGGCCCCGGGCATACATCGTGGCGAGGTTGTACTGGGCGTCGGCATGGCCCTGCTCGGCCGCGGCCCGGTACCACTTCGCCGCCGCGGCGTCGTCCTTAGCAACCCCCTGGCCCAGCGCCAACATGATGGCGAGGTTGTTCTGCGCAGGCGCATGGCCTTGCATTCCGGCCTTGCGCCACCAATCGACGGCGAGCGCGTCGTCCTGCGCCACCCCCTGACCATAGGCGTAAAGCAGCGCCAGATTGTACTGGGCGCGCGCCTCGCCGGCCTCGGCGGCCTCGCGGAAGGCGGCAGCGGCCGCAGCGTGATCGCCCTGTTGCAACGCCGCCACCCCGGATTCGAAGTCGGCTTGGACTGGGGTAGCGAGGAAGCAGAAGAAAAGTAATGCCGACAGGATTCGCATGGCCCGCATCATAGCCACCGGCGGCGCCTGGCGAATCACGAGTCCTTGAGCGGCACACCGCCGGTCTCGGGCAGGCGCACATCCTCGCCCCTTGCCCAGGTCTCGGGCGCCAGGATCAGCTTCGCCAGCCCCTCTGCCGAGGCGTCGAGCAGCTTCTCGCCCTTCTCGGCGCTGGCCCGGGTGGGGTCGCCGATGACGCCGTTCGCGGTCCTCTCGGAGAAACTGTGCCAGCGATAGGCAGTCTCCGGCCCGCCGAGGCTGCCGGCGCTGGTGCCGGCACAGGCGCCGAGGTCGCTCGCATCCACAAGGTCGGGCACCAGGGCCAGCATCATCGAGGTCTCGGCTTCGCCCGCATGCATGATGAAGTCCTGGTCCTCCAAGATCTCGGCGAAGGCCTGGCGCGCCTCGATGGGGTAGGTGGTGGCGACGACCGGGAGCTCGAACTCCAGCGTCAGCTCCTGCACCGCCATCTTGCAGGCGGTGATGTTGCCGCCGTGGCCGTTGTTGATCAGGATCCGGCGGAAGCCCTGGCGCACGAGGCTGTCGGTGATGCCGCGCAGGATTAGGAAGAAGGTCTGGTAGTCGACGCTGAGGGTACCGCCGAAGGGGATGTGGTGCTCGGAAAGCCCGCTCCAGACCGGCGGCGTCACCACCGCGGCACCGCCACGCTCTGCCACCAGCCGGGCCGACCGGCGCGAGGTCTCGTAGGCGAGGCGGGTGTCGACCTGGACCGGCAGGTGCGGCCCGTGCTGCTCGATCGATGCCACCGGCACGATGACGACCGCGTCCGCCGCCGCCAACCGTCTCAACTCGTGTGCCTTGCACTTCGCCCATTCGACCTGCTGCATGGCGATCCTCCTCGTCGTCGATTGCTCTTTGCCCGCGCTATTGCGGCACCGGGATTCAGGAGATCTCGCTGTAGGCGACCTCGCGGCCGATCTCGGCGCCGGCGTCCTGGCGGGCCCGGAAGCGTTCCATCAACTCGCGGTGGTTCTCATAAGCCTCCGGGCTTACGGCATCGCCGACCCGCTGTTCGGTGTGGAAATGGTTGTAACAGTCCTCGCCCCGGACCAGCATCGCCGAGCCCCCCGGTTTGCCGACGTCGCGCACCTCGGCCGGGATATAGCTGATGCCGAAGCCCATGCGCCGGTCGTGGTGACGGTTGGGGTGCGAGCAGTGCACCAGGCGGGTGTGGTGCAACGACATCTCGCCGGCCCGAAGCGGCATCGCAACCCCCTCTTCGTCCTCGAAGCGGCCCATGATCGCCTGGCCGCGGAGGATCAGGTTGTGCTCGCCCGGGTCGTCCTCGTGGGCCAACTGGCCCCACCGGTGCGAGCCGGGCAGGACCCGCATACAGCCCGCCGCCTCCGGCGCGTCCGAGAGCGCCACCCAGGCGGTGACGTGGCGCTGGGGCTCGAGGAAGAAATAGGTGCCGTCCTGGTGCCAGCGGATGTAGTGCGGCGTGCCCGCGTCCTTGATCCACATGGTCGTGTGGTAGACCAGGATGTCCGGCCCGATCAGGTCCTCGACCGCGTCCAGCACGCGGGGGTGGCGGACCAGCCGGTCGGCCCAGTCGAAGAGCAGATAAGACTTGGACTTCTCCGGATAATCGAGGGTCTTGCCCGTGCGCGCCTCGAAGGCCTCGATCTCGGCCCGGGCTTCGGCGACCTCGTCGGCGCTCAGCACCGGCACCGGGAAGACGAAGCCCTCGTCCTCGTACCGTCGAACCTGGCTCTCGCTCAGCCCCTTGCCCATGACCGTCCGTCCCCGCTCGCGCGATATCCGATGAGGCAGGCGATAATGATGCGCGCCGCCGCAACGGGCAAGCCGCCCTCTGCCAGACTTGCAAAACGGAGGCTCGGGGCCTATTTTTCGCCCGCGTCCAAGAGCCCGAGCGCTGGGCCGCAGTAGCTCAGTTGGTAGAGCAACGCATTCGTAATGCGTGGGTCGGCGGTTCAAATCCGTCCTGCGGCACCACCCTCCGACCGCCAGTCTCGAAACGCTTCCGGAATTACCCTGCGCCACCGGCAAGATGACACCGGGTGTCGGGCGTCGCGCATCCTGGCGAGGCGGGCCAGGGCGTCCATGGCGGAGGGATGGACGAACGCGACACCGCGCGGAAATTCGGTATCAGGGCAGGCCCAACTCCTCGGCCATTTTGAAGCGCCCGGCGAGGTTGGCCAGCGCGGCCCAGGTGGAGTCCTCGACCGCGATGCCCATGTCGGCGTTGGTGGTGGCGCGGCGGCTCTCGATCTCACCCGGGTACATGACCTCCTCGAAGCCGTCGGCCGGCGGCGTCGCCTTGAGATAGGCGGCGAGCGCGGCGACCTCGCGCTTGAACTCGGGCAACGGGCGGAAGGCCTCGACCTTGACCGCCAGCATGAAACAGCCGTCGTTGTGCCGGCCCGACGGCTCGACGCCGAAGCCGAGGCCTGTCAGCAAGCCGGAGAAGATCTCGACGATGGTCGAGAGGCCAAAGCCCTTGTAGCCCTCGCTGCCGCCGAGCGGCAGCAGGGCGCCGCCGGCCTTGAGCCGAGCCGGGTCGGTCGCTGGCTGACCGTCGGCGTCGACGATCCAGCCTTCCGGCACCGGCAGCCCGCGGGCCAGCGCCAGGTTGACCTTGCCCGCGGCCACCGCCGAGGTCGCCATGTCGATGAAGAGCGGGCTCTCCAGCTCCGAGGGCACGGCGATCGAAATCGGGTTGGTGCCGAGCCGGGCCTCGCGTCCGCCGAATGGCGCCACGGCTTTTGCCGAGCGGCCACTATCGGCGGTGATCAAGCCGATCATGTCGTGCGCGACGGCCATCAGGGGATAGGCCGCGAGGCGGCCGATGTGGCCTTGGCGGAAGACCGTGGCGGCGGCGATGTTGGCGGTCTCGGCCTTGGCGATGGTCGTGCGCATGGCGTGCTCGGTGACGACGTAGCCGAAGCCCCAGTGACCGTCGATCACCGTCGTCGTCGGGCTCTCCTGGATCACCTCGATCGGCGCACCGGGGACGATGTGGTCCTTGTCGATACGGTCGATGTAGGTCGGGATCTGGATGACGCCGTGGGAATCGTGCCCGGCCAGGTTGGCCTCGACGCAGTGGCGGGCCACCGTGGCGGCCTCGTCCGCGGGCGCCCCGGCACCCTCGAGCAAGCGGCGGGCGATGGTTCTCAGTCGGTCGGCCGGTACGCTCGGCATGGCGGGAGCTCCTTCTCGTCGATGCTGTGGAGCGGCAAGCTTGGCCCTGACACGAGCGCTCGGTCGGGCCGAAGTGCCTCCGACAAGACGATGCGCGCCAGTTCCTTGTCCATCAAGGGCCCCTTGTAGACCAGCGGCATGATGATAGCAGAGGAATTGGGGTTGCACCCTGACCGGGCGGGCGTCGTCATTCTCGCCGTCTCTCGGGCCTGGTCATCGGGCCTGGTCATCGGGGCTCGAAAGAGGGCATATCATGCGGGATGAACTGCCCGGGCGGAGGCTCCTCCAGTGACATCGGCTGGCGTGGTCGTCGGTCGGGGGCAAGAGGGTCGATCAGCAGGTATGGTCAAATCGGGAACGAGCGTCGACAACTTCGTCTCGAGCACGCTGGAGGAGCGGATCTACCAGGTGACCCGGCAGATCCCGGCCGGGCGGGTGGCGACCTATGGCCAGATCGCGCTCGTCGCCGGGGCCGGCTCGGCACGGTTGGTGGGGCGCGCCATGGCCACGCTGCCGACGGGCTCCGACGTGCCCTGGCACCGCGTCATCAACAGCCAGGGCAAGATCAGCGCCCGACGCGACGGCGGTTTCTCGCCGGAGCAGAAGCGACGCCTCAGGCGCGAGGGGGTGTTGCTCGACCGTCAGGGCCGGGTCGACGTCGCGGCCGTCGGCTGGTCCGGGCCGTCCTGGCAGTGGCTCGAGGCCAACGGCTACGACATCGAGAGCCTGATTCTGCGCAGCCAGGCCAAGGGCCGGCGCGGCGCCTGGGTCAACTGGAAGCTCTGAGCTGGGCGAGAGTTCGAACCGATCCTCGTAACGTCGTCGCGAGGAGGCAAAGCCGACGAAGCGATCCAGTCTCTCGGCTGCCAGTCTGGATTGCTTCGCTTCGCTCGCAATGACGGGGTGGCGGTCGCACAATTCAGGTCATTGACGCGCCAAATCACTCCGCCGCGGCCGCCGCGGACCCTGGGCCTAGCCATTCCGGCGCGTCGCCGCCCAGCACGGGCGTCGGCCGCGTCCAATGCGGCCGGGTTTCCGACAGCCGCAGGACAGGGCCGAGATGGCGCAGCGGCCCGTAGGCGGGCTTGGTGTCGATGCAAAGCGCATCGAGTTCCGCATCGCCGAGATCCATGTCCGGCTCGGTGAATTCCGTCTTGCCCTGGCGGTAGATGAACATGCCCGACTGGCAGAGCGAGACGCGGACGTGATAGCTGCCGCCTTCGCGGGCCCGCCGCGCCAGCGCCAGCAATACGCCATAGGCGCCGAGATAGCCCGTGGTGTAGTCGCATGCCGCCGCCGGCAGGAGCTTAGGTCCATCGACGCCGCCGTCGTTGCAGATGCCGGTAACGGTCTGGGCCACCTGCTCCCAGCCGGCGCGGTGGCTGAACGGGCCATCGGCGCCGAAGCAGCTTATGGAGAGACAGACGATGCCGGGACGGAATTCCGCCAGTGCCTCGGGCCCGAAGCCGAGGCCGCTCAACATGCCGGGGCGGTAGCCCTGCGAGAAGACGTCGGCCCCACGCGCGAGCTCCATGAGCCGGCTCGTGCCTTCGGCGGTCTTGAGGTCGAGATAGCAGCTTCGCTTGCCATGGCTCGTGTCCATGACGTGTTCCCGAATTTGCGGCAGATGCTCGGCCGTCACCATCAGCACCTCGGCGCCGTGTTCCGCCAGGGTCCGCGCCGCGACCGGTCCGGCGAGGATGCGGGTCAGGTCGAGCGCGCGGATACCGCTCAGCGGCCGCTCGCCTTCGGGGAAGGGCTCCGGCGCGCTGTCGGCGACCTTGATGATCTCGACGATCGGTTTGGCTTGCAGGACTTGGCCGTGCGGATGCGCCAGCCATTCCTGGTTGCTGCGCACCATGGCGCCGCAGGCACGGGCCTCGTCGATCGCCGCTTCGAGGCCGAGCGCGTCCCAGGTCGCGACCGCCTCGGCGACGGACGGAGGATTAGGCTCGCAGCCGAGCACGCCGAGGACCCGCTGCTGCAAGTTCGGCAGGCCGAAATGCGGTAGAAACCAGCGGCCATCCTTGGTCGGCCAGGGTTGGGTGATCCGGATCATCGCCTCGTGGTTCTCGTTCACCACGCGTGCGAAGCCGCCATTCTCATCCGGTCTCTGCAGGTAGTTGGCGCCGCGCAAGGTTGCCGCCGCGTGCCGGGTGTCGATCGCCGCCCGTTGGCGGCGGCCGGTCTTCAGCTCCCAAATGTCGGACACCGCGACGCCGACTCCGGCCAACACCGAGGCACAAGTCTCGCCGATCTTGAACGAAGTGGAAAACACCGGGTCGGCCCCGGTGATCTCGACTTCGTCGGCCCCGGGCAGCCCTCTGCCGCGGATCTCCATGACCTCTTCGAACGCGGCTTTCATGGCCCATCCCCTCCAGAACATTTATGCTTGAATTCCAGGCGCCAGCCTGACCGGCCTCGCCGCCAACGCTAGCAGCCGGGCCCCGGCGCGACAATGCTGCCTCCATGGCCGCCGACCTCGACGGAATGGCGCTGCCGCAGGCGTCGCGCCAATCGGTGCGCAGCAAAAGGAGACGGCTCGATGGCGTTCGACTTCATATTCATGCTCACGGCCGAGGACCGCACCGTCTCAGACGCCAGAGCACGGCTCGACGAGGCCTTGGCGGGCGGGGCCCGGCATATCGGCTTCAAGGATATCGGACTGCCGATGGCCGAGCTGAAGGCCCTTGCGGACAAGATCCGCGCTGCCGGCGGGCGCTCGTATCTCGAGGTCGTCAGCCTGGATGCCGAGAGCGAGCTCGCGTCCGCCCGTGCCGCGGTGGAACTCGACGTCGATTGTCTGCTTGGCGGAACTCGCGCGGCGGAGGTCACGCCGATCATTCGCTCGCACCCCATCCGTTACTTTCCCTTCGTCGGCCAGGTGTCGGGACACCCGAGCGTTCTGTCGGGCGAAATCCCCGAGATCGTCGATAGCGCCATGCGGCTGACGGAGCTGGAGACCGTGCACGGATTGGATCTGCTCGCCTATCGCTCCCGGGGTGACGTCCCAGCGCTCATGCGCGCCGTGTGCAAGGCCTCGAACAAGCCGGTCATCGTGGCCGGCAGCATCGATCGCGAAGAGCGGATCGTGGCCGCAGCAGAGGCTGGCGCCGCGGCATTCACGATCGGCACGGCGGCGCTGAACGAAACCCTGCCGGCGGCAGGCGGTGGCTTGGTGGCGCAGGTGCATTCGATCTTGGCCATGACCGGCCGCGCCATGTTGACCTCGGCGGCACCAAGACGGATCGCCTTGGTGGCCCACAATGCGCGCAAGACGCATTTGCTCGCCTGGGTGCAGCGCCACGCCAAGGCACTACAGGGCCAGAAGTTGATCTGCACGGGCGGCACCGGGGCGATGCTTCTCGACGTGGCGCCCACGCTTTCGATCGTACGTCTGCAGCGTGGCTCACGCGGTGGCGACCAGCAGCTTGGCGCGCTGATCGCCACCGGCGAGCTGGATGCGGTCATCTTCTTCGCCGATCCGGACGTGCAGCATGCCAATGACGTCGACCTCAGGGCCCTGACGCGGCTTGCGATCCTGCACGACACGCCCATCGCCTGCAGTCCGGCGGCAGCGGATCTCTTCGTTGCGGCAAGCTTGCGCGAGGCGTGACGAATTCGCCTACCACACCGCCGCGATCTTCGAAGACGATGACATCCCGGGCGCTACACCGCTGTCATGCCGCCGTCGATGACGAGCTCGGCCCCGGTCATCCAAGCGGACTCGTCCGAAGCCAGGAAGAGGCAGCCCATGGCGATGTCGATCGGCCGGCCGAAGCGACCCATCGGCGTCGCCTGCAGACGGGCCCGCGAACCCTCGTTATTGCTGCTGGCGAATTGCGTCATCGGCGTGTCGACGAAACCCGGATGCACCGAATTGACCCGGATGCCCTCGCCCGCATACTGCGCGGCGGCTGTCTTCGAGAAGATCCGCACGGCACCCTTGGAGGCATTGTAGGGGCCACTACCGAAGGCGCCGATGATGCCGCAGATCGACGAGATGTTGATGATCGAGCCGCCGCCGGCTTGGCGCATCGGCACGATCGCATGCTTGGTGCCGAGGAAGACGCCGGTGGCGTTGATCTCCAGCACTCCGTTCCAGTTGTCGAGTGACTGCTCTTCGATCAGGGCGCTCGTCGGCGCCGCCATTCCCGTCATATCGCGACCGGAGGTGCCGGCGACATTCGCCATCACATCCAGCTTGCCGAAGCGGTCCAGGGTGTCGGCGATCAGCGCTTCCCATTGCTGCTCGACGACGACGTCATGCGCTTTGAAGACCGCCGTGCCGCCGGCATCGACGATCTCTTGCGTGACCGCTTGGCCCAATTCGGCATTGATATCGGCGACGACGACGGTGGCGCCGTGCAGGCCGAATTGTCGCGCCGTTTCCGCGCCGATACCCGAAGCCCCGCCCGTCACGATCGCCACCTTGTCGACCAGTCGCTTTCCCGGTTGCATGCTCCACCCCTCCTCTCGGATGCCCTAAGCGGCCTCGCGAAGATATGCGGCGCCCTCAATTCGGTGGCATATGCTCCGCCATCCAGGCGACGGACATGTCGAAGATCTTTTCCCGTAGCTCATCCAGATAGACGTCGTAATGGGCGGCGCCCGGAATGACCCATAGCTTCTTCGGCTCGCTGGCGCGCTCGTACATCTCGACCACATGGTCGGCCGGCGTCACCGCATCCAGCTCGGCGGCGATGAACATGATCGCCCTCGGCGCTATCCGCGCCACGACCTCCACCGGCTTGAATTCCAACAGCTTTTCGGCCGTGGCCAGGGAGTAGTCGGTGCTGATGCCGCTCTCCATTTCCGGAATGGTCTTGACGACGGCTTCCCTGGCAGCAGCGGTCGCCGGATCCCCGACCAGGATGCCGCCAAGCGGCCCCATGAGCTCGGACTTGCCCGTTACCACCCGTGTCTTGCGGTCGGCATCGATGCGCCGCAGCAGATCGAGCCACTCGCCGTGGCGTCTGACGCTCTGCATCCAACGTCTGCCGTCGCCCCAGCCCACGACGCTGACCCCGCATTTCACCCGCTCGTCCACGGCGGCGACGTAGGGCACCATGCCGCCGCCAAAGCTGAATCCCAACAAGGCCAGACGACCGGGATCGACCAGGGGATTGGTCTCGAGAAAGGTGAGCCCGTTTCTGATGTCCTCCGACTGCTCCAGGGGATAGAGGCGCCCCGGCTCGCCCTCGCTTTCCCCCACCCCGCGGTAGTCCCAGATCAATGCCACATAGCCCAGCTCGGCCAGGCGTCGGGCGATGGTGGGGAACCAGAAGTACTCCTTCACCCCGATCATGCCCTGGCACATGACGACGCCCGGACAGGAGCCCTCCGCCGCCGCCTCGGGCTCGAACAAAACTCCGGCGATCTGAACGCCGTCGCTGTTGAACCTTACCGCTCGTTCCACGTCATCCGCTCCCCAGGTTTGCGGTTCACTATAGCGAAAGCCGGTGACCAAGTGCGCCGAAAGTCCGAGGTCGCTCGCTCGCGGCCGGCGCGGCTCGCGGAGGCCGGCGAGGCGAGCAGCCCCAGCCCGCCGACTTCGAATTTGCCGTCCCGTACCCAAATGGCTACGATCTCGCCCGGAACCGACGCAGACGCGGTGGCGATCGATAGATCGAGGCTTCGCCCGATCGCCCGCCGGGGGACCAAGCTGGGGACGCTGTCATGCCGGCCAGAGCTATGTTGATCTTGATGGATGGCGCGGAGCCAGAGTTGCTCGACGCCTGGGTCGCCGACGGGCGGCTGCCGGCATTCGCCGCCCTTCGCGAGGGTGGCGGCGAATGCCGGCTCGACAACCCGATGGGCACCCTGCCGGGCGCCCTCTGGCGCGAGATCTTCGACAGCTGCAGCAGCGGCAATCACGGCTTCTTCTATCATCAAAAGCAGCTTCGCAGCGGCAGCGCCCGCTTCGGCCGCATCGCCCGCTCGGAAGTGGATGCGACACGGCATTTCTGGAATGCGGCCAGCCGCTCGGGCCTGCGCTGCGCCGTTCTGGACGTCCCCGACGCCGTGGCCGTTCCCGACCTCGACGGCATCCAGCTCTTGGAATGGGGCGTGCACGAGCCCGAGTTCGCCGGCACGCAAAGCCTGCCCGAGAGTTTCCTGGACGAGGTCAACGACAGGTTCGGGCCGCATCCCGTCAGATCGGGTAGCCAGGGCTCCTGCGACCGCTATCCGAAGACCGATGCCGGCTGCGAACGGCTCCTCGCCGATCTCGAGGAAGGGCTGAACCGGCGCGAGGCGCTGTTCCTCGACGTCCTGAACCGCGAGACCTGGGACCTCTTCGTCTGCAGCGCCAGCGAGTTGCACTGCGCCGGTCATCACCTCTGGCGCTACCACGACGTTCGCTGCCGCGACCACGACCCGGGCGCGCCGGAGCGGCTGCGCCACGCCTTGGCAACCATCTACCAGCGGGTCGACCGCCTGCTCGGCAAGCTGACGGCGGCGGCGGGCACGGACTGCAACATTCTCTTCGTCGCGCCCAAGGGCATGACCGACTTGACCGGCGGCATTCAGCTTCTGCCGGAGGTGGTCGCCCGTCTCGGCCTCTCCTCGAATGCCGCGCCCGAGAAGAGCCTGCTGCGCGAGGCCCAATTCAAGGTGAAGCAGATGGCGCCAAAGGGCCTCTACCGGGTGCTGCGCCGGATTGCCAAGACGAAGGTCGTCGACCAGGTGCAGAGGAGCGCCGGGGTCTCGTTGGAGCCCTTCGAGAGCCCCGCGACCAAGGCGGCGCCGGTGCCCAATAACCGGATCGGCGCCATCAGGTTGAACCTGAAGGGCCGCGACCCCCATGGCGAGGTCGCGCCCGGCGACGAGGCGCGGGCGATCCTGAAGCGACTCAGCGACGAGCTGATGGCGTTGCGGGTCGCCGACAGCGGCGAGCCGGCGGTAAGGCGGGTCTTGTTGAGCGACGAGCTCTACGGCGAGGACCGCCACCCCGACCTGCCGGACCTCTTGGTCGAATTCCGCCAGGATCTGGGTCCGATCGAGGCGGTCAGCTCGCCGAGCCTCGGCACCGTCGCCCGCCCCTTCGGCAAGATCCTCAACCGCCGCAGCGGCGACCACACCGCCAACGCCGTGATGATCGCGAAGGGCCCCGGGTTCGAAGGCTACCGGCTGGCCGACGGAGGCGTCCTGGACATCGCCCCGACGGTGCTCGCCCTCTTGGGTGTGGCCATCCCGAATATCTACGAAGGACAGTCCCTGCTGCGCAAGACCGCCACGGCGACTTGAGGATGTAGGCCCCGTCCGGGCACCACGAACCTTACCAGAGCGGTTCTGGGTCCGTCGTAGAGACATGGGCGGCGACGACCTTCCAGCCGGCATCGGGGAAGCGGACCCAGGTCTGGCTCTGGCGGCCGACGAGCTCGTGGCCGCGGACCTTGAACTCCAGGTTGACGGTGGCGAAGTCGTGCCCCAGCGTCAGGATCTCGAGCCTCCGGCGTTCCTCCTTGATGCCGGGGCCGGGCGGCCGGGCGACCCGGTGGCGGTGGATCTCGTCGAAGCCGTAGCCGTTCTCGTGCATGGCATAGCGGATGGTGTGCGGGCTCTCCCAGAAGGTGGCGTCGAGGACGGCCACGTCCTTGTCGATCAGCGCTTGCTCATAGCGCTCGAAGAGCTCGGCAACCTCCGCGACCACGTCGGGCAAGTTGACGGCGAGATCGCTCATGTCCCTTCCTCCATTGCTCGTGCCACCGCCACCAGCTCGACATCTGTGCCGAGGGCGCCGACGATCGAGAGGCCCACCGGCAGGCCGTCGACTGCGGCGCCCGGCAGGCTTACCTGTGGCACGCCGGCAAGCCCGCCATGGCTCGCCAGCACTGAAATTCGCTGGCGGACGGGCTCTTGCTCCGAGATCGCCAAGCCCTTTGCCGGCGCCGGGAAGGGCGTCGTCGGCAGGCAGAGGATGGTGCCGGGGTGCAGCAGATGGCGCAGCCGCGCGCGGGCCTCGGCCCGCATCATCTCCGCCCAGCCGAGCTCGGCCTCGGGGATCATCGAGGCCAGCATCAGGTTGCGAGCGACCGAGAAGGCGAACCGCGGGTTGCCGGCATCGATCCAGTCCTTGAAGGTGAGCCAGCCCTCGTGCGGTTGCAGCGTGCGTTGCGCCCGGGCCCAGGTTGAGAGGCCGGGTGGCGCCATCACCTCATCGCGGGAATCGCCGACCAAGCTCGCCAGCCGCGCAACCATCGGTGCCAGGGCCTCTCGCACCTCGCCGTCGGCGAAGCCGAAGGCGTCGACTGCGACTAGTAACGTTCGGGGCAGGGTCTCATGAATCACCTCGCCCAGCAGGACGCCCGAGACGGCGGCGAAGGTCCGAGCGTCGCGGGCAAGCCAGCCGGCGGTGTCCGAGCTCGGCGCTTGGCGCATCATGCCCGAGAGGTCGATACGGCCGTGCGTCGGGCGAATGCCATAGAGGCCGCAGAAGCTGGCCGGCACCCGGACCGAGCCGCCGGTATCGGTGCCGAGCGCGAAATCGCAGAGGCCGGCCGCGACCGCCGCGGCCGAGCCCGAGGACGAACCGCCGGGCACTCGATCGGGGGCGGCGGAGTTCAAGGGCGTGCCGTCGAAGGCGCTTTCGCCCAAGATGCCGAGCGAGACCTCGTCGGTGACGGTCTTGCCGATCAGCTTGGCGCCGGCCTCGAGCAGTGTCTCCACCACCCAGGCATGGCGGCTCGGTACCGGGTTGTCGCGCGCCCAATCGTGGTTGCCGCCGCCGGTCGGACGGCCGGCGACATCGAAGAGGTCCTTAGCCGCGAAGGTGAGGCCGGCGAGCGGGCCGTCGGCCCGGCCCTCGATCTCGAAGCGGCCGCCCGGCACGAAGGCGCCGATCGGATCATCGGTTTCGGTCATCGCGTTTTCCCTCCGGGTTAGACGATATGCGGCACCACTTCCTCGGCGAAGATCGTCATCTGGTCCACCAGCTCGTCGACCGAGGCGGCGGCGAAGTAGATGCCGAGCAAGTGGGTGACGCCGGCCTCGCGCAGGGCCAGGCACTTCTCGATCACCTCGGCCGGGGTGCCGATCAGGTTGATGTCGATCGGCGAGCTGTCGGCCTGCTCTTTCAAGGTCGAGCGGGTGAGCGAGACCAAGTGTTTGTGCATCTGGCTTTCAGAGAATCGCGCCACCGCCCGGTCGTGATCCGAAGCGAGATAGGCGATGTACTGCGGTGCCACGGCAATCTTCGAGAAGTCGCGGCCCTCGGCCTCGGTCAGGGCGCGCAACTCGGCGACGTCGTGCGCCAGCCGCGCGACCGGCAGCGCCGCCGGCAGCCAGCCGTCGCCGTTGATCGCGGTGCGTCGAACCTGGTTGAAGTTGTTGCCGCCGTAATAGATCGGTATCCGCGCCTGCAGCGGCTTCGGCGACAGCTCGACGTCGCGAAAGGCGTAGTAGTCGCCCTCGAAGCTGGCCCGCTCCTCCTCGAAAAGCCGCAGTAGGGCGGCGACGCCTTCCGCTACCATGTCGCCCCGATGGCCGGTGTCGCCCGGCGCCAGGGCTTCGAACTCCTCGCGGTAGGCGCCGACGCCGACGCCAATCTCTAGCCGGCCGCCGCTCAGTTGGTCGAGCGTGGCGATCTGCTTCGCCGTGACCACGATGTCGCGGCGCATCGGCAGCACCAGGATGCCGGTGCCGAAGCGCAAGTTCGTGGTCTGCGAGGCGAGCCAGGCATAGGTCACCAGCGGCTCCCAAAAGCGCGGTGCCTGGCCGAACTCGGCCCGGACGTAGCGCTGGGTCGTCATGTGGTCGTTGCCCCAGATCGAGTGGTAGCCGAGCGTCTCGGCCGTTTGGGCGATCCTCAGCAGGGCTTCGGGCTCGGAGAAGGGGATCGGATAGGTGAGGCCTTCCATCCCGGTCGGAAAGCCGACACTGACGAGCATGTTCTTCTTCTCCCGGACTATGGATCGGCCGCGGCGGCCAGCACCTGGGCCAATTGGTCGCCATCGCGGAGGCCGGCGATCACGACCTCGTCGAGGCCGGCGGCGCGGTAGGCAGCGAGACGTTCCGCGACCTCCAATGCCGTGCCGCTGGCGGTGTGCTTGGCGACGACCTCGTCGCCGATCAGGCCCGAGGCCCGGTCCCAGTCGCCGGCGGCGACCGCGTCCCAAAGCGCCGCCTGGTCGAGCCGGACCCCCGACATCTCCAAGTTCGCCTTGTGGTGCGGCCCGCGCAGGACAAAGGCCAGGCGCGGGCGCAGACGGTCGTAGGCGCGAGCCCGGTCGGTATCGACGGCGCAATAGACGAGGCCGATTTTGCGGACCCGGCGGCCATTGGCACCGGCCGCGACCCGGGCCAGGCAGGCCTCAACGAAACCGAGCGAGGTGGCGGCCGAGAGCAGGACCCCGTCGGCGAGCTCGCCCGCCAGCCGCAGCATGCCTGGGCCCGAGGCCGCCAGCACCAAGGGCACCGTCCGCGCCCCGGTCTCGAGGGCGCGGTCTTGCACCCGGTAGACGTCGCCCTCGTGGTGGACGGTCTCGCCGGCGAGGAGCGCCCGTATGATCGCGAGGCTCTCGGCCAGGGTTTTGAGCGGCTGCGGCCGCGCGATCCCGGCGGCATCGAAGTCGCCCGGGGCGCCGGCGCCGAGCGAGAGGACGATGCGACCGGGGAAGTGCTCGTCCAGGCTCGCCGCCGCCATTGCCGCCTGTACCGGATGGGTGGCATAGGGGCTGATCGCCATCAGCGCGGCGCTGATGCGCCGGGTGGCGGCGAGCGCTGCCGCCGACTGCACCACGGGATCGCGTTGGAAGAGGTGGTTGGCAAGCCAGATGGTGTCACCGCCCCGGGCTTCCACCAGCTCGGCCAAGGGACCAATTTCGGCTGCGGTCTCGCTGCCTTCGAAGGCGACGCCGAGGCCGCCGGCTCGGTCCCAATCTGCCACCCCGACGGCCATCGTCAGGTCGGCTTCCGAGCCTCGATCTGGCCCAAACGGTTGGCCAGCAGCCAATCATAGCGCGCCTCCTCGAAGCCGACCTCGGCCAGATAGGCGCAGTACTCCGGCCCGCTTGGCACATGGCCGCTGTAGTGGCCCTCGCGGATCGCCTGCAGGTGATAGTAGGCGGGATCGAGGGGGCCGGAGCGGTCGTCGTTCAGCATGTAGCCGACGATCAAGATGCCGCCGCCGGCCGGCAGGGCGTCATAGGCGTAACGAAGGGTCTCCAGAACGTCGTCCTTCAAATACCAGTGCAGGGGCGTGATGTAGGAGATCAGGTCGCAGTCGTCGGGATAGTCGGCGGCGGCGAGGAAATTGCCGGACCGGGCGGTGATCCGGTTCTGAAGGCCGTGCTTGGCGACGAACTCGGTGGTGACCGGCACCACGTTCGGGTGGTCCATCACCGTGACGCTCAGATTCGGGTGGCGCTCGCAGGCAGCGATCGCATAGCAGCCCGAGCCGCCGGCGAAATCCAGCCAGTGGCGAAAGCGTGAGAAGTCGAAGCGCTTGGCCAGACGGTGCGCCAGCGCAATCGACGAGTTGTAGCCGGCGGTGGTGAACGCCCTTGCCCGCTCGGGATCGTTGAGGTCGCCCTCGTAGAGCTTGGATGGCAGCGGCTCCGAGCTGACGTCGCGCAGGTTGTCGGGGAAGCGCCGCCACTCGTCGTATTCGGTGGCGATGGTGAACTTCAGATAGTCGCCGAAGAAGGTCGGCTTTTCGCGCACCAGATAGCGCTCGACGTCGTCCAAGTTCCGGTGCCGGCCGTCGACCTCGTGCACCAGGTCCATGGCCTTGCAGATGATCAGCAGGCGGTCCGCGGTCTCGGGATCGATGCCGCAGCGTTGCGCCACCTCGGCGGCCGTGCCGGCGCCCTCGGCAAGCGCAGTGAAGAGGTCGAACTCCAGTGCCGCCGCCAACGCTTGGCTCTTCTTGAACGACAGGGCCAGATCGTTCAGACGCTCGGTGCTGCGAGCGGCATTTCCTTCAGCGGTCGTCGCCGTCATCCAATCTCTTCCTCTGTTCGGAGCCATCTGCCGCGAGCGTCACCTTGTGAGAATGCCACAGCCGGTCAGGCTTGCCAAAAGGGCCGCTTCAGATCGCTCCCTCGGTACGGAGCGCGGCGATTGTGACGTCGTCGTAGCCGAGCTCGGCCAGGATCGCGTCCGTGTCGGCGCCGATCGCGGGCGCCGGTGCTCCAGCTTCGCCGCCGGCCGGAAGGCCGATCTGCAGCAGCTCCCCGGCTTGCGGATGCACGCTCTCGACGACCAGGCCTCGGGCCGTGAGCTGTGGCAAGGCGAATGCCTCGTCGGGCGTATTGACGCGCGCGATCTCGATGTCGAGGGCGGACAGTGACTCGATCCAGGCGGCCGCCGGCTTGGCGGCGAAGGCAGACTTCAGGAAATCGGCCGCTTCCTGCCCCTCGGGGGCCGGCCGCAAGCCCTTCGCCGCCAGCTCGGGCCGGCCCAAATGCTCGAAGAGTGCCTGGCACGAGGCCGGCCGCGCCGCCGAGATCGCGATATGGCGGCCGTCACCGGCCTCGTAGATGTCGTAGGCGGGGCGGCGCGACCAGGGCTCCGTCTCAGCCCCGGCGGATCGGCCGTTGTCACCAATGGTGCCATGCGAGGCGGCCAACAGCGAGAAGGCGCTCTCCAGCATCGAGAGGTCGATATGGGTGCCCCGGCCGGTCGCCTCGCGCTGGCGCAGCGCCGCAGCGATCGCGAAGGCGGCCATCAGGCCCGAGACCGCGTCCGCCAGGTAGGTGCGGGGCGGCGTCGGCGTGGCGTCTCCTTGCGACAACAGATGGGCGAGGCCGCTCTCGGCCAGAAAGGCCAGATCGAAGGCGGGGCGCAGGCGATCGGGACCGTCCTGCCCGAAGCCTGACAGCGAGCAATAGACGATTCCCGCGTTGCGCTGCCGGACCTCGTCGTAGTCGATGCCGAGGCGGCCGACGACGCCGGGGCGATAGCTCTCCATCAGCACCTCGGCCCGCTCGGCCAGCCGCAGCAGGACCTCGCGGCCCGCATCGGCCCGGAGGTTGAGGGCGATCGACCGCTTGCCCCGGTTCAAGGCCAAGTCCTCGGTGCTGACGCTATCGGGCATGCCCGGCCGCTCGACCCGGATGGCCGCCGCACCCCAGCCGGCCAAGAGAAAGCCCGTGTACTTGCCCGGCGTCATCGTGCCGACCTCGAGCACGGTGATGCCCTTGAACGCCTCCCGCATAAGCACCCTCCCGGACAGCTCGCGGCATTGTCGCAAGGATCGGCGGATGTTGCGATGGCCGCCAGGGCGCGTGGCCATTCGCAGCGCTAAGGCGACGACCCGCAGGTGATGCGGAAGAGCGTCGGCCTCTCAAGGAAAGAGTTTGGCGAAGCGATCGACGCCGGGCGTCGGAACTGGGCGCGGATAGCCGAGCTTGCCGAACAGATCGGGCTGCGCGTTCTGATAGGCGTGGATCAGCAGCAGCAACGCGTCGTCGCGACCAATGCGTCCCAATGTCGTCGGAATTGAACTGCAGTGTCTCGACAGCGCCTCGCTGACGCCCGCGTCATAGATCCTGAAGGCGGACCATCCGCCCAGAGAGCGAAACCGACATTGCCCAGATGACCGTCGGTTTCGGCCATCAGAGTAGCGATTTCGGCCCTTGACGGCAATTTCGACGTT
>JASLMY010000088.1 GCA_030746295.1 Alphaproteobacteria bacterium | reverse complement strand
GTTCGACCGCTCGGCCGGGTTGGTCGCGTTGAACGACAGCGCGTTGCCACGGCTCCAAATGGCGATCGCCGAGCGCACCGCCTCGGCCAGGCGTTGGTGGCGGGCAAAGACCGCGTCCAGCCCCTCCTCCAAGATCATGTCCAGGGCCTCGCGCATGGCGAAGAGCAGGTGCTCGGGCGAGGTGCCGCAGAAGGCGCGGTAGTACTCCTTGGCCTGGCGCTGGCGCCAGTCCCAGTAGTTGCGCGGCATCGTCGACGTCTCGTTGACGCGGAGCGCCTTTTCGCTGGCCGCCGTGAAGGCCAGGCCCGGCGGCTGCATCAGGCCCTTCTGACCGGCGGCGACGGCGACGTCGACGCCCCACTCGTCCATCTGGAAGTCGACCGTCGCCAGGGCGGCGATCGTGTCGACCATCAGCAGCGCCGGATGACCGGCCGCGTCGATCGCCCGGCGCACCGCGGCGATGTCGCTGGTGGTGCTGGTCGCGGTGTCGGTGTGCACCGCCAGCACCGCCTTGAAGCTGTGTTCTTTGTCCTCGCGCAGCCGCGCCTCGACCTGGTCGACGTCGATGGCGCTCCGCCAGTCGCTCGGAATGTACTCGACCTCGACGCCCAGGCTCTCGGCCATTTTGCCCCAGCCGAGGGAGAACTGCCCCGAGCCCGGCGCCAGCACCCGGTCGCCGGGCGAGAGGACGTTGACCAAGGCCGCCTCCCAGCCGCCATGGCCGTTGCAGGCGTAGATGAAGACCTTGCTCTCGGTCTTGAAGATGCGCTTCAGGTCGTCAAAGCAGCTTCGCGCCATATTCAGGTAGTCGGGGTCGGAGAGGTCGACCGCGGGCCGCATCATGGCGGCGAGCACGCGCTCGGGCACGTTGGTGGGTCCCGGCGTGTGAAGGAAATTCTTACCGCGCTTCAAGGTCATGACTGTCTCGACTTTCGTTGTCCCCTAGTGTGGTGGGTTTGAAGTTCCTCCGATCATCGGGGCAGGCGCCGTGAGGAACTTCAAATCCATAAACCACACTACGATCAAATAATTGCTAGTGTCCTTATCGAATCGGAAGTTCGTCGGGCGCTTGCCACAAACGCTGCGAACTTCCGATTCGGGACACTAGGCCCTCCGGCGGGCGCCGGGAAAGAACCACAATTCGGCGTCAAACTCAATTCAACAGTTCGCTCACTTGCCCTAACGGAGCCTTAAAGGGCCCGGAGATCGCGGACCCGGACCGCCTTGCCTTCCGAGCGCGGCACCTCGCCCGGCGCCTTGACTTCGACCGTGCAGCCGAGGCCGATTCGGGTCCGGAACAGGCCTGCGACCTCGTCTGCGATGGCGGCGTAGGTCTCGGCGGCCGTCTCCGCCGTTGCCTCGACCTCGACCGTCAACGTGTCCATCGCCCCCTCGCGACTGAGCACCAGCTGATAGTAAGGCGCGATATGCGGCAGGCCGACGAGATGCGCCTCGATCTCGCTGGGATAGACGTTGACGCCGCGGATGATCAGCATGTCGTCACTGCGCCCGGTGATGCGGGCGAGGCGGCGATGGCTGCGGCCGCAAATGCAGGGCTCGTCCACGAGGCGGGTGATGTCGCGGGTCCGATAGCGGATCATCGGCATCGCTTCCTTGGTCAACGTCGTGATCACGAGCTCGCCTTCCGCTCCCGCCGGCAGCACCTCGCCGGACTCCGGATCGATGATCTCGACCAGGAAGTGGTCCTCCCAGACGTGTTGGCCGGCTTGTGCCTCGGTGCATTCCATGGCGACGCCTGGGCCCATGATCTCCGAGAGGCCATAGCAATCGACCGCCCGGACGCCCAGGCCCGCCTCGATCGCCTGGCGCAGCCCCTCGCTCCAGGGCTCGGCCCCGTGGCAGCCGACGGCGAGCGGGGCCGCGGCCAGGTCGACGCCCATCGCCGCCGCCACCTCGGCGATGTTGAGGGCGTAGGACGGCGTTGCGCAGATCACGCGGGCGCCGAAATCCACCAGCAACTTAATCTGCCGTTCGGTGTTGCCGCTGGAGACCGGCACCACGGCGCAGCCGAGCCGCTGGCCGCCGTCATGAAAGCCGAGGCCACCGGTAAAAAGGCCATAGCCATAGGCGTTGTGCACGATGTCGCCCGGCCTGACGCCACCGGCCGCCATCGACCGCGCCATCAGTTCGGCCCAGGTATCGAGGTCGCGCGCGCTGTAGCCGACCACGGTGGGGCTGCCGCTGGTGCCCGAGGAGGCGTGAATACGGCGCAACTCGCTCATGGCGACCGCGAAGAAGCCGAAGGGATAGTGGTCACGGAGGTCGCTCTTGACGGTGAAGGGCAGGCGGGCCACGTCGTCGAGGTGCTTGACGTCTTCGGGTGTAATCCCGCTGGCATCGAAGTGCCGGCGGTAGAACGCCATGCTGCCATAGGCGTGCTCCAGCGTCGCTTGCAGGCGGGTCAGTTGCAGCGCTTCCAGCTCCGCCCGCGGCATCTGCTCCAGCTCGGGCTGGTACATGAAGTCCGCCGTCATCTCTCTCGCCTCTGTCGCCGAGGCCTCTAGCATAGGCCGGGGTCGCCAGCCGGCCAACGCGCCGTCGACCGGTGAACCTCAGCCGTCGGGCCAGAGGCGCCGCCACCACTCGGTCTCCGGGTCGTAGGGCTGGCGGAAGGACTGCCCGCTCGTCTCCATGCGTTGGCGGATGTCGGTGATCGGCCATGCCGTCAGGGCCGCCAGCTGCCGTGCCTCGCGCTCGAAGCGCCTGGGCAGCTCGACCCGGTAGGCGCGACCGGCGGCGTAGCGGGCCGGCCCGGTCCAGGGATGACGCAGGACGTAGCGGCCCTGGAAGTTGGCGCGGTTGGCGGTCTCGCGCAGCATCAGGTCTTCGGCGAAGTGGGCGTCGTCATAGCGCAGGTGCAGACGGGTAACGAAGACGTCGCGGGCCATCGCCTTGAGGCCTCGCCGCGTCCCTCGGTCCGCCACCCAGAAGGCGCCGAGCTCGCGCAGCTCGGCCACCGACAGCGGGTCGGCGGCGCACGGGTCGCACCAGGCCATGTCCCAGGCGTATTCCAGGAACACCGCCCGTCCGCCCTCTTTCGCCGCCTGACGGGCGAACATGTCGCGGTAGAAGTCCGGGAATTCCTCCTTGACGAAGATCGGCAGGTCCAGGTTCGAGGGCATGGGCACGGTGCGGTAGTTCCGGGTCTCGACCCGACCCTGCCGCGTCAGCGTCAAGACGAAGAGCTCCTGCGGCCCGCTCGCGTTCACCATGCCGAGGCGGATCGGAAGCATGAAGTTGGCCGAGTCGAAGGCGATCTGCAGCGGCCTCAGGAACCTCGTGCCGAGCTTCGCCTTCTCGCCTAAGTTGACCCGGGCGACGAAGAACTTCATGCCGCGGGCGATGTAGTCCTCCAGCACCGGCACCACGCCGTCCGGCAGGCGATAGCCGTTGCCGACGAGCCACCGCTGCAAGCCGCTGCTCTCTTCGGCCGAGAGGATCAGGATGTCGTATTCGCCGACCGTGTAGCGGGCCTCGATGGTGACGCCGAGGGCCGCCGCCTGTTGCGCGGGTCGCGTGGCCTGTGGCGCCTTGGCGTCGCTTCGCGCCGACTTGTGCAGCACCCGGGGGCGGCAGGGGTCGGGATCGAAATACTCAACCAGTCGCGGTGCCGTGTAGGCGTCCAGGTGCTCGACCACGGCGCTGTCGGTGACGTGGACCTGCTCGCGCGCCAGCACCGTCGGCACCGGCACCACCATGGCGAAGTCTCGTGCCTCGCCCCGGTAGTCGCTGACCATGGTGATCACGGTTCGCTGGCCGTCGCGGGCGATCACGACCTTGGAGGCCTGGTTGAAAAGCTTGGTGTCGGCCTTGGCGACGTAGAAGCCGCAAAAGGCGGCGGCCGGGGCGGGAACCAGGGCGAGCCCCGTCAGTGCGGTCAGGGTCGGAATAAGCTGCCTCGCGCGCATGTCGTCGCCTCCGGGTTGGTGATCGCGTAAGCTCCCTCCGCGAGTTGTCGTAACAGAGCAGGCCACGCCTTTCCGGCGGCAACGTGGTGACAGTTGGGCATTTTCGGGGCCGGCAAGCGGCCGTCAGAGCCGAAAGACGGCGATCTCCTGGCCGTCGTCGCCGATCGCATGGCCGCCAAGCGGCCGCGCGCCCCCGCCGATGGCCGCCGCCTCGACCGTGGCTTCAATCGCCAGCGCGACCACCGGCTCCGATCCGTCCGCCACGCCTCGGGCCTGCCGTTCGAGCCACCGGGCAAGCGGCATGATCGCGCCGAGCGCGCCGAGCCGGGTCTCGCCGGCGGGGCCCAGGTTGCCGACGATCGCCTCGCCACTGGCGAGGCCGATCGAGAGCTGCGGTGTCGGTACCTCTCTCGCCGCTCCCTCGCCCTGCATCTGGTCGGCCAGGCGGCGGATCTCCCGCACCGCCTCGACGGCCTGTCGGGCGTGGCCTGCCGTACCGTCCCAAAGGGCGACCAGGATGTCACCCGCGATCTCGATCACGATGCCGTCGGCGGCATGGACGCGGCCGGCGACCAGGGTCAGGTGACGGCGCAAGAGGTCGACCACGGCCTCGTCGTCGAGACCCGTCGTCAGCTCATCGAAGCCGGCGAGGCCGGCCGCCATCACCGTCACGCTTGCCCGGTGCGGCACCGCCGTCGACGGGTTTGCCGCGAGGCGCCGGGCGAGCGGTTGCGCCACCAGGCCGTCGGTCAGGCGGCGGCTCTCGATCAGGCGGTTGAGGGCGGCGGTGGCGGCGGCGGTCTCGGCGAGGCGGCCCTCGGGCAGGGGCGCAATCGTCTCGGTCTCGAATTCCGCCGCCGTCTCCGCCGCCTCGGCCAGGCGCTGGAGCGGTCGGAGCGCGCGCTTGACGGCGAAATAGGCCACAAGGGCCGCCATCAGGAGCGACGCGGCGACGGCAAGTGCAAGCCGCTCCAATGGCGGCAGCCGCCGCCAGAGCGAGGGGCGGGCGAGATAGAGCCCGACGCGCCAGCCCTCCGGCGTCGCCAGCGGTTTCAGGAAGACGCCGTAGTCGTCGCCGCGCAGGTGCACCAGCCGGCCCGCGACGCTGCCGCCGGAAAGGTCGGCACCAACGGGTGCGGCGCCTTGCAGGGCGGCGATGATGGCGTCGTGCTCGCCCGTCGGCCCGCCGGCGGCAAAAAGGCCGCTGGCGATATGGGGGTGCGCGCGCAAGCGGCCCTCGCGGTCGAGGGCGAAGCCGACGCCGCCGACCAGCAGCGCCGCCGCGTCTAGTTCTCGTGACAGCGCCTCGGGCGAGGCGGCCGGGTCGGCGAGGCGCGCCATCAGAGTGACGGTGGCGCCGCCCTGCTCGCGCAGCTCTCGAAGCGTGTTCTCGTAGGCGGTCCAGACAACGAACGCCGTCAGAACGCTCGTCGACAGGGCGACCAGTCCCGCCACTGTTGCCGCCATCAGCACCGCGAAGGACGGGCGCAGCTTGCGGGTCTTGGTCATCGGCGGAGGTGGACCGCGAAAGAGGGCGTCATGACGGGACAGTCTATCGCTACGCCAAGCGATCAAGAACCGTGCTATCGTCGCCGCGTCAAAGCGTGCCAGTCACCCTCGACAAGGAGTTCGTCAACGATGCCGACACCGATGCCCGCCCTCAGCCTCGCCGCCGTGCCCGGGCGCCGAAACACCATCCTGGAGCTCTCGGGCGAGATCGAGCGGCGCGGCTTCACCGACATCTACTGCCCCAGCCTCGGCGACTGTACCGCACTCTGCGAGGCGTTGGCTTTCAACACCAAGACGATTCGTTTCGGTACTTCGATCGCACCGATCTATTCCCGCCACGCGCTCGACTACGCCCAGACCGCGGCCTTCATCCACGAGGTCTCCGGCGGCCGCTTCAGCTTCGGCGTCGGCATCAGCCACGGGCCGACGCACGACCGCCTCGGCATCACGCCGGGCAAGCCGCTGGCCGACACCCGCGCCTTCGTCCAGGCCTACCGCGGCGCCGAGCGGGTCGGCGACAAGCCGCCCTTGGTACTGGCCGCGCTCCGCCAGCGGATGATCCGTCTCGCCGGCGAGCTCGCCGACGGCATGGTCTTCGCCAATGGCGCCCGGTCGCATATGGCAACCTCGCTCGCCGCCTTGCCGGAGGCGCGGAGGGCGAGCGGTGACTTCTACATCGGCAACATGATTCCGACCTGTATCTCCGACGAGGAGGCGGCGGCGATGGCGGTCAACCGGCGCACCTTGCAGCACTACGCGCTTCTGCCGAACTACCGCAACTACTGGAAGGAGGCCGGCTACGTCGAGGAGATGGAGGCGGTGGAGGCGGCCGTCGCCGCCGGCGAGCCGGAACGGATTCCGGAGTGCCTTTCCGACCGCTGGCTCGCCGACACGACGCTCTTCGGCTCGGTCGCCCGCGTCCGCGAGGGCGTCGAGGCCTGGTTCGAAGCCGGCATCAAGACGCCGATCCTGGTGCCGTCGTCGGCTGCGGGCAACCAGCTAACGGCCTTCGAAGAGATCTTCACCGCCTTCTCCTGACGGCGGCGCGGAAAGGGAGAAAGCCCATGAGTTCTGAGAGCCGGCCGGTCGTCCGCATCGTCACTGCGCATCAGCAGCGCGAAGGGGCGGGCTTTCTCGTCCGCCGGCCGTTCCCGACCCAGGGCCTCGACCAGGTCGACCCCTTCCTGATGCTGGACGAGATCGGGCCGGTCGACTACGGCCCCGGCGAGGCGGTCGGCGCCCCCGATCACCCGCATCGCGGCTTCGAGACCGTCTCCTACGTGCTGGAAGGCGAGAAGCTGCACGAGGATTCGTCCGGCGCGACGCAGATCCTGGGGGCCGGCGATGTGCAATGGATGACGGCCGGCGCCGGCGTCGTCCATTCCGAGATGCCCTCGCCCCGGGTGCGGCGCGAGGGCGGCCGCTCGCACGCCTTCCAGATCTGGGTCAACTTGCCGGCGGCGGAAAAATGGTCCGAACCCCGCTACCAACACCTGGAGGCGGGGCGGATTCCGAGCGCCGAAAGCCCGGACGGCCGCATTCAGGTCACGGTAATTGCCGGCGAGGCCTTCGGCGTCGTTGCGGGGATTGATACCTACACGCCGATCGTGCTGCAGGACTGGCGGGTCGCCCCCGGCGCCGCGGCGGAGCAGCCGCTGGCGGTGGACTACAACGCCGCCGTCTATGTGTTCTATGGCGCCATCGCCATAGGAGAGGTGGGCGAGCGGGTGGCGGCCGGCCAGCTCGCCCTGCTGGGGGACGGCGGGTCGGTCCGCGTCGCCGCGACGGCGGATGCCGGCGAGACCGGGCGGTTCCTGTTGCTGGCGGGGCGGCCGATTGCCGAGCCCATGGCCCGCTACGGGCCCTTCGTCATGAACACCAAGCAGGAGATCATGGACGCGATCCAGGACTACCAGTCGGGCCGGATGGGCGCGATCGCCCGTTGAGGCCGACCATGCGCCGTCTCCTGCTGCTCTTTTTTCTGCTGCCGACGATGGTCCGGGCCGATGTCGCCGGGCCGGCCAAGATCATCGACGGCGATACGCTGGAGATTGCGGGGCAGCGCGTGCGCCTCTATGGCGTCGATGCGCCCGAGGCCGACCAAGTCTGCCGCAACAAGCACGGCAAGCCCTATGACTGCGGCACCAACGCGATCCGCACCCTGGCCCTGATCGTCGGCGGCAAGAAGGTGAGTTGCGCCGAGCAGGGAAAGGACGAGGACGGCACGGTGCTGGCGGTTTGCCGCCTGGGGCGCTTCGACCTCGGCATGCAGATGGTGCAGATGGGCTGGGCCCTGGCCACGCCCGAGACCGGGCAGGCCTACAGGCGTGCCGAGCTGGCAGCGCGGGCGGTGCCGGAGGGGATTTGGAAAGGGGGCTTCGATACCCCCTGGGACTGGCGCCGACGCTAGCGCCAAGAGCTACCAGGGAGCAGGGTGATGTCAGGCAATCCGATCGGCGTGGGCTTCATCGGCACCGGGCGGATCTCGGACCTGCACGCCATCGAATACTTGCAATCGACCGAGGCGCGGATCGTCGCCCTGGCCGATGCCGAGCCGGAGCGGGCGCGGGAGCGGGCGGCCGCCTGGCGGCTCGGCGAGGTGCCGGTCTTCGCCGACTACCGGGCCCTCCTGGAACGGTCGGATGTCGACATGGTCGAGATCCTGGTGCCGCATCACCTGCACGGCCCCATCGCCCAGGCCGCCTTCGCCGCCGGCAAGCACGTCTCGCTGCAAAAGCCGATGACGCTGAGCCTGGCCGAAGCCGATGACCTGGTCGCCCGGGCCGATGCCGCCGGTGTCGCCTTCAAGGTCTTCGAGAATTTCCTCTTCTACCCGCCGGTGGTGAAGGCCAAGGAGTTGATCGGGGCCGGCGCCATCGGCGAGCCCTTGACGATCCGCATCAAGGCCAACAAGGGCGATCCCGCCTACGCCTGGCAGGTGCCGGCCTCTGCGACCGCTTGGCGCCAAGATGCCAGCCGCTCGGGCGGCAGCCCGCTCACCTTCGACGACGGCCATCACAAGTTCGCGCTCGCCTGGCACTTCATGGGGCAGGCCGAGGAAGTGCATGCCTGGATCGGCGAGACCCGGACCGACGATGGCCTGGTGCTCGATTGCCCGAGCTTGATCTCCTTCCGCTTTCCGGGTGGGCGTCTCGGCAACCTGGAGATCGTCTATTCCAAGGACCTGCAGGTGCTGACCCGCCATTATGCGATGGACGACCGCATCGAGATCACCGGCAGCCGGGGTGTCCTTTGGGTCACCCGCGGCCACGGCCGGCTCGGCGACGCGGCACCGGTGATCCTCTACGCCGACGGCGAGACCCGCGCCTATTCCGACCTCGAGACCGGCTGGGAGACGAGCTTCGTCCACTCGACGCGGCATTTCATCGAGGCGCTGCGGGCGGGTTCGCCACCGAAGCTCACCGGCGCCGAAGGCCGAGAAATATTGCGCTTCGCCCTGGCGGCGCAGGCCTCGGCGCGTGAGGGCCGAGCGGTGCGGCTGGGTGAACTCTAAGGCCCGAGCGGCCCACCCTGGATCGTGACCCGGCGCATCAGCCGCCGTTGGCCCGAATAGTCGTTGACCGCGAAGTGATGTGTCGACCGGTTGTCCCAGAGCGCCACCGAGCCCGGGCGCCAACGAAAGCGGCAAGTGAACTCAGGCCGTGCGGCGTGCTGGTAGAGGTAGTCGAGGAGCGGCCGGCTCTCCTCTTCGGTCATGTCCTCGAAGCGGACGGTGAAGCCCGGGTTGACGTATAAGAGCTCGCGCCCGGTCTCCGGGTGGCTGACGACGACGGGATGCACCACTTCGGCATGCGCGATCTCCGAGCGCTTGAACTTGGCCGTCAGGCCCTCGTCGCTTGCCGTCGTGTCGGTGCCGAAGGCGCGGCGCCCGCTGTGCACCGCGTTGAGCCGCCCGAGAAGCCGCTTCATGCCGTCGGAAAGGGCGTCATAAGCCGCGTACATCGAGGCGAAGAGCGTATCACCGCCATAGTCCGGCAGCTCGAGCGCATAGAGCATCGAGGCCTTGGCCGGTTCGGCATCGTAGGAATGGTCGGTGTGCCAGCCGCCGCCGATATTGCGGCTGTCCTGGGGCTCCTTGCGGACCTCGGCGATCTCCGGATAGCCCTCGACGGTCGGGAAGAACTTGTTGACGTCGATCTCGCCCAGGCGCCGGGCGAAGGCCAGGTGTTGCTCGGGCGTCAGCGCCTGGTCACGGAAGAAGATCACGCCGTGGGCGAGAAAGGCGTCGTGGATCGCGGCGAAGGCGGTATCGTCGATGCCGTTCGAGAGGTCGGCACCCAGTATTTCGGCGCCGAGCGCCCCGGCCACCCGTCGAACTTCGACGCTGTTGCTTGTGATTGACTTCATACCCCTGGCTCCGTTGGCCGCGTATC
Organism: Alphaproteobacteria bacterium; assembly: GCA_030746295.1. Next base: position 8,167 of record JASLMY010000088.1, on the reverse strand, counting down.
CTTCTATAGCCGTAGGATGCCCTGAAAAACCAGGCCCCTCAACTTGCCTCCTTGGCGAGGTCGGGGACGATCTCGGTGTTCGCGGTGGTGCGGAAGAGCGCCGGATCGACGATGATCTTGGAGGCACGGTCGCCGCCGCCCAGGATCACGTAGTCCAGATCCATGATCCGGCTGTCGACCCAGAGCGGCAGCGACGCCGGCAGGGCCAAGGGCGTCACTCCGCCGAGCGTCATGCCGGTCGCCGCTTGCGTCTCCTCGGGCGAGGCGAAGGAGGCCTTGCGCGCGCCCAGCTTCTTGCGCACCGCCTTGTTGACGTCGAGCCGGCAGGTCGCCAACACCAGGCAAGCGGCGTACTTCTCCTCGCCGGTCTTCGAGCGGACCACGATCGTGTTGGCTGAATGCGCCAGCGAATGGCCGTAGTGCTCGCAGAAGACGGCGGTGTCGGCGAGTTCCGGATCGCAGTCGACGATCTGGAATTCGAGCCCCGATGCTTCCAGCAGACCTCTAATTCGCATCCCCAGATCGGACATCGCTTGTTCCTTGGCATCTCACGCTATCGGCCGGCATGACGCTTTGATTCCGCCCAGCTTGGACGCATTATGCATCCATCAGGGCAACAGGGGGAGATACCGCCATGGCGATCGAGAAGCGCCCGTTCGGGCGCACCGGGCACGAGAGCTCGGCCGTGCTCTTCGGTGCCGCCGCGCTCGGCAAGGTCGACCAGGCGACGGCCGACCGGGTCTTCGATTTGCTGCTGGAATACGGCGTCAACCACATCGACACGGCGGCAGCCTACGGCGATGCCGAGTTGCGGATCGGCCCTTGGATGGACCGCCATCGGGACGATTTCTTCCTCGCCACCAAGACCCGCGAGCGTGGCTACGAGGGTGCGGCCGAGGGCTTGCGCCGCTCGCTGGAGCGGCTTCGGGTCGACCGCGTCGACCTCTTCCAGCTCCATGCCCTCATCCATCCCGATGAATGGGATCAGGCGTTCGGCCCCGGCGGTGCCCTGGAGGCGGCCATCGAGGCCCGGGACGAGGGCTTGGTGCGCTTCATCGGCGTCACCGGGCACGGTTGGAACGTCGCCGCCATGCACCGCCGCTCGCTGGCGCGCTTCGACTTCGATTCCGTGCTGATGCCCTGGAACTGGGTCTGTGCCTCGCGCGAGGGCTACGCCCGCGACTTCGAGGCCGTGCGGGAGGTCTGTGCTGAGCGCAACGTCGCCGTGCAGACCATCAAGTCATTGGCGCGCGGCCCCTGGGCCGCCGGCCAGACGCGGGCGCGAACCACCTGGTACGAGCCGCTGGAGGCGGAGGACGAGATCCGCCGGGCGGTGCATTGGATCCTGGCGCAGCCGGGCCTCTTCCTGAACTCGGTTGGCGATGTCGACCTGCTGCCGGCAGTGTTGAGGGCGGCCGCCGAGCCTATCGCCGCTCCGCCGGAGGCCGAGATGGCGGCCCATGCCGAACGCACGGGCCTCGCCTCGATCTTCGGCATCTGATGGGGGCGGGGTCGGAAGACCCCTAGTCCTCCGCATCCTCGGCGAAACGGGCGTCGCGCCAGGCAATCGCGGCCTTCAGGCCTTCTTCCTTGCGAATGCGGGCGAACTCCAGCTTCTCCCACGACGGCGTCGCGTTGATCTCGACGTCGATGTCGAGGCCGGTGGCCAGCGCCTGTCGCATGCCCATGGCCTCGTAGCTGCGGTTGATCGCCTGCTTGGTGAGGCGGACCGAGACCGAGGACGCGCGGGCGACCTGACGCGCCAAGGCCAGTGCGGCGGCCTCGGCCTCGCCCGGCGGCACCACCCGGTTGACGAGGCCCATGCGCAAGGCGTCGGCGGCGGCGATGCGGTCGGCGCCGGTCAGCAGGATCTCTTTCGCCTGCTTAGGTCCCGTGACCCAGGGGAAGAGCATCGCCACGGCTCCGGTGCCGAAGCGGACCTCGGGCTCGCCGAAGACCGCATCTTCGGCCGCGACCGTCATGTCGCAGGCGAGCGAGAGCTCAAAGGCGCCGGCCAGGCAATAGCCCTCGACGGCGGCGATCGTCGGCTTGGCCGTGTGCCAGAACGACGTAACGAAGTCGAATTGCAACCCCATCTGCGCCCGCACTTTGTCGACGCTGTCGAGGTTGCGTTCGGCCGCGGCCTTGAGGTCGAAGCCGGCCGAGAAGGCGCGGCCCTCGCCGGAGACGACGACGGCGTGGACCGCGTCGTCGGCATCGAAAGCGTCGAGCGCCGCCATGGCGTCGGCCATCAACGCGTTATCGAAGGCGTTCAGCCGATCCGGCCGATTGAAGCGAAGCCGGCCGATGCCGTCGGCCTTTTCAGTCTTGATCCGCGGTTCGCGCACGCTCGTGCCCTCCTTGCTCCGGGGCATCGAGCCTAGCGGAATTCCCCCGTTACCGGCATCCGCTTCAGCGCCATTTCGCCGTCGTGTTGTTGAGGACCGCCGGCCGGAGCCTGAGGCAATAGTCTCCTGCGTCCCGGAGCCGCCGGCAGGCGCTCATCGAGGCGGCCTCCTTTAACGACACCAGCAGGGCACTGAAGCGGACCACGCCGCCGCGCGCCTTCGCTACCACCGCGGGGCGGGCGCCTGAGGCCAGCTTGCCGAGCGCGCCGCGGCGTTTCTTAATCGCGGCCAAGGCCTTCGATTTCGAGGAGTAGGAGCCGAAGACAACGCCCCAGCCGGGGAAGGGGCCGCCTTCGAGCAAGGCCTTTTTCTTGACCTTTTTCGAGCTCGCGCACTTGCCGCCGGGCAAGACGTGCGGCGGCGCCCCGACCTTCAAGATCGCCGGCCCCCGGCCCAGGGTTCCGAGGCGCGCGGCCGCGCCGCCCGGCTTGGCCGCCTGTTTGAAGGCCGCATCCATCAGGGCGCGGGCCTTGCCGGCGCGGGCACCGGGGCTGCGCCCGCCCATGACCACCGCGATCAGGCGGCGGCCGTCCCGCTTGGCCGAGGCGACGAGGTTGTAACCCGCCGCGCAGGTGAAGCCGGTCTTGATGCCGTCGGCCCCACGATAGGCGGTCAGCCAGCCGTTGATGGTGCCGTAGCGCCGCTTGCCGTAGCTGGCGCTGGTTTGGGCGAAGATCGGGTACCGGTTCGGATAGTCCCGCAACAGGGCGCGGGCCAGCAGCGCCATGTCGTAAGCGGAGCTGATATGGCTCCGATGCGGCAGCCCGGTCGCATTGGCGAAGAGGGTGCCGCGCATGCCGAGCGTGCGGGCCTTGGCCGTCATGTGGTAGGCGAAGGCCTCTTCGCTGCCGTCGACGGCTTCCGCCAGGACCACCGCGGCATCGTTGGCGGAGCGCAGGATCGTGGCGTATAGCGCCTCTTCGACAGTGATCGTGCGGCCGGCCCTGAGGCTCAGATCGACCGCCGGCTGGGCCGCAGCCGCCTTCGAAATCTTCAGGGGTTGGGTGAGCTTCAGCTTGCCGGATTTGACCGCCTCCAAGACCAGATAGGCGGTCATCATCTTGGTCAGCGAGGCAGGATACCGCGGTGCCCGGTCCTCTTCGGCCTGCAGGATGGCGCCGCTCTCGGGCTCGAAGACGATGCTCGCCCATTCGGCGGCGAGGCTCTCGGTCGAGAGCAGCAGGCCGGCCAGAACGAGGCATGACCCGATCCGCATCGAAGGCGTCTCCCCTTGGTTCGGCTCCCTCGAAGGAAGCCAATTGTCGCGCATTATAATCAAATATTGGCGGCATTGCGTTTCAATCCAGTGACAAGTGACACGATTCACCGACAGCCGGTTCGGAGAAGCCTGTTCCGGCCGCTCTCGATCGCCTATCGTCTCCGCTTTCCCCTCTGTCGACGGAGTGCCTGCGATGTCCAACGACAGTCCCTTGATCGAGAACCCGGCGAAAGCGCGCCTGAAGCAGGGCGAGCCAATCGTCGCCTTCAACGTCTTCGAATCCCTCCGGCCTTCGGTGGTCAAGATCGTGGCCCAGCTCGGCTACGACCTCTTGCTGGTCGAAACCGAGCACATCCTGCACAACCCCGAGACCTTGACGAGCTTCCTGATGATGGCGCGCGACAACGGCTTGAGCCCGGCAGTGACCATCCCGGCGGCCTCGCGGCCCGAGGTCTCGCGCCTGCTCGATGCCGGCGCCATGGGCTTTTGCCTCTGCCATGCGGAGACGACCAGCCAAGTCGACGAGCTGGTCCGCGGTATGAAATATCCCCCGCTTGGCGAGCGGGCGCTGGCGCACGGCCCCAACGCCGACTACCGGATCGAGGATTCGGCGCGCTATTGCGCCGAAGCCAACGAGGCGACCCTGCTGATGCTGAAGATCGAGTCGGCCAAGGGGATCGAGAACGCCGAGGCCCTGATCGCGCACGAGGGCGTCGACGCGGTGGTCTTCGGCCCCGGCGACTTGGCGGCCGACATGGGTTTGCACGGGCGCTGGGACGGGCCCGAGGTGCTGGCCGCGATGGAGGGCGTGATCGAGCTGGCCCTGGCGAAGGGCGTCCCGGTGGAGGCGGCGGTGACGGCGGCCAGCAAGGCCGAATTCGAGCGCCAACGTGCCCGCGGCATCCAGATCTTCGGCCCCGCCCGGATGACCGAGTACGACCACCTGCGCCGCGGCGCCAGCATTGCGATCGAGCCCTTCCGCTAGGGCCGTCTGGCGATCAGGTCGATCTCGACCAGGGCGTCGACGGCCAGCGCCGTCACCCCGACGCAGGTTCGGCCCGGCAATGCGCCCGGCTCGAAGTAGGACTGGTAGGCTCGGTTCATGGCTTCGTAATCGCGCTTGAACTCGGTCAGGTAGACGCGCGCGAAGGTAACGTTGGCGAGCGTCAGGCCGAGCCCGTCGAGGACCAGCACCAGGTTGTCCATGACGCGGCACGTCTGTACCTCGATGCCTTCCGGCAGTGCCGCCTCGGGTGCCGTCGGGTCCGTCGGCATCTGGCCGGTGACGAAGACCCAGCCGTCGGCCTCGACGGCGTGGGAGAAGGGCGCGACCGGCCTCGGCCCGCCCGCGATCATGTGATGGATCGGCAACGACATCTGGCCCTCGCTCTCGTTGGATCGACGATCGTGCAGACTAGGTCGGCCCAACGCGCAACGCCATCGCGGCGGCGGCTGGAACGCCGTCTCATTCTTCCATGCCGGCCTTCAGAAGGCCTTGGCGCAGGCGGTCCTTGGAGTCCCGGTCGGCATAGCTCCAGTCCTCGGCTAGGCCGGCGCGGAAGGGCGGCGTGCCGCGCGCGGCGGCGAGTGCTGTCAGCTCGGCGACGATCCGGCGCGCCGCCGCCTTGCGGCCGAGATGGCCGTAGCTCGCGGCCAGGACGACGCGGTTTCGGACTGGCCAGCGCTCGTTCCCTTCCAAGTGGGCCGCCGCGCGGGAATAGTCGCCGGCCTGAAAATAGGCCATGCCGGCGACGGCGGCGTGGCGGGCCGGCAGCTCGGCGCCTCGCGGCGTCATTGCCTCCAAGACCGTCATCGCCTCCGCCGCCCGGCCCGCATAGTGCAGCTCCTGTGCCAGGGCGACGCGGGCGTCCCGATCCTCCGGCGCTCGGGCGACGGCTCGCCTCGCGTAGCGGAGCGCGGAATCGTGTCGGCCCGTTTCCCGCAGCAGCACGGCTTGCAGGGCCAAGGCCAGCGGAGTCGGCGCCTCCAGGGCATGGCCGAGGTAGTTCTTTGCCAGGTCGCGCGCTTCCACGGCCGTCGCGAGCCCCAGCTCCTCGTGCCAGGCGCGCTGGTGGCTCTCCCAGTAGACCCAGGCCAGGGCGGCATGAGCGCGGAAGAGGCGCGGCGCCTTGGCGATCGCGGCCTTCAGCGCCTTGACCGCGATCCGGTAGTCATCCCTCGTGTGCCGGCGGTAGTAGCGCAATCCGATCTCATAGGCCGCCCGCGCCTCGGCTGCGCTGTCGGCGGCTGCCGGGGCCGTAACGCGACCAGGCCCGGCGACCGCCAGGCCGGCCAGGAGAGCGGCGGCGAGACCAAATCGGTGCATGCTGCCAGTCTAGCAGAAGGGATCAATTCCCAGTGGTTCAGGCGTCGCCGACGACCGGCCAGGCCGGGCCCGGATCGATGCCGAGGCGGCCGGCGCGCTCGGCCACCGAGCCCGAGACCTCTCGGTAGACCCGGGCCTCGTCGACCCGGGTCGAGCGGCCGTCCGCCAGAACGATGCGGCCATCGACGAGTACCGTCTCGACGCTGCCGGGGCCCATGTTGAAGGCCAGGATATGGGCGGGGTTGTTGTCGGGATACGCTTCGGCTGCGGCCGGGTTGCGGATCACGATATCGGCCCGCTTGCCGGCTTCCAGGCTGCCCAATTCGGTCGCCATGCCGGCCGCCGCCGCGGCCTCGAGCGTCTGCATCTCCAACAGGGTCTCGGGCGTCAGCGAATCCGCATAGCTCTGCGATACGAAGCGGGCCGCCCGCATGGTCTCAGCTGGCGGCCCGTCGAAAGTGCCGTCGGCGCCGAGCGCGATGGCGACGCCGGCACGGTGGCGGGCCGCCATCCGAAACGGTACAGCGGTCGCGATGCCAAGCGAGAGGAACGCCGCCGGGCACCAGACGACCTGGCAGCCGCTTGTCCGTAAGGCGGCTTCCTCGGCGTCGTCGAGGGCGTTGGCGTGCACGATCACGGTTCCCGCATCGAGGACACCCAGTTCTTGCAGGTGGGTCACCTGGCCGGTGCCGGTCAGCGATCGGTAGACCTCGGCGACCCCCGGCAAGTAGCCGGCGTGAATGTGCAACGGCACGCCGTGCTCGCGGGCCACGGCGTGGGCAGCCTGCAGCAGCTCCGTTGTCGCCGTGCCCTCGCCATAGACGAAGACGTAGCCGCGAACGAGGGCGTCCGCGTCACCGTTGCGATGCAGCTCGGCGTCGAGCTGTTCGAGACAGCGGGCCTGGTCGATCGGCGCCCGGGCCATCAGCTCAGGCGCCGCGAGGGCGGGGATGGCCTCGAAGGTCTCGTGCCGGTCCCAGAGATAGAGCGGCGCGAAGAGCGCCCGCATTCCGACCTCTTCCACCGCCTGGGCGGCGGCCGCGGTGGAGAACAGCGAGCCCGGCTCGATGAACATGGTGAAGCCCGAGCGCAGCATTTCCAGGCCCGCCATTCGGGTGGCGCAGGCCTCGTCAGCGTCGGTGACGCCGGCCTTCCAGGTGGCGAAGTTGACGGGTGCCGCGCCGACGCTGTGAATGCCGTCGAAGACGCCGCGGCAGGTGGTGTGGACGATGTGGTTGTGGGCGTCGATGAAGCCCGGGTGAACGATGCCGCCACCGGCATCGATGGTTCGATCTGGCGCGACCCTGGCGGTCACATCGGCCTCTCGCCCGACGTCGACGATGCGCCTGTCGCGTACCGCCACCGCGCCCGGGCGGTAGATCGTGCGCGCCGGGTCCATGGTCACGAGCTGACCGTTTCGGATGAGAATGTCGCAGTCGGTCTTCGTCATCTCGCCCACTCCTCGGGCATATCATGACGTCGCCTGGCGCGATCGGCCAGTGGCAGTCGCGCCTGGGCCGAGCCTGACGAAAATCCGACCGAGCGGTGGGCTCTAGTGTGGTGGATTTGTAGTTCCTATTATTGTTGGTGCAAGCACCGCGAGGAACTTCAAATCCCTAAACCACACTACAATCAAAGAGTTGCTAGTGTCCTTATCGAATCAGAAGTACGTCGGGCGCTTGCCACAAACGATTGCGAACTTCTGATTCGGGACACTAGCCAGCGGGCGCCTTCTGCGCGCCGAGCCGCACCATCTCCAGCACCATCTTCCGCAACATCGCGCGCGCGAAGTCCTCGTTGCTGGTGCTGACCTGCAGGAAGGAGGTGGGGCCGCCGATAACCTCGCGCCGGAAATAGCGCGACATGACCTCGATGGCCGAGCCGCGGGCCATGATCAAGCCGTTGACGGTGATGCCGCGGGCGAGCGCGGCGTCGCGGTCGACGCTGGCGACCCGGCCGATGTTGGAGATGCCGTCGGCGACTACGTTGACGACCCGTTGGCTCGCCGACCAGGGCAGTTCGTCGAGCTGATCGACGCCAACCTCGATGGCGAAGGCGATGTCGGTCTGGGTGCCATGCCGGGCCACCCGCTGGCGCGCGTAGTCGAGCTCGAGGATCGTCGCTGCGACCTCGGCGTCGTCGGCGCCTGCGATCTGCATCCAGGGCAGGATCACCTGATGGCGACCGAAGCTGGACCAGGTCACTACGGCCAAG